>JBHIWP010000346.1:0-6266 GCA_041987425.1 Promineifilaceae bacterium (SeqCode) | reverse complement strand
GTTTTTTGGTGACGGACGGCAGCAAGCCAGGCAGCCACCCTTACCATGCAGCGGGACTGTACTATTTGCAGGAACCGTCGGCGATGACAGTGGGGGGATTGGTGGCGGCGCAGCCCGGCGAGCTGGTGCTGGATCTGGCAGCGGCTCCGGGAGGTAAGACGACCCATTTGGCGGCGCAGATGCAGGGCCGTGGCCTGCTGGTGGCCAACGACATCAACACGAGCCGCGCTCGTCTGCTGGCAGAAAACATGACCCGTTGGGGCGCGCACAATACGCTAATCACCAGCGCTGAACCAGAACACCTTGCGGCGCAATTTGGTCCCATTTTTGACCGGGTGCTGGTGGATGCGCCCTGCTCTGGCGAAGGCATGTTGCGCAAACACCAATTTGCGGGCAATCAGGAGCCATTTTCATGGAGCGAAGCAATCGTAGTGGCCTGTGCCCGGCGGCAAACGGCCGCACTCTACACCGCCGCCGAATTGGTAAAACCGGGTGGGCGGCTGGTTTACGCCACCTGCACTTTCTCACCCGAGGAGAACGAGGCGGTGATTGCCCGATTCCTGCAAGAATTTCCCCAGTTTGAGCTGGTCGAACCGCCGCGTTTTGCTGGCTTTAGCGCAGGACGGCCGTCTTGGGTGGATGAATCGCTGACTGATGAGGCTTTACAAAAATGTGTTCGCCTCTGGCCGCATCACTTTGCTGGTGAAGGCCACTTCATTGCCATTATGCAGCGGCAAGAAGTGCAGGCGCAGCAGCACTTGCCGAAACCGTTCTCATTTGCGCCGATTGGTAGGAAAGAGCTGGCGATTTGGCAGGCATTTGCCCGCGAATATTTGCAGGTTCAGCTGCCAAAGGAGCGCCTGTTGTTGGTGAACGGTCGTCTCTACCTGCTGCCAGAAGGGGCGCTGGACAGCGGCAAGCTGCATTTAATTCGCTACGGGCTGCTCCTAGGCGAAATCCGCAAGGGCTACTTTCGTCCGGATCACGCCCTGGCTCTGGCCCTCACGCTGGATGACGCAGCCGACACCGTTAGCTTTGCGGCCGATTCTGACGAGATTGCTGCCTATTGGCAAGGCCACGATCTGCCGCACGCGGGGCCAGACGGCTGGCTGCTGGTGGCGGTTGACGACTTTGTGCTGGGCTGGGGCAAGCGGGTGAACGGCCGTATTAAGAACCATTGTCCGCGCGGATTGCGACGAAACAGAGATTGGAGATTGGAAACTGAATGAACCGCAAAGGGCGCAGAGAGCGCAAAGAGAAACAAAAAAACTTTGTACATTTTGCGTACTTGGCGGTTTTCTTTACAGCGCCAGGAGACGACCGTTCACCCGTATGCCTTTAAGAGCGTTGCGAGTATCGACAATGAGGGGGGCGTGCTGAGCAACGAGCGACCAGTCGAAGGCGGCGTGATCGGTGATGATGACGACACAATCAGCCTGCTGGAGGGAAACGGCCGTAAGCGGTGCTGATTCAGATGTGAACTCGTCCAGCGTCAGCGTGGGTACGTGCGGATCGTGGTAGCTAATCTCCGCACCCTGAGCCTGGAGCAGGTGAATGATGTCCAGCGCCGGGCTTTCGCGCACGTCGGCAACGTTTGGCTTGTAGGCCACGCCCAGCAGCAGCACCCGACTGCCATTTACGGCCTTGCGAAATTCATTTAGCCCGGCGGTAATCTTGTTCACCACATAGGCGGGCATGGCGCTGTTTACTTCGGCGGCCAGCTCAATAAAGCGGGCCGTGTAGTTGAGCGTGCGCAGCTTCCAGCTTAGATAGTGCGGATCGACCGGAATGCAGTGCCCACCAAGACCAGGCCCCGGGTAGAAGGGCATAAAGCCATAGGGCTTGGTAGCCGCAGCCTGCACCACCTCCCAGACGTTTAACCCCAGCCGGTCGCACATCAGGGCAACTTCGTTAACCAGACCAATGTTCACAGCGCGAAAGGTGTTTTCTAGCAGCTTCACCATTTCGGCCGCGGCCGTGCTGGAAACGGGCACTGGCTGAGCCACAACCGTGCTGTAGAGAGCTACGGCCGTTTCCTGGCAGGCGGGCGTCATGCCGCCAATCACTTTGGGCGTATTGTAAACGGTGTAGTCGGTGCGGCCGGGATCGATGCGTTCTGGCGAAAAAGCGAGGAAAAAGTCCCGCCCCACCTGGTCGCCATTGTCCACGAGCCGGGGCAAGATGACCTCTTCCGTGGTTCCGGGATACGTTGTGGATTCCAGCACCACGAGCTTGCCCGTGGCGCCAACGCGGGAAATGTTTTCAGCGGCGTCAATGATATAGGAAATATCTGGATCTTTGGTTTTCCGCAGCGGAGTGGGCACGCAAATGGAGATGGCATCGGCATCGGCAAGCTGGCTATAATTGGTGGTTGGTTGAAAACGGCCGTTGGCGATTAAAGTTGACACGTCCGCAGCGTGCACGTCGGCAATGTAGCTTCGCCCTTGCTGTAGCTGCGCTACTTTAGTCTGGTCAACATCCACGCCAACCACGGAAAAGCCAGCCTGCGCAAAGGCTATGGCCAGCGGCAGGCCAACATAGCCCAGGCCGACGACGCCGATTTTGGCCTGTCGGTTTTCAATTTTTTGTAGAAGGTGATCTTTGGGGACCATACGATTGGACATTCCCTTTTTTATTTACAGAATGTAGGGAGTATAGCGGGGAACGGCCGTTTGGTTCAATACACCTATCAGGCTATGATTGACCATTATCTTCTTGTGTGTGGAGAACAAAAAGTATTCGGAAATAAATTCGGTCCAAAGATACTTATGTTCTCCTTAACGTAAACTGCAAAAAAAGGATTGTATTGAATGAAACGAGTGTTAATTACCGGCGGCGCCGGGTTCATTGGCGCCAATTTAGTGCGGTTGCTCCTGACGGAAGGGTATACCGTTCGTGTACTGGACAATTTTTCTACGGGCCAGCGCAGCTATCTGGCTGGATTAGACGTCGAGCTGTTAGAAGGAGATATTTTAGACCGCAGCGTGGTGGAAACGGCCGTGCGCGACGTGGCTGGTGTGGCTCATCTGGCTGCTCAAACCAGCGTCCCGAAGTCGGTAGACGATCCCTTTTACGATTGTCAATTAAACGTGGTGGGCACGCTTAATCTGCTGGAAGCCTGTCGCCAGGCAAACGTACCGCGCTTTGTGTTTGCCTCCTCCAACGCGCCGCTGGGTCGCCAGCTGCCGCCAGCACATGAGGAGCAAGCGCCGCTGCCTATCTCGCCCTACGGAGCCAGCAAGCTGGCGGGCGAGGGTTACTGTTTGGCCTATCATGGGTCATGGGGTTTGGGCACAATTGTTTTACGCTTTGCCAATTTGTACGGCCCTTTTAGCGGGCACACAGAGGGCGTTGTGTCTCAGTTTTATAAAGGGATTTTGGCGAAACGGCCGTTGACTATTCATGGTGATGGGCAACAGACGCGCGATTTCGTTTTTGTGACGGATTTGTGTAAGGCGATTCAACTGGGCCTGGAAAGTGACATTAGCGGTGAGCTATTCCAAATTGCTACCGGCACGGAAACGAGCATTCTTGAGCTGACCCAGCAAATTGCTGAGGTGACGCAACAGGAATTCGAATGGCATCATGGGAAGCGGCGCATCGGGGACATTGTGCAGAACTATTCGGCCGTTTCCAAAGCTGAAAAAGTGCTGGGCTGGCAGCCAACAACGTCTCTGACCGGGGGTTTGGCCCAGACCTGGGAGTGGTTTCAGGCGAACGTGTAAAGAAAAGGAGCGGACGGCCGTTTAGCCATCCGCTCTTTTAGAGCTTACTTGAAAGGAACCTTACGGTGTATTGAAGTCGGGCACAACAGTGGTAGAGACTTCATTGCCGTTGTCGTCGGCGCAGGTGACATCGAAGCTAAATTCGGGGGCAAACAGCCAAATCAACTGTCCATCCACAATCCGGGCCGACTCCTCATCTGCCACGACCAACGATACTTCCTGCCCACTCACCACGTCATAGCCGTTAATCGTAGCCGAAACCAGGTTGGGGGCTGTGTCGCTGCAAGCATATTCCACCAGGAACTTGCCACCAACTGCCGGTGCTTGTTTTGGACGAAGCAGGGTTAATTCGGCCGTTGGTGGGTCGATTTCGGGATCTGTTTGATCAACAACAAAACATAGTACTGCCAGGCCATGATTGGGGTCTGAAGCCCCTTCTCCCAGGTCAGAAGAGTATTTCATTTCTAATCGAACTATGTCGCTGCCGGCAACAGTAAAAGCATAATTTCCAGGGTTGCCTACGTCTGTTGCTGCGTCTCCCGTAATCTGTAAATTCCCTGCAGAACTTGAAGTTGGATTAAATACAGCATCTGTAACAAAGGATAGCTCACTAGTTGAAACAAGAGAACCATTGCTATTAAAGGCTTCAAGTTTAACACTATGTTCCGTCGCTAAAATCTTGTTTAAATCCCCAAAATCTAACATTCTTACCGTAAAAAACGTAACAGATACGTCTGGAGAAAATGAGAATGTATAGTTATGTATTTTATTTACATCGCTGAAGCCACTCAAACCACCCATTCCATAGTTCAACCCTGCAGGAGAGCCGTAGGCTGCAGGTAGTTGATTTTCCGCCATTGCTACCGCCTCACCAGGGCTACTAATATTCAGATTAGGATGAACTGCCCCCAACCCTTCTACAGATTCACCAGGGGCCACTATATTGAAATCCACACATGTTGAATCTTCCGGAAAATCTACTTGCCCTTCAAGTTCAAAGCATAGATCTGCAAAACCATGATTAGGATCAGAGATGGAAGTGTTTTGGTTATTTGAATAAGCTATTTCAAGGCGAACAATACCAGAGCCAAACACTGTGAAAACGAAGTTCCCTGGATTACCAATGCTTGCTATTGCGTCACCTGTATTCTGTAGATTTCCAGCTGATCCCGAGGTCGGATTAAAGGAAGAATCGCTTGTGAAAGCTAAAGTGCTGTTCGCCACCACAAAACCATTCACATCATATGCCACAAGCGAGACTTCGTGTTCAGTTGCGGAAACCTTGTTAAGATCGCCATAATCAAGCATTCTGACAGAGAAATAGGAGACAGCTTTATCTGGGCTAAATGAGAACTCGTAATCATGAACCTTATTTACATCAGAAAAACCTTCTAGAACACCTAAATTAGCATTCAACCCACCTGGTGATCCGTAAGCAGCGGGAAACTGATTCTCAAATATTGCTTCTACACTCGATGTGCTACTGCTAATACTTAGATCTGGATGAACTTTCCCTAATCCTTCTACCGACTCGCCAGGTGCCAGGGTCCCAAAATTGGCACATGTAACGGTGGTTGTCGCAAAGTTCTCAATTTCCAGTGGACTAGCCAATACTGTGTCCGACAACGGGGCTAAAGCGACTAAAAATCCGATAATAAACATTAAAATAATGGGGTAACTAATTCTCTGATGCATTTTTATCTCCTAACTTATCATTACTTATGCTTCCATCTATTAATTAAAACTTAGAGAATTTAACCGAAGAATCAAACGAATTCTTCCTAATAATATTTGGGCTTATTTACAAGATGTCTTAAGAGTTTATTCTAAAACATCTTGCACATTCGAAGCCGTATTCCCCATTGAGATGACAATACCAAAGCATTCAACCCAAGCCTTTTTTCAATTTCTATGATTTGCCTTTACTATTTTGCTAATGTATGATCTGCTTTGATTTGTCAACAGGAGGATTTCATTTTGGAAGAGCAAATCAATATTTGGCCTTTTATTAGAAGCCTGATATTTCGGTGGCCCTGGGTTTTGGGCTCATCTATTTTGGCTGCAGGGACTACTTTCGTTATTATAACACTACTTCCCGCTACTTATGAATCAACCGCTCTCATTGCGGTAACTAGTCCTGAAATTCTAACATTGGAATCATTGACAATACAGAACCTTGATCCCCGATTCCAAACTGAACCAGTTGCCAATCCTTACTTAGATATTTACCCAGAGTTGGCAATAAGCGACACAATTGTAAAGGAGTTATTATCACGCTATAGTTCTAGATTGGATAATATTGATTCCCCAGAAGAGCTACGAGATTTGTTGTCAGTTCAGGTTGAAAATGAAAGTTCTATTTTACGTTTTACAGTGATAAACAAGGAACGAGAATTAGCACGTGATATTGCTTTGCGCTTTAATCATATTTATGGTGGCTCTCCATCACAAAAGCCTAAAAACTATGAAATGGCATCAGCTTATTATAGAGATGCTGAAAACGGTGGGAATGCCAAATATTTAAACGCTGTTCCTGTCAGA
>JBHIWP010000345.1:0-6267 GCA_041987425.1 Promineifilaceae bacterium (SeqCode) | reverse complement strand
AAGTTGGGCCGATCACCCCCGGAGCGCAGTTCAACCAGTTGTTTAAAGCCGATACCCTCTGCATTTAACACGAGCGGCCAGCCGCCGGGAATAGCTTCCAGGTTGGCTTTAATTTGGGGAGCAGTAAGAACAGGGTAGGCTGGATCAACGGGAAACTGGGATGCTCCCAGGGCAATTTGCTGAGCAGCAACGTTGAAATCGAGGAAGAAATCAAACAGCTCAAAGTCTCCCACAACGCCGCAAACCGGCAGCGCGCCTGCATAAAATGCGTGATACTTTTCGATGGATACGGCCGTAATGTGCCCCCCCATTGAAGCCCCGGCAATATAGGTACGGGTTGGATTCCACCGTCTTTGGAAGAACGTGGCCAGGCGGTGTGTGTCTCGCACGCCCTGGCCTACATTGTAATCGTTTTTGGCATAGGTAGACGCAGCCCAGGCGTAGCCGTTTTCCAGCAGGTATTCACGAAATGGCACCTCTTCCGGGTTGAAGAAGAGGCGGAGCCCCGTGCCTCGGAAGCCGTGCGCCCACATCACCAGATCGCCGTTCCAGTTAGCCGGTATCTCAATGCGATAACCGGCCCCTTGCAGCGCGCCCCACATCCGGGTTGAATCTTCAAATCCCGGAACAGGCGCAAAGGGCAGCGTGGTTTCATCCAGCCAGTAGTCTGGCTCGTCGTCGGCAACGGCCGTACTCGTCACGGTGGTCAGGACCACGATTAATAGTAGCATTGGGACAAATAATGCTCGCCTTTTCACAGTTATCGCTCCTTTTGGGTTTTCTATTGTTACACACAACTTTTGGAAGAAAAAACAGGGGAACTATGCTACCTCAAAATGTACTAACCGTCCAAAGGCTTGAGACTGTGTCAAACGATTTTGAAACGACAATCAGGTTGGCGTGTAAACTAGCTTCAGCCCGGGGACCTGCTCCAGGGCCGCCTTAGATTTCAGGGCAGTTTTGAGGGTGCTCAAGGAGAGGCGAGCGTGTTCTCGCGTTAAGGCCTCGGCCCGCGTGCCTTCGCGGTTTTCAATCGCTTCAACAATGCCTTTATGTTGCTCCTGAGCCACATAGAAGACCTTCCAGGCATTGCCAAGCTCAGATTGAGCCATGACAAACGCGTTTGCTGAAGCAAAGGGAAGGGCGTTGATGCGTCGCAGTGCGTGCTCAATGACAAAACTTTCAGTTAACATAATGAGCTGGTTGTGGAACAGCTCATTCAGATCAAAGTAGCGCTCAATATCTTCATTTTCCAGGTCTGTTTTTTCTAACAATCTATCAAAATGTTCCAGCGATTCTTTGATTTTTCTCAGGGCAAGAGGGCTCACGCCCCGTTCAGCGGCCAGCCGGGCGGTCATGCCCTCCAGACTGCCGCGCGCCTCAATCGCGTCTTCAATGTCGCGCACGGTAAACTCGCGCACGGCATAACCGCCGCCGCTCATTTCCTCCAGCAGGCCCTCTTCTGCCAGGCGGGTTAACGCCGCTCGAATAGGCGTGCGCGAAACGCCCAAACGCTCCACCAGCGCCAGCTCCAAAAGCCGTTCGCCTGGCGCCAGCTCGCCGTTCAAAATCTGTTCTCTTAACGTGATGAGTGCGTTTACGGTTTGTGACGACATAATTCTCCTCCATCGTACTTTGCAACGGCCGTCCAGTGCAGGCCAGCCTCACCGCATAAATGTAAGAACATCCGCCTTCCCGGCGTATGCAAACTGTATACTTCATGTATACAGAAAATGCAAATAATGGCTTAAAATACCAAAAAACGCCTACAAAAACCGGATAATGTATACACAGCATTGTTGGTTACTCGGCAAAACGAGCCTTCTGAGCCACTAAAACAGCTATTTCACAAGCCGTTCTGTATACAAAAAACCACAACTCCCTTCCGAATTCATCAAAAATTGCGCGGTTTTGACCGTTTTTTCCGCGAAAATTTGCCTGCTGAGGCTATTCATGTATACAATAGAGGCCATCGATTCAACCTCTAGCACAATTTTGTATTGGCATAGATGGCGGAAGTCATGCCAAGCCAAGTCTCAAACAGTATTCAATAGACTATCTTAAAAGGTCACCGTGACTGACATTACCAGCTCTGGTTTTGCTTTGGTGTACAGAACGGCCGTTCGCACGCCGAGCCTCGGTTTGGGCATCAGGACGGCAATATTGCATTTGTTAAACCTGCTTAGGTAACTCATGAAATTCATCACCGTGGATAGCATAACGCTACATTATTCATGTGCAGGAGCACCAGAAGGCACGCCTTTGGTTTTCATTAATTCCCTGGGCACGGATTTACGCATCTGGGATGGTGTGGCGCCTCATTTTTATGAGCGCTATCGGGTGATTCGCTATGACAAGCGGGGGCATGGCTTGTCCGACTGCCCGCCTGCGCCGTATTCCATTCGCGATCATGCCACGGACCTGGCCGGGCTGCTGTATCGGCTTGAGGTAAAGCAGGCCGTCTTGGTGGGCATTTCTGTTGGTGGGATGATTGCCCAGGATTTTGCTGCTGCCTGGCCAGAGCGCGTGCAGTCGCTGGTGCTGTGTGATACGGCCGCAAAAATTGGAACGGGCGTCCTCTGGAACGAGCGCATCGACCACTTACTGAAGCACGGCATGGCGTCTCTTAGCGAGGCCATTTTGGCTCGCTGGTTCACGGAAGCGTTTGCCCAGGAAGAGCCATCCGCCTACCGTGGCTACGCCAACATGCTCACCCGCATGCCCGTAGAAGGCTACACCGGCACCTGCGCCGCCATTCGCGACGCCGATCTAACAGAAACAACCCAGACCATCACCGCGCCTACGCTGGTTCTGTGCGGCGGGGAAGATGTAGCCACCCCGCCCGATTTGGTAAGCAGCCTGTGCGAACTCCTTCCCCAGGCCCAATTTAGACAGATTTCCAATGCAGCGCACCTGCCCTGCATTGAACAACCGGACACCATGGCTGACTACATTGCCCAATTTATATGATCGTTATTTTCTTGCATGCGCTTTCTTTGGCAACGCTGCCCTTACTTTCTTTTGGGCCGTTCAAAATATTTGTCCTGTCTCAGGCGTTGCAAATTGGCGTAAAGCGTTCGCTGCCCCTGGCACTCACGCCGCTGGTGGCCGATATTCCAGTGATCTTGTTAGTGTGGCTGGTGCTGCGGCAGTTACCGCAGCAAGCCATTCATTGGTTGCAAATTTCTGGCGGCTTATTTTTTTTCTATCTGGCTTATGTTCTGTTTGGCCATATGCGCCAAATGCAGCTTTCTACGGAAGCAGTAGCCAGGGCGCCTAACCGCACCTTTTGGCAGGCCATTGTAGCCATCTGGATCAGTCCGCAAGTGTATCTGAACTGGACGGCCGTAGGGGTACCCGCCCTGCTTACCTATTCGGCACAATCCGCCTGGCACGGCGCAGCCTTTCTTCTATTTTTCTACCTGTTATGGATTGGCGGACTGTCCTTACAAATCGTTGTGTTTGGCCAGGCGGGCAAGATTAGTGGGCAGCTAAACAGCTACCTCGCCACTGTTGGCAGCCTGCTGCTGATTGGTTTTGGCATCTATCAAATATGGTTGGGGATTATGGGGTTAACAGCGTGAAACGTGAGTTTTTCGCGCAGCACTTGACACCCCAGGCAATCCGAAGGGCCTGGAAATTTTATGAAAGACAAGCTAGAGGAAGGCATGATCGTACGGCGGGCGGTGTTGGGCAATGCTCACGTGGATCAGGCAGAAGCCAACAAAACAGCGTTCGACGCCGATTTCCAACAGTTCATCACCGAAACGGCCTGGGGGACAGTCTGGACACGACCCGGGCTGGAACGCAAAACGCGCCACTTGCTGACCATCACCATGCTGGCGGCGCTGGGCAAAGAGCATGAACTGGCCATGCACATCCGCGCCACGCCAAACACCGGCGTGACGCCAGACGAAGTTAAAGAGGCGCTGCTGCAGGTAGCCATTTATGCAGGCGTTCCGGCAGCAAACACGGCAATGGCCATTGCCAAGCGGGTATTTACCGAGCTTGAGGAGGCGCAGGAATCATGACGAAATTGGTCACGTTCAACCCGGTGGATCGAACCATACACCCGCCCTACCTGCACCCGCCCTACAAATCGACGCTTAAGCGCTCGCCCAGCCGCCCGCTTGTGCCGCTGGCGCAAACGCTGTCTGAGCTAACCGGCCCGGTCTACGGGCAGGACGAGATTCACCCGCTGGATAATGACCTGACCAAAAACGCAATAAAAACGGCCGAACCTATCGGCGAACGAATTATCATCACCGGGCGGCTGCTGGATGATGGGGGTACACCGATTCCCAATGCGCTGATTGAGATATGGCAGGCAAATGCATGCGGCCGTTACATGCACAAAGTAGACCAGCACGACACGCCCCTTGACCCCAACTTCTATGGTGCAGGCCGCACGCTCACCGACAGGTATGGCGTCTATCGTTTTACCACCATTCGCCCCGGCGCTTATCCCTGGGGCAATCATTACAACGCATGGCGTCCGGCCCACATTCACTTTTCCGTCTTTGGCACCAACTTCTTACAGCGGCTGGTAACCCAAATGTACTTTCCGGGGGATCCGCTGCTGCCCCTGGATCCCATCTACAACGGCATCCCCGATGAGAACGCACGCAAGCAGCTCATCTCGGTTTATGATCATGACATTACCCAACCAGATTGGGCATTGGGCTTTCGCTTTGACATCGTTGTCTGCGGTCCAAGGCAGACACCATTTGAGTAGCTTTGTGAAGGAGCACCTATGAAGCAATCAGCCAGTCAAACGGTTGGGCCATTTCTGCGGATCGGGCTAATTTATGGCCAACGGCAAAACGATCTGGTGCAGGCCCAAACGGTTGGCAAACGCATCAAAATTAGTGGCGTGGTGCGGGACGGAGACGGCCACCCCATAAAGGATGCCCTGGTAGAGATTTGGCAGCCGGACGCCAATGGTATCTACAATCACCCTGTCGATCCGCTACGCGAACAAGCAGACCCCAATTTTCGCGGATTTGGCCGAGCCGAAACGCGCCTCTCAGGTGCATTTGAGTTCATAACCATCAAACCTGGCGGCCGCGAGGGGAACGCGCCGTACATCAACGTCACTGTATTTGCCCGGGGCATGCTGCTCCACGCCATTACCCGAATCTATTTTGAAGATGAACCGGCCAATGCCGATGATCCAGTCTTGAACGCCGTGGACAGCAGTCGGCGGCATACACTTATTGCCACGTGCAAACAAGCAGAAGAAATACCCACTTACCAATTTGATATACACATACAGGGAGCTGAGGAAACTGTATTTTTCGATCCTCAGTAAAGCGATTGTAACTGCTTTTCACATTTTTAGGAGAATGAGCCATGTCAAAAATAAATCCCCCTTTTCGTGCTGACCATGTGGGCAGCCTGTTGCGGCCCAAGCGCCTGTTAGACATGCGCGCCCGCTACCACAAAGGAGAAATCTCTGCTGAGGAGCTGCGTGCGGCCGAAGACGAAGCCGTACGCGAGGCCGTGAAAAAGCAAGAAAGCGTTGGCCTAAAAAGCATTACCGATGGTGAATTTCGGCGCACCTACTTTCATCTGGACTTTTTGGAACAGGTCGGCGGGGTAACCGTTAGCGGAGCCATTGAAGCCAACCCGGATGCAACACCAGCCAAGGATGGCTTTACCCCGCCCCGGCTGGCCGTTACCGGTAAGCTGCACCACACGAAGAACATTCAGGTTGATGACTTCAATTTTCTGCAATCTCAAGTGAGCGAAACGCCAAAAGTATCTATCCCCTCGCCTACAATGGTGCATTTTCGCGGCGGGCGGGCGGCCATTGACATTAATTCATACCCGGACATGGATGAATTTTTTGAGGACCTGGCCCAGGTATACCGGGAAGAGATTCAGGCGCTTTATGACGCGGGCTGCCGCTACATTCAAATGGACGATACCAATCTGGCCTATTTGTGCGATCCCAAGATGCGCCAGGGGGCCATTGACCGGGGCGATGACCCCAACGAACTGCCTCGTACCTATGCGGCGCTGATCAATTCGGCACTGGACGGCCGTCCCGAAGACCTGACCATCGGCGTTCACATGTGCCGGGGCAACTTCCGCAGCACCTGGTTTGCCCAGGGCGGCTATGAGCCAGTGGCCGAAGTGCTGTTCAACGAAATGAACGTCGATGCCTACTTCATGGAATATGATGACGAACGCTCTGGCGACTTTTCACCACTGCGCTTTGTGCCGGAAAACAAAACGGTGGTGCTGGGCCTGGTTACCTCCAAA
>JBHIWP010000344.1:0-6365 GCA_041987425.1 Promineifilaceae bacterium (SeqCode) | reverse complement strand
CATTACGGACTCCAACACCAGAGAGACCGTATCGGACGCAAGGGTGATCCTAAAGGCCAACAACGACGGCCAGGACTACGAGGGCTGGGGAACGGCCCACAATTCGCCAGCAAATCCCCAAAGGTACGATGCCAGGATGAACCTGGGGTCTACCGGCGAGTGGACCATAGACGTTGACGTGAAGAGCTCGCTGGGTCAAGGCGCGACAAATGCATTGACTCTGGAAGTACCGGCCCTCAACCGCTACACCGACGGCAGCAGATACGCCACCGCCGACGAACACACCGTTACCCACAAATACACCGACGGTTGGCCCCAGCCCAACGGCAACAGCCACGCCACTACCGACCAATACACCAACTCCAACGCCCACCTTTGAACCAGGCACGATTCAAACCATCTACCTGAGTTCCAACTCAAGTGGGGTGGTGGGGAGCGTTACCTTTGCCAACGAGGATGTCTTAGCCTACGATCTTGGCAGCGACGCCTGGAGCATGCTTTTAGACCTTTCAGACCTTGGTATTTCAACGAATGATCTCAACGCCTTCCACGCAATGGCAGACGGCAGCTTTTTGCTAAGTTTTGTACGCGCTCAGGATATTGGCGCAGTGACCGGCGTCGATGATTCCGACATTGTCCGCTTTGTGCCGACGTCGCTAGGCGAAACTACGGCTGGCAGCTTCGAACTGTACTTTGATGGATCATCCGCAGGGCTGGATTCGGCTGGTGAAGACATAGACGCGATTGGCTTTGCGCCAGACGGCCGTCTCCTCCTGAGCACGCTGGGCAACTACAATACCGGCAGCATCAGCGGCACGAGCAGCGACCTGCTGGTGCTGGATGGCACAACGCTATCGCTTTACTTCGACGGCAGCGATGTGGAACTGACCGAGAGTACAGAAAATGTCAGCGGCGTATGGGTAGATGGCAACGGAGATATCTATCTCGCTACCTCGGGCACATTCAATGTCATGGGCGCATCTGGTAGTGGCTCAGACATCTTCGTATGCACCCCTGCTTCTCTGGGAGATACCACGAGCTGCACCTACTCGCTCTTCTGGCAAGGCTCCACTAATGGCTTTTCAGGGCAGACAATTGATGGACTGAACATAGAAGATTAGATAAGTAACGTTTCTTAAATTCCAAACAGATATTTTGATAATATGAGGGCTTTTTTAGCGACAAAAACCCTCTTTGCTTGCTCCGCTTTCATAATTTCCTCACCCTATATCACTATGCGAATGCGCTTTAATACAGGCTTTTCTCGTGCCTCTCAGCAACGAAAAAACAGGTAATGGCGGTAAGAATCCCCGTAAGCAAATCTCCATATCATTCTCGTTACTCGCAATTTTGTCAGATTTCCTATTGAGTAGAAAACAAGAAATATTTGAGCAAATTACATTTGGGAAGATGTAATTGGGGCAAACCAAATAAATATTTGCCGCTCAGAAGCCGTACATGGCTTGCGTTTAGAAAAAGGATGGTCTCATGATCAGTTATGCCTCTAAGTCGCATCTTCGATGGGTGTTAGCGGCCGTTCTTGTGCTCCTGCTAGGGGGCTTTTTTATGGCCTCTAAACAGGCTGCTGCCGACCAAAATCTAGTGCGCATCAATGAAGTTGTGGCCGGTCTCAACGGCAATTCCAAAGTGCAGTACGTTGTCCTGGAAGTATCCGGGGATAGCCAAAAAGGTTGGGGGCCACAGGCAGGCGATCCCCCTGGATCACCTGGACAGGCAATGCTTGTGTTTTACAACGGCCTCGGCCAGCAAACCGGCCGTTACGTCTTTCCGCATGATGCTCCGGCTGGGGCAAACACGGTGCTTGTAGCCACGGCCGAATTCGCTGCGCTGCCCGGTGCTCCGGCTCCCGACTTCATCATGCCCGCAGAGATTATCCCCATTGTTGGCAAAGTCGCCTTCCAAAACAATCCCGATAATATCAACAGCACCAGCGTGAACGTAGCCCTATCCTACGGCGGCACTGCCTACACGGGCAGCACTGCCGGGGCCACCGATGGTCCCAACGGTGCCCAATTGCCAATCCTTAACACCGCCAGCCTGAAGCGCGTGAGCGGCGCTGGCTTTGGCAGCGGCACGCAAACGAATGCACATTTTGCTTTGGGCGCACCAACGCCGGTAAATACCCAGGGTGCCACTTTTTCTGCTCCGCCTACCGTGGCTTCATTGGCAGCACAGGGTGAAATACTCTTTAGCCAAGAGACCTTTTTGGGCAACGGCCGTACCTGCACTTCTTGCCATGTTCCAGATAACGGCGATTTTGGGCTCTCCCCTGAGCAAGTTAAAAATATGCCCGCCAACAGCGCTCTTTTTGTCGCCGAATACAATGTCAACACGCTAACAGTGAGTTCGAATGCGCCCTCTGGTTTTGCCCAGCCCAGCGACCTGCGCGGCGCAATCAGTGGCACAACCGGCAGCGCCACTGTACTGGCAGGCAGCGGCAACACCTACCTCATTTATGGTGGCAGCGACCTCTCCGGCACCATCACGGATCAGTTCGGCAACACCGCCAGCTTCGTCTCATTCAGCTTTGGTGATCTGGGCGGCCCAAATCCCGTTAACGGCAGCGCCAACGGCATAGAGAACTTTACGCTCCTGCACGGACCTTCGACCAATACCGTTAGCTTCCCAGACGGCCGTGCTCTCATCCTGGAAAACATAGACGGCTTCGACCAGATTGAGGTATTCCGCGCCTCGCCCGCTCTGTTCAACCTGGCCTTCACCTCCCCCTTTGGCTTCAGCTCCGAGATTCCAGACCTGGGCGAATTCTCCCAGGGCGCCATTACCCAGCACGCGCCGCGCAGCCTGCTGCGGCGGCCCGGCATCGACTTCCGCCCGGCCACCGCTGCCGAACTGGACGCCCTGGAAGCGTTTCAGTTCACCATTCAGCTCCCGGCTGACGGCAACTTTGATCTAGACCGCTTCGCCGTAACCAATAATCAGATTGCCGGACGAAATATCTTCTTTGGCACAGACGCTAAATGCTCTCGCTGCCACTCTGGCCCGGTTCTGGCGGCGACGGACGGCACGCTCCGTGGATTTGCCGACGGGCAAAACGGCCGTTTCAATACAGGCACCGCGCTTATCGCCGTCAATGCCGCAGATGGTATGCCGCCAGAGCTGCCAGACGTGAATGGCGTCAGCACGCGCACCTTCAGCACGCCCGGCCTCTTTGGCACAAATTTAACCGGGCCGTTTTTCCACAACCATTCTCGCGTTGATCTGCGTCGAGCCATCACCTTTTACGCCGGTCCCGAATTCGAGGCCTCTCCCTCATTTGGCCTGGTAGGTCGCCCATCGGTGCCCGCCGGGTCAGAAAATGCCGAACGCATTTTGGACTTCCTGCAAGCCTTAAAAGAACCCTGGACCGTATGCGCCTCAGGCTGCGATTTTAACAATATTCAAACCGCCTTGAACTCCATCTCAAGTGGAGATTCACTTACGCTCATTGGCCACTTCGATATTTCCGCTCCGCTGATTGCTGGCGGCAATGGCCTCACCAGCGTGGTGCTCTATGGCAGCAATGCCACACTCAACTGGGTTGGTGGACCAAACAGCCGTCTAATTTCGCCACAGGCATCGGGCAACATGACCATCCTGGGCTTGAACCTGACCTGCTCGGCGAACTGTGACACAACCTCAGCCATTCGAGCAACGGGCAACGGCCGTATCCTCGTCAAAAACACAACGATAACCGGCTTCAACCGGGCCATTGAGATTACTGGACCTGGCAACGTCATTCTGAAAGGCAACAACTTCACCAACAACACAACCGCCATTCAACAGACAAATGGCACCATTGACGCCTATGCCAACAATTTTTCCGGCTACACGGTTGCTTACAGCCAGTCAGTGGCCGGTACGGCCAACTTAAACAACAATTTCTGGGGTCACTCAGTCGGCGAAACGCCGCCAGCCGGTGCTGGTATTTCCCAGACGGCCTGGAACACCCGCCTGGCCGCCCGCGTCGTGGCCTGGTCGGATGTATCCAGCCGCACAGGACGGGCCAAGCTGGGCATTGCCGAGCTGGAAAGCAGCACCCGAACAGGAACGCCGGTAATTGTTAGCTACGGCCGTTCCCTCACCAACGCCCCTTTCAACACGCCGCTTAATTCTGCCACCTCCAGCCTGTGCTCAGATTACTTCGAATATTTTGTGCGCGGCACGCCTTCAGCCAATACCAGCTGGACATTGCTGCTGCCGGTGGATAGTAACCTGCAATGCAATACGGATGTCACTAGCAAAAATCGGCTGATGACCGTGGGCAGCACCGCCGACTGCCTGGTTCCGGGCAGCGTTGGCTGTTGGGATTTGGCCACTGGCGTTTCGGTAAATAGCCAGCGTTTCCGGCTCACCGGGTTAACAACGGCCACTCTAAGCCGGGGCACATTTGCGGCGGACTTCACGTCTAATCTCGCCCCCACGCCAACGCCAAACGCGGGACCTGGACCCACGCCGACGAGTACGGCCGTGCCGCCCACCCCCACAAACACGGCCGTACCGCCTACGCCAACCAATACACCAATACCAACGGCAACCGCTACGCCATCTGCCACCCCGACAGTTGGCCCCAGCCCAACGCCCACAGAAACGGCTGCCCCAACGCTTACCCCCACGGCCACACCTACTCCACTACCGGGCAGTGGGCCCACACTTTACCTCAGCCTGGCGGACAACGGCTCGGTGGGTGGTTTTAGCTTCGCCGATGAAGATATTCTCGCCTTCAACACGGGCTCTGGCACCTGGACCCTTCTGTTTGACGGCTCCGATGTCGGTCTAAACGCCAACGACGTGGATGCTCTGGAAATGCTGGCCGATGGCTCTATTTTGCTCAGCCTGGAGCGCGAACAGACAATCGCTTCACTGGGTCAGGTAAAAGATTCAGAAGTCGTGCGCTTTGTGCCCACGTCGCTAGGCGACAACACAAGCGGCACCTTCTTCCGCTACCTGGACGGCACAGATGTGGGTTTGTCTGCGGGCGGCGAAGATGTTGACGCTATTGCCTTCACGCCAGACGGCCGTCCCGTTGTCAGCACCATCGGCGGTTTCTTTGCAGGCGCCAGTGGCGATGGCAAAGATCTCATCGTGTTAGACAGTGCAACATTAGGCGATCCCACAGCCGGAACCTGGGCGTTCTACTTTGACGGCACAGATGTCGGCCTGACAGAAACCAGCGAAGAAGTAGAGGATGTGTGGATTGGTGCCAATGGCGATATCTATCTGGTGACAAACGGAAGCTTTACGGTCGCCGGAGCCAGCGGGGATGCGGCAACTATCTTCATTTGCAGCCCTGTCACTCTGGGTATCGATACCATCTGCAACTTTATTATCTTCTGGAGCGGCACGCCAAATGGCCTTGGCGCAGCACAGCTAGATGGGCTGGCAATAAAGCCTTAAACAGCACCTGGATTTAACCTTCACGTAAGTAAAAAGCGGCGTGTCCTTTTGCCAGGGCACGCCGCTTTTTTGATCGGTGTTAATAAAGAATGTAAGGCGAAATTTTTATAGTACTCTAATACTATGTCTCCTTCATATGTCCTTGTAGATCCCGGCACATACCATTTGTAAATAGCTGCCAGTCATCGACCGTAAAATAGGATGGTAACCACATGATCAATACTCAACTAAAGAGACAGTCCTTACTGCTGCTAACGGCCGTTTGTTTCCTTATTTTTGGCCTCCTAATTTTACTGCCCAAGCAAGCGGCAGCCGACAACCAGCTTGTCCGCATCAATGAAATTATGGCCGGATTAAACGGTGATTCCCGGGTACAGTATGTGGTGCTGGAAGCTGCCGATGGCAACCAGCTGGAGTGGGGACCGCAGCCTGGCGATCCGGTTGGAGCACCTGGCCGCACCATGCTGGTCTTCCATAATTCAGCAGGAGATGAAACTGGGCGCTACGTTTTCCCCAGCGACCCACCGCCCGGCAGCAGCACCGTGCTGGTAGCCACGTCCGAATTTGCCGCCCTTCCCGGCGCGCCAACGCCGGACTTCATCATGCCGCCTGAAATCATTCCCATCGCCGGTAAAGTTGCTTTCCGCAATAACCCAGACAACGCCAACGCCCAACCTATTGACATCGCCCTGGCTTACGGCGGGGCAGGCTACAGCGGCAGCACCGCAGGCGCCAATGACGGCCCTAGCAGCGCCGAACTGCCCATTTTAAACACCGCCAGCCTACAGCGCGTCTCCGGTACGGGCTTCGGGAACGGCAGCCAGGCCAATGCTGACTTTGCGATGAGCGCACCCAATCCAGTAAACAGCGCCAATCAAACATTCTCAATTCTGCCCACGGCCGCCCCGCTGGCGGACCAGGGCGAGATTTTGTTTAACCAGGAGACTTTC
>JBHIWP010000343.1:0-6377 GCA_041987425.1 Promineifilaceae bacterium (SeqCode) | reverse complement strand
AAATTTTTTTGGTAAGACTTGTAGCAACTATCTTAGTCTTTTTTTTTTCACGGCACAAAAATTGATATTGTTTTTGACGGTATCCCAAAATGACCTCTTTCCACTGGTGTTCACCAAAGGTTTCATAATCCATGAATAAGTTAGTACTATCTCCGTGTATTCGAGATATCCAACTCGCGTATTTTTTTGCTGTGAGGGTGTTAGATTACGGCGAACGGATTGATACTGTGTCTGGCCGCCTTGCTGCCACCAGAAGGAAACGGCCGTTACCAAAACCAGCACCACCACAAACGGCACCAGCTGTAACCCGGTACTGCCAAACAAATTGCGAATCGCATCCGTACTCAGCCGGGGTCGCAGCACCCCTACCAGGATGTCGGACATAATTCCGATGCCTATAGCCCAGGTTAGCCCTTTGATAATGGGCTGGCGAAAGCGGTTTGGCAGTTGGGCAAAACCAGCGCCCACAATACCGGCAACGCCAAACCACAGCAGCAGCAAGAGCCCGCCAGCAATGACGCTTTCTCTACTAAAGGTTAAGAACTCAATCAAATCTGGCTTCACGTTGATGAATGAGTCGCGAATTGATTCCCATACCAGCGTCAATAGAATGAGCAAAAAGGTAGGAACCCCAGACAAAACTGCGGCCAAAGCCCCGAACAATGCTTTAGAGAGCCAGCCGGTCGCTTGCTTAGAAGCCGCCAGATACCCGGCAATAAAGGCTGTGCCATACAGCAAGAGCTGCGCCAGAGTAAAATAGTCCGTCACGATAAAGCGCTGATTGAAGGCATCGATAATGCCAATCATGCAAAGGCTTAAAGTGATGCCGCCAGCAATAAGACCTATATTGATGGTTTTTCGTAGCTTTTCATTCATTACGCTTTCTTCTCCGCTAACCGTTCACCAATAATGCCCTGCGGACGGAAAATAAGCACCAGCACCAACATCGTGAACGCGATCACATCCTTGAGCTGGTGCGGGCCAGCTACCCCCAGCCCCTCAAGAAACAGGGGCGGGCCAATGGCTTCAATCACGCCCAGAAACAACCCGCCAAGCGCCGCGCCGGGAATACTGCCAATGCCCCCCAGCACAGCGGCCGTAAATGCCTTGATGCCGGGAATAAAGCCCATAATAAAATTTAGCTGTCGAAATACAATTGAATATAAAACGCCAGCAATTCCCGCCATCGCCGCGCCCACAACAAACGTAATCGTAATTGTGCGATTGACATCAATACCCATGAGCGTAGCGGCATCTCTGTCTTCGGCCACTGCCCGTATGGCTCGCCCCGTTTTGGTGCGCTGCACAAACTGCTGCAAGCCAAACATCACCCCCAGCGAAGTTAAAATAACCGCAATGTCTGCCTTCTGAAAATCTAGCCCCAGAAATTCCACCTCGCCCTGAAACATGGTGAACTCAGGGAAGGGAATGAGCGAAGAGCCGTAAAGCCCACGAAAATAATATTGCCAGAAGAACGAGGCACCAATAGCGGTAATAAGCGGAACCAGTCGCGGCGCATTGCGCAGTGGACGATATGCCACCCGCTCAGTTAAAACCGCCACGGCCACAGACACCAAAATAGCGCTGCTAAATATTGCCAGCAGGCTAAGAAACGGATGGCTAACAGTATAACCGGCATTTTCCAGTGGTAGAGCAACCAGCACTGTAGAAGACATTGCCCCGGCCATAAAAAACTCCCCGTGAGCAAAGTTAATCATAAACAAAACACCATAAACCATGGTGTACCCTAACGCAATCAGAGCATAAAGGCTACCTTGAGACAGGCCCGAGACAAAAAAATCTAACCAGTCAGAGATGGTGTAATTATTACCGACCCCCAGAATGAATTTGCCAATCATCCCCCAAAGCACGACGCCGATGATGCCAATGCGAAAAAGCCACAAAACCAGGTCAATGTAATTAAATCGTCTCAAGATAGTGCCCCTTTCTCTACCCAACTTCCGAATACTAGTAGCAAACAGCCTGTGAATCTCTTCACAGGCTGTCAAGATAACGCATTGATATTGTTAGCTAGTAAGCGATGTGTTTTTCATTGTTTGCAATCAATGGGTTATTGCTCAGAGGATATCGCAAAAACAGATATCCTCTGAGTTCATAATCTATAGGCTTATGGTTCGTAGGTCCAAACAGCAACGAAAGCGGAATCCTGAACCTGGCTTACAGCGATCTTAGGATCGGCACAGTCGCCATTTTCGTCACAAGAAATGGTGCCCGTGATGCCATCCATGCCGCTGGTGCCAGCAATTGCGTCTAGCAGCGCCTGACGGCCGATCAAGATCGAACCATCTTCGCCAACCTGAGCCACAGATTCAATGGCGTTCAGCAGCATATTGGTTGCATCATAAGCGTGGGCATGGAAAGGTGCGGTCGGTTCCGTGCCGTAGTCAGTCTGGTAGGTTTCCAGGAACGTCGTGTAGATTTCGTTGCCGAAACCCAGGTCTGGTCCAGAAACGTACATGCCTTCAACTGCATCGCCAGAAGCTTCAATGAAGTCTGGGGACTGAACACCGTCAGCCGCCGCCAATACAACATCTTCCAGACCGTCAATTTCCTTGGCTGTCTTGGTGATCAAGGAGCCCAGCGGAATAAACACGGGGTAATAAATGAGCTCCGGATCGGCAGCAGCAATTGTTGTCAACAGTGGCTCTACGTTGGTGGCGTCAGCAGCTTCTGCTTCGAAGGCCACAATCTCGCCGCCCAATTCGATGAAAGAATCACGGAAGACGGAAGCCAGACCCTCGGTATAGGGATCGCCATCATGGATTGCGGCTGCCCTCGTCAGGCCCAGTTCATTGTACACATATTCAGCCATCGCCCGGCCCTGCACCTTGTCGTTGTGCGCCGTGCGGAAGTAGCAGGATTGACGCGTTTCCGCATCCGTCAATACAGGAGCTGTATTTGAGGGGGAAATCATGGCAATGCCTTCGGCACAAACAATTTGAGACATGGGCACGCCAGCGCCGGAGCAGCTCGTGCCAATAACGCCTACAATTGAAGGATCGGAAGCAATCTTTTGCCCGGCCGTCTGACCACCTTCTGCGCTACAGCCATCATCTTCAGCCTGCAGCTCGATAGAGTGACCAAGCAGTTCGCCACGATCGGCGATGGCAATCTCTACACCGTGCTGAGAATCCAGACCCAAAGATTCATTGGGGCCTGTAATTACCAGGGCAGAAGCAATGCGGATGGGGTCGTCTGGACCGATTTCAACGCAGCCAATGGCGTCGTCACAGGCCATCTCTTCCATGGGTTCTTCTTCGTCCATGGGCTCTTCTTCATCCATGACCTCTTCTTCGTCTGCAGCGTCTTCGGTGTCGGCAGTCGTGTCGCCAGCGTCGGCTTCTGGTTCAGTATCGCCACTGCCTCCACAAGCTACAAGCGCCATTGTTAACAACAACATCAACAAAGTTAACCAACTGATACGTTTCATGTAATTCTCCTCCTTACGGAAAATTATGATTTTGTACCTGCCTGCCTTTACTCAAGAGCTGACGTGATTTGTGCGTTTTTGCTCTGAAACAGCTTCGTGGGCAAACAGTTACTTGAACAAAACAATAGATAACGCAAGTGCATATGTTAACTTACGTTTTACGAAAACCGCAAACAGCTTTCATAGGTCTGCGCAAATAAATGCGGTTGACGTACACAAGGACAAGATTGATGGAACAGGCTGAATCTTTATCAATTCAAATTTGGCTGATTATCGGGCAACTATCACCTCCTCTTCCAAGTTTTCTATGGTGATATGCTCACATATGGGTTCAGTGGTTCAAAATTCTATTGGCATTGTGAATTGTTGTCAACTTTACTATAACCGGGTTTGTTTAGCCGGGCACATTAGTCTAACGTTGTCGGCGTCTCAACAAATTCACCTGTACACATGAAGATGACGCGCTCGGCAATATTCGTAGCCCGATCACCGATGCGCTCTAAATTGTGCCCAACCCACAAGAGAAACGTAGCGCGACGAATGTAGTCGTCGTCTCTCATTTCATTTATTGCTTCACGGAAGAGCTTGTTGTACTGCCTGTCTATCTTATCATCACGCTTGATCATTTCCAGGGCAAGCTTGGGGTCGCGCTGGATATAGGCATCAATGCCCTGCTGCAGCATTTCGGTGGCTCGCTTGGCCATCTTGGGCAGCTTGTAGAGCGTGTCTATTTCGTCTTCGTTTTCCATGCGCTCTACCAGCCGGGCAATGCCTGAGGCGTGATCCCCAATGCGCTCTAGCTCCACGGCCAGGTGAATGGCGGCAATAACGGCGCGTAGGTCTGAGGCGGTAGGCGCTTGCGTAGCCAGGATGAGCAGGGCTTCTTCTTCAATTTGATAGCGCAGCTGATTAATCGCTTCGTCATTGGCAACGACTTGATGCGCCTCGGCGACGTTGCGGGTTTGCAAGGCACCCATCGCCTTGTTGATGCTTTCGATAGCATCACTTGCCAGACGAATAATGTTATCTTTTAGCTGATTTAGTTCCTGATCCAGAATGGTGCGACCGTGTATTGGCATATTTCACCTCATTCTTGTCGAAGCGTGTTAAAGACCTCCATCAGATCATCAGAGGTATGCTGGGTGGACGGGGAGCCATGTCCGCAGGCAATAACGGCGGGAGACAGCTGAAGCAGGCGTATACCCGCGTGGCGCGCGGCCGTTTTGTCGGCGGTAATGCGGGGTGGGCTAAGGTTGATACGGCCGTTGCGCGTGTTCAGAGCATCTCCGGCAAACAAGACACCTGACGTGGCGCTAAAGAATGAAAAATGATCCAGCGTATGGCCCGGCGTAGCCAATACCTGCAAGCCACCCAAAATCGGCAGCGTCTCTCCATCTTTAATAATAGTGATTTTATCCCTGGCTAGAGCAGCGTACTTCACAAATGTATCAAGCACCCACTGTACAAGAACCGGCATGTGCCTGGGAGATTTACCCTGGGCCATGAGATCGGCCGAGGTGGGGCCAGCAAAAATCTGCGCCCCAGAAGCCTTGTGCAGCGCCGCCAGGCTGCCCACATGATCAATGTCGGCGTGGGTAACCAAAATATGGCGCAGAGCCTCTGGCTGGTGGCCTAAGTTAGCCATGTACTCAAAAATTTTCTTGTGACGTTTGGGCATGCCGGTATCAACCAGAGCGACAGTGGCTGGCTCGACAATGAGATAAGCATTGCTGCCGCCCAAATCCAGCCAATGAACATTTGGAGAAATTTCCATCAAAGACGTGCCTCACGCCACTTCCACATCATCCATTACCCTATCTTCCAGCAAATGGTCCGCCTTTTTGTCGAAGGCCGCCTGAACGGCCGTAAACACCGCGTCTGGCATGGGCGCTTTTCCCTTTTGCTGGCGTAAATACCCTTTGACTTTGGTGAAGTGCATCGCCGGAATGGAAGATTTTTTCAGGTCCAGATTCTTGTTGCCCTTATTGGTAAACACAATAATGGCCCCAATCGGAACCTCTTCTACAGAAGGCGCATTCTTGTTCAGATAGCTGGCGATAGCTTCTATGCTAAGTTCTGCATCGCGCGTGGGGTTGCCCAGGCGCTCCTGCCCAAAAAAGCGGCGCAGCCCCATGCCAGATTGCTTCCACTTATCGTCCTCAACGGAGATGTCGCCGGTCTGATACTTGGTGACAAAGATGATAATGCCCGTGGGAATAAGCAAAACGTGGGCTGCGGGCAGAAGATAGTGGTAGATACGGCCGTCGCGCGCCACCTTCTTCAATACCTCATCCAGCACTTCATCCGGGCGCGGGTCTCGCAGGTAGCGGTGCCCCAGATAAATACCAATTTGCGACAGCATCCAACCGGTAAACAGAGCCAGCAGCTGATAGAAAAACAGGTTTGCCGTATTGGGCAAAAATACCAAAAACAGGCCAGCCAGCAGCACGCCCATCCCCACAAAACTGGTGATCTGGCTGATGCGCTTCAGGCGGGCAATTCGTTGATCGTCTCTTAAAATAACCATATCAAAATATTATTCACGTAGAAACGTTGCAATGCAACGTCTTCCTTACAATGTTCGGGCTTTTCGGTAGTGAAAGGGACGCGGATAAACGCTGATGACGCAGATAAAATAAAAATCAGCGTTAGTCTGCGTTAATCTGCGTCCAATTGTATTAAATGGACTACCCATATTGCAGCGTCTCTACGCATTTGTATCATATTTCTCTAGAATCAGACAGGCATTTTGGCCGCCCAGGCCAAATGAGTTTGACATAGCGGTTTGCAAAGCGGCCCTGCGTGGCCCGTTCGTCACGTAATCCAGGTCGCATTCCGGGTCCGGCGTTTCGTAATTCCAGGTGGGTGGAATAATGCCCCGGTTCAGGGCCAGGGCGCAAAAGATGGCCTCGATTATTCAGAGCCC
>JBHIWP010000342.1:0-6387 GCA_041987425.1 Promineifilaceae bacterium (SeqCode) | reverse complement strand
TCTTGATCAGATAGCAAGATTAAATCCACCACCAGTGAATCTTTGAACTGGAGCAGTGGCACCTTGGTTGATTCTTGGCTCGAGTCTCTGCTGTGCCTCTCTCTGCATTTACTCTCTTCTCTTTTGCTCGTAGTACTTTCTCTTCATGTCTTGAAGTTCTCTGGTAAGTCTTTCAATCTCATACTTGTACTCATTGACCTATGCCTGATACATGTTGAGCTCAGCAGCCATTGCTTTCATCTAACTTGTCTTTTCTTTCAAGTTTTGTTGATAGATAGACAATTACTCGGCAACCTCTGGTCCTGGTTGTCTTGCAAGAAGATTCTTAAGCTCAACATAGAGCTTTTCTTTCTCTTGAATGATAACGTCTTTTTCAACAACTTCTTCAGTTTTTTTGATGAGTCTCTTTTGGAGTGTCTAGATCTTGTTAAGCATTTCCCAAGTATCTGGATCAGTACCCTCAAGCTTTCTCCATCTATGACAATTCAATGGATTCTCAAGCTCTTCAGAAAGTGCTTTAACCTGGAGTCTTTCAGTCAAAAGTTGTTACTGGAGACCGTAAATCTCTTTTCTCAGATCTGGAATCTGGGATGCTTGTGACTTGATGATTCTGAGCTCACTCTTGTGGTCACCAATCTTGAACTTAAGAAGTCTGATATCCTCGAGTCTTTCATGATATTGGATCTCACCTCTAGCAAGAGTGTTTTGCAAAATCTTGATCTCATAGAAAAGCTAAATCGAGATGCCAACCTTTTGGAAGAACAGGTTCAGCAGCGTACTGCGGAGCTGGCACAAAGGAATACCTATATCAACTTGCTCCAGGAAATAACAGTGGCAGCCAATGAAGCCACGTCGCTAGATGAGCCTTTAGAAAAGGCCATTAATCTCATCTGTGAAGCCATGAATTTGCCGGTGGGGCACGTCTATGCCCCCACCGAAACTGAACCAATGACATTGACCTCCAAATCTATCTGGTACCTAAAAGAGCCAGAGCGGTACGAGCAATTTCGGGCATTAACTGAAGCGACCCCATTTTCACTAAACTTAGGCGGTGTAGGCCAGGCGGTAACAGAAGCCAGGCCCCTCCGAATGCAAAATCTAGGCAAGAATCCCGGATTTCTCAGAGCCGAGGCTGCGGCCGCAGGCGGGCTGCAAACTGGCCTCTTTATTCCTGTTTTTGTGGGCAATGAAATAATGGCCGTTTTAGAGTTCTTCAGTGATGAAGCGATAGAGCCAAATGAACTATTGTTGAATCTCTTGGTAAATGTGGGCACCCAGCTGGGTCGGGTGATTGAGCGTAAGGAAACCGAGCTAAAGATTCGCCAAAGTGAGGAAAAGCTTCAGCAGCTCAACCAGGAATTGGAAAGGCGAGTGGCTAAGAGAACGGCACATTTAGCGGCCGTTAATAAAGAGCTAGAGGCATTTAGCTATTCTGTGTCGCACGATTTGCGTGCCCCTTTACGAGCCGTTGACGGCTTTAGCCAGGCGCTGTTGGAAGATTATCATGCCGTTCTGGATGATGAAGGCAAGGAATTTCTGGATCTAATTCGCTTAGAAAGTCAGCGAATGGGCCAGCTAATTGACGATCTACTCGACCTCTCGCGCTACACGCGGACCGACATTGAGCGTGAAACCATTGATTTGAGCAGCATGGCACAAGAAATCGCATCTGCCCTGCAAAATAGAGAACCGGAGCGACAAGTTGAGTTTGCTATTGAAGGCAATTTGATGCTTTCGGGTGATAAGCGTTTGATCCGGGTTGTGCTGCAAAATTTGCTTGACAATGCCTGGAAGTACACAAAAAAAGAGGCAATAGGATACATTTCTTTGGGAACCACGGCCCAAAATGGGGATAATGTCTTCTTTGTAAAGGACAACGGAGTAGGATTCGATATGACTTACGTACACAAGCTGTTTGGTACGTTTCAACGACTACACAGCGTTTCAGAATTTGAAGGTACGGGGATTGGTCTGGCTACCGTTCAGCGAATTATCCACCGGCATGGGGGCAAGATTTGGGCCGAAGGTACCGTGGGGGAAGGGGCAACCATTTACTTTACGCTTGAAGCGGGAGGGGCTGCAGAATGAAAAAAATATTGCTTGTTGAAGATAATCCTAGCGACAGACGCTTAACGGAACGTGCATTTAAGAAAAGCAACATAAGTAATGAGCTTGCCACGGCCGAAGACGGCGAGGAAGCGCTGGAATTTTTGTTTGGCAAGGCGGAAAACAATGCCTACCGAAATGAATTGCCTGTTCTGGTTTTACTGGATATTAAGCTGCCCAAGATTGACGGGTTGGAAGTCTTAAGCAGGATTCGACAGGACGAACGAACACAGCTGTTGCCTGTGGTCATTCTTACATCTTCGCGCGAGCAGGAGGATTTGGTGAGGGGGTATAAGCTGGGGGTGAATAGCTACATTCGCAAGCCGGTTGACTTTAACCAGTTTGTGGATGCTGTGCAGCAGCTGGGTCTTTACTGGCTGGTGCTGAATGAGAGCCCTTTATGATAAGGCAGGAAGGTGATGGATGAAACCAATACAGCTAAAGGCTTTGCTTTTGGAAGATTCCAAGAGTGATGCTTTGCTTTTAATACGAGAAATGAAGCGTGGGGGCTTTGAGGTGGAATATGAACGGATAGAAACGGCCGTTGGCCTAAATACTGCCCTCGAAAAGACAAAATGGGACATTATTCTATCTGACCACTCTATGCCCACCTTCTCCGCGCCAGAAGCGCTGACAATAATCCGCCAACAAAAAAAATTGGACACGCCCTTTATTATCGTCTCCGGCACAATTAGTGAGGACATCGCCGTAGAGGCAATGAAAGCGGGCGCCAATGACTATTTTTCTAAAAATAAACTCGCCCGGTTGGTGCCAGCTATTGAACGAGAGCTGCAAAAGTCTGAAGAACGCCGACGCCGTCGCCTGGCCGAGCAGCAGCTGCAAAAGACCGAAGCTCGATTTGCCAAAGCATTTAATGCCAGTCCGGTAGCCATCGCCCTGACCCGCCTTGAAGATAACGAAATATTGTCGGTAAACCCAGGCTTTATTGCTCTTTTTGGCTATGAGCAGGATGAGATCATTGGCAAATATGGTGCCGAGCTAAACTTATGGACCGATGCCCAACAGCGTCGCGCCCTTGTTCAAACGCTTCATGGTTCTGAGGCCATAAAAAATGTAGAAGTGTCCCTGCAACACGCCAGTGGAGAGACTGTCTATGCGCTCCTTTCAGCAGAAGTGATTGAGCTGGATGATGAGCCGTGCGTCCTCTCCTTTATTCAGAACATCACTGAGCTGAAACGACGTCAGGAAGAAATTCTGGAAACAAAGCATTTGTTAGAAAAAATCTTTGCCTCTCTTGGCGAAGCAGTGTTTGTGGTGGACCCTCGGACGCGAACCATCGTCATCTGTAATGACGCTGTAAAAACTGTATTTGGTTATGAGCCGGAAGAGCTCGTAGGGCAGAACACCAAAGTGCTTCATGTCAACGAAGAAATGTACAACCAATTTAAAATTTTGGGTGGCTTTTCTTTGAAGTCTGACGAAAGATTTCATATTGAATACCAAATGCGGCATAAAAACGGAAACATAATCTTTACCGAAAACACGGTCTCTTTGCTCGATGAAGAAGCAGGGCTGCCGACGCGTGTTGTAAGCGTGGTGAAGGACATCACCCAAAAGAAAGAGTCTGAGCTGCGTATTCAGCGAGCAAACAAGCGAATAAAGCTGTTGCAGGACATTGCAGTTACTGCCAATGAGGCATCCACTATTGAACCAGTTTTGCAGTATGCCATTGAGGCGGTTTGCAGCTACACGGGCTGGGAAATTGGGCACGTTTTTCTTGGCAGCCAGAATGGCGAAGAAGTTTTGCAGTCGGTACCGATCTGGTATTTAAGCAATCCAGAGCTGCACGATACGTTCAGGCAGGTGACCGAAAGCAGTTTTGCCGTTGCCGACAAGGGCCTGACATTCAAAGTGTGGCGCACGCAGAAAACCCAATGGCTTGAGAATGTAGGCAGCAGCCCTGAATTCGCCAGGCGTGAAGTGGCTAAACAGTGTGGGCTGCGCGGGGGGTATGCTATTCCCATTTTGGCCCATTACCAAATCGTGGGCGTTTTGGAATTTTTCTCCAGCCAGCCGCCAGATGAGATTGCCAGGGATGTAATTGAGATTTCCATCCATATTGGCTCTCAGGTTGGCCGGGCTGTGGAGCGGCAGTGGGCAACGGACAAGCTGCGCCAATACACAGAGCGTCTGGAGCTGCTGCGGCAGGTTGATCAGGCAATTCTAAATTCAGTGCATCCGGGCGTTATTGCCAGCAGCACGTTGCAGCAGCTAAAACAGCTAATTCCATTCTACGGAGCCAGTGTGGTCCAGTTTAACTATGAGAGCGACCAGGCAACGCTCCTGGCGATTGAGATAGAGGATGAGCATGAATTTCAGGTTGGAGATACCATGCCGATGGTGCCGTCGCCCATATTAGAGCAGTTGGGAAAGAAACGGCCGTATATCGTTCACAGTACCGATAAAGCTACTGGACTATTGGACATTGAGCGAAACATCACTGCCAGCCACATCAAGACCTATTTAGCCGTGCCGTTAATCTCTGGCGACACCCTTTTAGGCACCCTCAACTTGCTTTCAAATGAGCCAAACGCCTTTTCAGAAAAGACTATAAACGTTGTCATGGAGGTTGTCGCCCACCTGGCAGTCGCCATTCAGAATGCGGATCTTTACCAGCAAGTGCAGCAGCATGCCAACAAACTAGAGCAGCGTGTCGCAGAGCGCACGGCCGAATTGCAATACCAAAAAGAGCGCATAGAAACAATCCTCCGCAGCAGCGAAGACGCCATTTTGCTGCTAGAACAGGACGGTACAATTTTGCAGGCGAACTATTCCTTCCGCAAAATTTTCGGTTGGGAGAAAGGCGAAGTGGTGGGAAAACCGTTCTCTGAGGCTGCCCACGTTGCGGACATCAGCCTGCTGGATCGGGCCTTTCAGCGCGTGAAAGAGGAACGAAAGCCTCAACGCATCGAGTTGACCGTTTGTAAGCCTGATGGCGCTACTTTTGAAGTGGAGGCCCTGCTTTCCTCTGTGAGAAGCGGTCAGGGTGAAGGGCAAGAATTTGTTTGCAGCTTGCGAGACATCACCATCCAAAAGCAAATTGAAGAAGAGCTGCGCAACGCGCTAGACAAAGAAAAAGAGCTAAACGAGCTAAAATCAAGCTTCACTTCCATGATCACGCATGAGTTTCGCACGCCGCTTTCGATCATGAAAATTTCCACTCAGACGCTGATAGAGTATTACGACCGCCTAGACGAAAGCAAACGCGCGGAGAAATTGCAGCTTATCGACCAGCAGATTACGCGTTTAACCCGGCTGATGGATGACGTGCTTTTACTTGGACGAGGTGAACAAAAAGGCTTAAGCTTTGATCCAGACTATATCGATCTGATTGCCCTGGTTGACAATGTCATTGAAGAAGTTACCACTTATCAAAAGGGCCGGATTGTGAGCCTGGAGTGTGATGAAGCGTGTCATCGCGCCTACGTGGACAAACACCTACTTCTGCACATATTGCAAAATCTGGTAACGAACGCTTTTAAGTATTCACCGGCAACGAGCACAGTTACCGTTCGGCTGCGCTGCAGCGCAGAGGCAATCACGCTTTTGGTAAAAGATGAGGGCATTGGCATGCCTGTGGACTTTCAGAAGAACTTGTTCAAAATGTTTAATCGGGCCAACAACGTTGTGGAAGATTACGAAGGCACAGGGCTGGGCCTGGCAATCGTGAAGCGGGCTGTTGATTCGCACGGAGGCACGATTGAGGTTGAAAGTGCTGAAGGCAAGGGCACGGCCGTAACCGTCATTCTCCCAAACCTGGGCAGCTAATTCTTTCTCTAGCGTGGAGCAACGTACGTTCGCAACAGGGTGGCGGCGGAAACGGCCGTTACTCTGAATTCCCCCATTGCCGCCGGAAGCAGCACAAACTGCACCGCGTCCAGCTCTAAACCATTAAAGCTGGCAATACCTTCTGTAACGCCCCAAATTTCCAGGGTTTCGCCCGTGCAGTTTCCCTGGTAAGCGGCGCCAGCAGTCATTTCTACGCGCTCTGTTACAAAGTAGTCGGTCTGGCACAGCAGCGAACGCATAACGCCATCTTTGCTGGCCACCGGCTCCGGCGCACAAAGCGCAGGTTCAATCTGCTCAAAGTCAATCACGTCCAGCGCCTTGTCTACGTGCAGCTGGCGCGGCTGCCCGTCTGCCCCTACCCGACCCCAATCATACACGCGATACGTCGTATTGGAGTTCTGCTGAATTTCAGCAATCAGCAGGCCCCCCATAATGGCATGACGCGATCCGGCCGGCACGCAAATATGATCG
>JBHIWP010000341.1:0-6429 GCA_041987425.1 Promineifilaceae bacterium (SeqCode) | reverse complement strand
ACTGTGCCCACGGCCACGGCTCCTGGTTGGTGGCAATTTGTGTAAAGCCCAATGTCTCGTAAAATGCGACCGCTTCGGCCAAATCCGGCACGCCAATAGAAATTTGTACCACGTCACCTAGTTTCATCGTCACACGCTCCTTCTCCAGATAAGATTTATGATACAAAACATGATAGACCATTTGTTCTAAGATTTCAACCCGAATACCTGACCAAAGGGACAGGCTATTTTACAGGACGATTGATCAATGGCACGGCCGTATGCCTGTGAGATAATTTTTCACAATACCTACCAGGATCAGGAGCAGTATATGTCCCAACCACCCTTTCGCGTCCAGCAGATTGATCACGTAGAGCTTTTTGTGCCCGACCAATACAAAGCGGCTAATTGGTACGCTGATGTGCTTGGCCTGCAAATCATCCCCGAATTTGAGCATTGGGCCAGCGACGGCCCGTTGATGATTACCACTGCCAGCGGTGGCACCAAGTTAGCCTTGTTTCGCGGTGAACCAAAAGGGAGCCGCCCCACGGCAGGGCATCATCGCGTTGCTTTTGGGGTGGATGGCCCTGGCTTTCTGCAGTTTCTTCTTCGTCTGGATGATCTTGCCGTATACAATCAGAAAAATGAACGCCTGACCCGGCACCACGTCGTGGACCATGACCTGGCCTGGTCTATCTACTTTTGCGATCCCTACGGCCATCTCTACGAAATTACCACCTACGATCACGCTTACGTTCAGCAAAATCTTTAGATGCCGGGGCGGCAAGTCAATCAAAATCAGGTTTTCCTGTTTGCACTCTTTGCCACAGTTCGATTAGAAATTGGAGGTTAAAATGCGTTACAAACTTCTAGGCAAAAGCGGCCTGCGCGTGTCGGAGCTGGCGTTGGGCACCATGACATTTGGCGAGGATTGGGGCTGGGGTGCCTCCCGTGAAGTAAGCCGACAAATCTTTGACACATACGCCGAGGCGGGCGGCAACTTTGTGGATACCGCCAACAATTACACCGACGGCACCAGCGAAAAGTTTGTTGGCGAATTTATCCACAGCGACCGACATCATTTTGTGCTGGCGACTAAATACACGCTGTCTGAACGGCCGTCTGACCCCAACTTTGGCGGCAACCAGCGCAAAAACCTGATGCGCTCCGTAGAAGGCAGCCTTCAACGGCTCAACACAGAATTCATTGACCTGCTCTGGCTCCACGCCTGGGACGGCATGACTCCCGTTGAAGAAGTGCTGCGCGGCCTGGACGACCTGGTTCGCAGCGGCAAGGTCAACTACATTGGCATTTCCGATTCACCCGCCTGGATCGTGTCGCAAGCCAACGCCATTGCTGAACTGCGCGGCTGGTCCAGTTTTGTGGCCCTTCAGCTTCCCTACAGCCTGGCCGGGCGCGACCCGGAGCGGGATTTGCTGCCCATGGCCAAAGCGCACCAGATGAGCGTGACGGCCTGGGGCATTTTGGGTGGCGGCGCGCTCACTGGCAAGTACAATAAAGCCAGTGACGACCCCAAGCGGTATAATGATGCCGGTGAAAAACAAAAACAGCTTGCCGAACTGGTCATCGAGACAGCAGAGCGAAACGGCCGTTCTCCGGCCCAAGTAGCCATAAACTGGGTGCGCCAGCAGCAAGCCAAAAGCTCAATCATCCCCATTATTGGGGCACGCACCGTGGCTCAGGCTGAAGATAATCTGGCCTGTCTGGAATGGGAACTTTCTGCTGAAGAGCTGGCCCAGCTCACGGAAGCCTCACCGATTAGTCTGGGATTTCCCCATGAATTTCTATCCCGAACCGAGGTGCGTAAACTAATTTTTGGTGAAACCTTCGCCAAAATTGAGAACCATCGCCATTAAGCAAATTGCTGCAAACTTTTTGTTTTACATAATACTTTAGGAGAGAACCATGAGCCAAGAGCCATTAACTCAAGAACAAATACGCAATTTTGTGCTGCCAGCCCACGGCAATCTAGAAGTTGTGCGGCAAATGCTGGCCGAAGAGCCCAGACTGCTAAATGAAAAGTACGAAGAATTCGACGAAACCGCGCTGGAAGCTGCATCCCACGTCGGCAATCGGCCAATTGCTGAGTTTCTGCTGGAGCAGGGCGCGCCGATGAACATTTACACCGCCGCCGTGTTTGGCCTGACGGACGAAGTTGCCAGATATCTAGATGAGGACCCGGAACTGGCGAACGGCAACGGCGTTCACGGCATCTCGCTGCTATATCACGCTGCCCTTAGCGGCAATGTGGAGCTGGTAGAGATGTTGGTTGAGCGAGGCAATACCCAAAGCCCGGACCAGCCTTTGTTGGGGGCAGCAAGTTACGGCCGTTTGGAAATGGCCAAATGGCTGCTTGAACGCGGCGCTGACAAAACCGCAACCAACTTCCAAAATAAAACGGCTCTCGACATTGCCACTTTGCGCGAAGATGAGGCCCTGATTTCCCTTCTCTCATAAAAAACCTCAAATTCTATACTACTTTTTGGCGCTTAACCAAATAACGCTGCAAACGGTTTAGCAAACGAATATGGTTATGATAAATGTACATGAACTGTTATAAGCGTTCGCTACTCCTAACCTTTTGTAGTTCAGGCTAAGTTCCATGAACTGACAAACTTAACCGCAAAACTCTTAAGACCTCCTAAACATAAAGGTTGATGTGACCTTAGTTACCCGGTAACATCAATCATACAAGACAGTGTATTCATCGATATTTTCTCGCAGGCCCGGCTTTTGGCCTGCCTGCTCGTTGCCGAACCTCACCACCGTTCAAATATTTTAGCTCCGACCTATAGTTCTAGCCCTTTCCCAAGGTTAACCTGGGAACTGCTGCTATACCTAGCGTTTTTGCGTTTCTCGATTGATTCTCCAAAGAAATAGGCTTTGGCGTACTGTTAGGAGGGGTTGTAATGTCATCCAAAATCCAGTCGTATTTTGCTTGGGAAGTAACGGCCGTACTTCTAATCGTTCTCATTTTAATCACCGCCAGGGCACAATCGGCCTCCGCCGACAACGCCCTCGTTCGCATCAACGGCGTCATGGCCGGGCTGAATGGGGATTCTCAGGTGCAATATGTCATGCTAGAAGTTGCCAGCAGCGACCAGCTAGAATGGGGACCTCAGCCTGAAGATCCAGCCGGTGCGCCTGGCCGCACAATGCTTGTCTTCTACAATGCGCTGGGGGTACAAACCGGCCGATTTGTATTTCCGGAAGATCCACCAGCCGACGCCACCAATGTTCTTGTTGCGACAGCATCTTTTGCTGCCCTCCCAGGTGCACCTACACCGGACTTTATTATGCCCCCGGAAGTTGTGCCGATTGCTGGAAAGGTGGCTTTTCGTAACAACCCCGACAATCCAAACGCCAATCCGATTGATATTGCCTTGAGCTATGGCGGCACAACTTACACTGGCAGTACTGTCGGAGCGACAGATGGAGCCCATCCGGCAGAATTACCCATCTTGAACACAGTTAGTCTACAGCGAGTGAGCGGCACGGGATTTGGCACCGGCACACAGACCAATGCAGATTTCACCCCAGGTCCACTCACACCCATCAACAGCTTCAATCAGACATTCACGACTGAGCCCGCGGTTGCCTCCATAGCCGATCAGGGTGAGATCTTGTTTAAGGAAGAGACGTTTCTGGGGAACGGCCGTACCTGCGCCTCCTGCCATCGTCCAGAAAATAGTGACTTTGGCCTTTCGCCAGAGCAGGTAGATAGCCTTTTTCAGGCCAATCCCTTCGACCCCTTGTTTGTTGCGGAATACAACATCAACACGCTCATCGTCAGCACGGCCACAACCACCGGTTTCGCCCAGCCCAGCGACTTACGTGGTCCAATTACAGGAACCACCGGCAGCGCAACCATTCTGGCAGGCAGCGGTGATACGTATCTGGTATACGCGGGGGGCGACCTCTCTGGCACTATCACCGACAGCTTTGGCAATAGCGCCACATTTGTATCATGGACACCGGGAAACCTGACGGGGCCCAATCCGGTTAACGGAAGCGCCAATGGCCTGGAGGAGTTTAGCAAGCTGCACGGCCCTTCATCTAATACAGATGGCTTTCCACTTGGCCGCGCCCTCATTCTGGAAAACATTGATGGGCTCGACCAGCCGGAGGTCTTTCGGGCTTCGCCGGGGCTCATCAACATCGCCGAGACTGCACCTTACGGCTTCAGCTCAGAAATCGCTGATCTGGGCGACTTCTCCAACGGGGCCGTCGTGCAGCATGCACCGCGTAGCCTAAATCGGGTGCCCTGGGTAGATTTTCGTCCGCCGACCCAGGCCGAACTCGACGCCCTGGAGGCTTTCCAGAACAATATTCGCGTCCCGGCCGATGGAAATTACGACCTGGACCGGTTCGCTGTATCTGACCAGCAAATGCAGGGAAGGGATCTCTTCTTTAGCAGCGAGATACAGTGCTCTCGCTGTCACTCCGGCCCCGTATTGGCCACAGTTGACGGCACCATTCCGGGCTTCGCCGAGGGTGTGAACGCCAAGTTCAACACGGGGACAGATGAAGTAACCTTTAACCCCACGGACAACATGCCCACGGAACCGCCCAGCGCTGCCCCTGGCCCCAGCACCCGCACCTACAGCACACCGGGTCTTTTTGGCACAGTCATGACCACCCCGTTTTTCCACAATCATGGCCGGGCTACGCTTCTGTTTGCTGTCCAATTTTACCGCACGCCGGAGTTTGTAGATTCCCCGTCGTTTGACATCACCGGTTTTGTACCCATTGGGGCTACTTCCGGCAATGATGTTCCTGTCACGGTCTTCTTAGAGGCGCTGATTGAACCACCAACGGTATGCGCCAGCGGCTGCGACTTCCCCGACTTAGTTACGGCTCTGGCCAGCGTACCGGACGGAACCTCGCTCACGCTGAGTGGCATCCACAATATTTCTACCACCCTGCAACCAACCCAATCCGTGGTGCTGTATGGTGGTGACGAAGCAGTGGTTAACTGGACTGGAGGGTCTAATGAGAGCTTGATTGAGGCTGATAACGGCAACCTGACAGTTATGAATCTCACGCTGAACTGCAGTCAAAATTGTGGCACGGCAACGGCCGTTCGCAGCACAGGCAGCGGTCGGCTGTTGATCAAAAATACGATAATGAGTGGATTCAACACAGCCGTTCAGCACGAAGGCGCTGGCGAGACAACCGCCAAAGGCAACACGCTGAGCAATAACAGCACCGCTTTTGGCCAATCAGCCGGGACACTCGAAGCATATGCCAATAACGTAAGCGGCTTCGCAACGGCCTTTGCCAGCACGGGCGGGACGGCTAACCTGAACAACAACTTCTGGGGCATGGCCCAGGGCAACGCGCCAGCTGGCCTGCCCCAACCCGCGTGGGATGCTCGCCTGGGTGGCGAAGTCGTCGCCTGGACCGATATCTCCAGTCGGGTTGGCCGGGCAAAGCTCGGCGATGCGGAACTGGAAAGCAGCGACAACAGCGGGACGGCCGTGCTGGTGAGTTACGGCCGTTCCCCAGACAATACACCATTTAATGAGCCGCTTACCGGCGGCGAGCTATGTTCTGATTATTATGAACTTTTCGCCAGGGGCACTATTACCGCTGGCGTCACCTGGACGCTTAACGTGCCAGTAGACAACAATACGGGCTGCAATGACGATGTACTGGGACAGCAATTGCTGCTGCAGGTGGGCGATCCAGCGGAATGCACCGGTGCAGGTAATCCCGCTTGTTGGGACAATGCTGCCGGTGCCACGACCAGTGGTCAGACCTTGCAAATAAGCGGTGTCGCTACTACAGCACTTACGCGCGGTACATTTGCCGCGGGCGTGAGCAGCAGCCTGTTGCCTACTCCTACCCCCACCGAGACGGCTGTACCAACCGCAACGGCCGTACCACCCACCCCAACGAACACACCAACAGTTGGTCCTAGCCCCACACCCGAACCCACCGACATCCCCACGTTAACACCGGTACCAACAGACACGCCCTTGCCGACCGATACGCCCTTACCAACCGATACGCCACCACCGGTAACAAATTTCCTATTTATTGCCGAGGCCGATACGGTTGTTCTTAGCAACCGTCCTACAATTAATTTGGGACTCTCAACCCAAATCAGCACGGACGCCGCCCCCCAAATCAATACCCTGCTGCGCTTTAACGTTCAAGGCACCAGCGGCACGATTACCAACGCCACGCTGCGTCTATTCGTCCAGACTGGCTCAACGATTGGGTTCGACGTCTCAGCAGTGGCGGACAATAGCTGGGAGGAAACCACCGTAACCTTCAATACAGCGCCTGCTATCGCCAATCTTGTCAATAGCTCTGGCACGACGGTGACTGGCACAACCGTAGAAATTGACGTCACCAACGCTATCGTGGGTGACGGGCAGGTTAGTTTCGCGCTCACCAGCACAGACAGCAACCGCATTCTCA
>JBHIWP010000340.1:0-6438 GCA_041987425.1 Promineifilaceae bacterium (SeqCode) | reverse complement strand
TTGCCTATCTGGAAGATTTAAATGGCGATGGAACCCCTGATCTTATTATGCGCCTGCACGACTTTTACGTTTTTTGCTACGCCTGCGGCGTGCGCTACCTGCACTTTGGCGTACGAAGTTGGGACGCTGGCAATGGCCAAATGATGGAGCATGCCCTTCAGCCGCTGCCCCAAATCGTGCAAGATCACCCTGCTTACCAGCCCAACAATCGCGCCGTCGAATTGGCCCAGGCTGACCTCTGGCCCGCTGCCCTGGCCCAAATTGAAGAAGCAGAACGGCTAGCGGCGCAAACGGCCGTGCCTAACGGTGCCGCCATCTTACAGTGGAACGCCGCCATTATTCGCCTCTACAACCAGGCATACCGCGCTGAACTGAGCGCCGCTCCCTACCCACTGCTGACCCAAATCTTTTACGGTGACTATGCCGCCGCGCTAGATATCATGCGCGGTTATAACAATACGCAGCTATTCAGCCCCGCCTCGCCTATCATTCAGGGGACTGTGGCCCAGGGCTATGAGCAGTGGCTGGCCGACTACATCCTGCAGCAAGCTAATGCCGCCATCGCCGCGCAGCCGGACCTGGCCGCCGCCTACTATTTCCGCGCCTGGGCCGCCTTCCTTAGCAACCCTACCGATCCGCAAATTGGGGCTGACTTGCAGCAGGCTGCGACTCTAGCTCCTAGTGAGCCATTGTTTAGCCAGGTGCCCCTGCCCGCTCCTCATCGCGTTCAGTTTGCGCCGGGGGCAACGGCCGCAACCATCACTGGCCAGCTAGACCCACAAGGGGTGGACATACACGTACTGGCAGCGCAAGCCGGGCAGCAGATGACCGTGATGCTTACCGTGCCAGACAATGCAGCCCGCATTACCGTGCAAAACAGCAGTGGAGATTATCTTTCAGGGCAGGTAGACTCAAATTATTGGCAGGGAACTTTGCCAGAAACGGGCGACTATGTAATTCAGGTGATTGGTGGGGAAACGGCCGTTTCCTACACGCTCACCGTTTCCATTGAGTAACTCACATTATGCTGTTTTCTGGAAGAAAGCCCAAGGGATTTGGCAAATCATGCCTACTCTCCAACTGTCAATTAAACCCCTGCGGCTTGCCGCCCGTCACATCAGTGAACAATGAGAATTTGTGGAGCTGATTAATGAAAGCTTAGCGCTCCCGGCCCGGTACCACCTGTGGGAACAAAATTGAAGGTGTCGACGTTATAACACACGAAGGTCGAGAAAACTCGGCCTTTTATTTTGCAAACGAACAAGGAGGTTTCTACAATGAAACTAAAAACGATTTTACTGTCACTACTACTCATTTTCGCTTTTGTGGCGTGCAGCCCTGCAGGCGGCGAACCGGCCGTCACGGACAGCCCAGCCACGGAAACGCCAGACATGGACGAACCTGTAAGTTCTGATGATCCAACCCCAACACCCGAAGCAGAAAAGCCCGCTGATGCAGAGGAACTCTTTATTGGCGAGGCCACTGTTGAATCGATTGGCATCATGATACTGGAATCCTTCCCGGTCCAGGTTCAGGTTAACGTCACTGGCTACCTGGGTGACGGCTGCACCACATTGGGCGACATCGAAACCACGCAGGAAGGCGACACCTTCTTTGTCACCATCACCACCCAGCGCCCCGCTGACGCCATCTGCACGCAGCAGCTGGTGGGTTTTGAAGAAAGCATTGCGCTGGACGTACAAGGTTTGCCCGCGGGCACCTATACAGTGGACGTAAATGGCGTAACAGACACCTTTACACTGGATGTGGACAACGAGACCCAACTGCCAGGAACGGAACAGGGTTCGCTCACTGATCTGGGCTTGCCGGATGAGGATTTGACCGAACTGCTGCGCCTGACGCTGGAACGTGCCCTGGTAAACCAGGAAATTCCAGACTACGCGCTGCTGGCCGACCAGGATGAAATTGTGCTCTCAACGGAAAACATCGACCCGGCCCTACTGCCTGAACTGGAGGGCGTAGAGCTGGTAACAATGACGCCCGAAGAGATTCAGGCCAAAGCCGATGCTGAAGGGGACTTCGCCTATCTACGATTCCAGGGATTTGGAGCTGTTTCCTCAGATGAGGCAAACGTCTCCCTGGGCAGCTCGTGGGCTATTGCCGCTGATTCCGACATGATCTACCTGAGCGGTGGCGGTTTTACCATCAACTACACTCGCACCAGCGATGGCTGGAGCGGTGAAGTTACCGAAGCCTGGATTTCGTAAGAGCCAGCTAACCTAATAAAATAAGTTTTATCAGCAGATTTCGCAGATTGGACAGATAAAATCTTTCAATCTGCGAAATCTTCGATACCTACTGTCCCCCACCTCAAAACCTCTCTACTGATTACCGCTTACTGATTACGGCTTACTGTTTATCAGTCACCGTCTGATTGACATTCCCCAAACGGCTGTGTTATTCTGCGCCCGAATACCTTGAAAACGCAGATAGCACAGCTTCTCCTCGCATCCTCTAAATTCCCTGTGTCCTACTTTGGCTGCGCTCAGCACAAGTCTGTGACTTTACCCAATCTTCAACAAAAGGAACTCGCCATGCAAACCATTGATTGTCTGAAAATCCTGAAAGAAGGGCTGCCCAGCAGCAGCGCCGAGCCGCGCCATATCATTGTTATTGGTGCAGGAATGGCCGGGCTAACGGCCGCTTTGCTGCTGCAAGAAGCCGGGCACACCGTCACTATTTTGGAGGCACAAAACCGGCTGGGCGGGCGTGTGTACACCTATCACGGTTTTCCGGGCAAAATGTATGGTGAATTCGGAGCCATGCGCTTCCCCCGGCAGCACAAGCTGGGGCAATATCTGATCAACGAACGCTTTAAGTTAGCCACACGGCCGTTTCCCATGTTCGACGAAGATACCTTTATTTATGTCAATAACACGGCCTTACGGCGCAGCGAGTTTCATCCGGACAAAGTCGATTTCAATCTTCCCCTCAACGAAAAAGGCAAACTGCCTGACGAAATGCTAAAGCAAGTCATGCAGCCCCTCATCGACAAAATGGAAGAGCCCGGTGGATGGGATTACCTGGTAAATCGCTACGACAGCTACTCACTCATCGACTTTTTGCGTGAAAGTGACCTGAGCGACGCTGCGCTGGCCATGGTTGGCCCGCTGCTCAACCTGGAAGGCCGCTTCCACTTCTCGCTGGTTGAGTGGTTCTCGCACTATTATGAGAACGTCTTTGGCGATTTGGTGTACATTGAGGATGGTGCCGATGCCCTGCCCAATGCCTTTGTGCCCTACCTGCATGCCAGCATCCGCCTGGGGGCCATCGTGCAGGAAATTCAGCAATCGGACGACGGCGTAACGGTTCACTTCAAAGACCCGGCAGGCTTTAGCCAGACCGTTACTGGTGATGAGTGCATTCTGACCGTGCCGTTTAACCTGCTGCGCCACATGGAAATTGGTGGACTGGACATGAAAAAGTGGTACACCATCCGCAATGTGTATTACGGCCGTGCCCATAAAATCTTTATGCAGTTCAGCGAGCGCTGGTGGGAAACCAAATACAACATCTCTCACGGCGTTACCGTAACTGACCTGGCCATTCGAAACGTCGTGTACACGCCCGCCGGGCAAGATCCGGCCTACAACAAGGGCGTCATCATCGCTTCCTACGCCTGGGGCCAGGACAGCATGGCCTACAGTATGCTGAGCGAGCAGGAGCGCATAACTCAGGCGCTGCAAGACTTGTGCAAAATCCACCCGGAGGCGCGCCTAACGTTTGAATTCGGCATCTCGCACGACTGGTCGCTGGATCAATACGCGGGGGGCATTGGTCCGCTCTTTAGACCCCACGAAATGAGCGGCCGTTTCTATGACAACATCGTCCGGCCCGTCAACCGCATCTGGTTTGCCAACGACGCCTGCGACCGCCGCCACCGCCGCTGGATTGAGGCCGCGATTGTGGCTGCTGTAAAAAACGCCTTTGCCCTGCACATCGGGCTGCGTGACGAGGTGCCGCTGGACATCCACGAATAGCGCAAAGCGCATACCAATCGTCGGGTAAAGACGATTGCGTGGGCTAAAATAAGATTTTCCGTGCAGACAGCTTCGCAGTAAGAATGCTTACCTAAAATTCTGCGTTGCATAAGCACACTGGCCAAACGGCCGTTGCATATTCTCATTCTTGCTCAAAAGAGCAAAGCATAAGGTAGCAATCATGCGTCTGAAACGAATGGGATGGTGGCGGCGATGGCCCAACCTCATCCCCACCACTTTTTTTATCGCGCTCGGTCTTTTCGCCTTCTGGCCCTGGCTGCCCTTTGCCGCTGAGGCGGCACCCACGCGCACGATTGTTTTTTACGGCTTTAGCATCACCGGCGATGCCATGAATCGAGGCATCTTCCCCGCCTTCCAAAGCAAGTGGGAAGCCGAAACCGGCGAGCGCATTGAGTTCATCAGCGCCTTTGGCAGCTCCGGCACGGTTACCAATCAGCTCATCATGGGGGTGCCCGCCGACGTGGCGCTGCTGGCGCTGGAGCTAGACGCGCAGCGTCTGGCGGACGCCAGGGTGATTGAGCCGGGCGGCTGGGAAGCATGGCCTCATGACGGAGTGGTCAACCGCTCACCTTTTGTAATTGTGGTACGGCCAGGCAACCCGCTAAACATTGACGATTTTGCCGAGCTCACCAGACCAGGCGTGCGGATTGTGCATCCAGACCCGCTTACCTCTGGCGCAGCCAACTGGTCCCTTTTGGCAGAATATGGCGCAGGCGTGGCGGCCGATCCGGACAATCCGCAGGCAGGCTATGAGATGCTGCTGGGCATCTGGCGCAACGTGGTGGCGCAGGCTTCTTCGGCACGGGCAGCCCGCACCCAGTTTGAAAACGGCTTTGGCGATGTGCTGATTACCTACGAGCAAGACGTGCTGCGCGACGTGGCAAACGGCCGTCTACCCGCCGAAATCATCTACCCGAGCAGCACCATCTTCAGCGAACATACGCTGGTGGTGCTGGACCAGCATATCAGCCCAGAAGAGCGCCCCGTCGTGGACGCCTTCGTCGCATTTTTGTGGAGCCAGGAAGCTCAGCAGATTTTTGCGGAGTACGGCTTTCGCAGCATAGACGAGACAATCAACGATGCCCACCCTTTGTTTAGCCCGGTGCCGCACCCGCTGTTCATTACCGACTTTGGTGGCTGGGCACAGGCCAAGCCAGAAATCATCGACGCCATCTGGAAAAATCAAGTGTTAAAGGAGCTGGACTAATAATGACAACGGCTGTATCACCCCCCCAAAGGTCTACCGAACGTCCCAACTATATTTTCCCCGTAGGGCTGCTGATTCTGGTGCTGCTGCCGCTGCTGCTCATGCCGCTGGCCGCCGTGTTTATCTTTGCTTTCCAGGGCGGACTAACCGCCTTCGTAGAGGCATTGCGCGATCCCGACGCCTTGTTTGCCCTGCGCTTTAGCCTGCTTATTGCCTTTGGCACGGCCGTTATCAATGCCGTGCTGGGGACTTATGCCGCTTATGTTTTGAGCAAGTATCGCTTTCCCGGGGAACGGCCGTTGAGCATCATTGTCAACCTGCCCGTGGCCATTCCCACCGTTGTGGTTGGCACCTCGCTGCTGCTGCTGTGGGGGCCAATCGGCCTGCTGGGGCAGTGGCTCGATCCGCTGGGCTTGCAGCCGATGTTTACCCCGGTGGGCGTGCTTCTGGCCCACCTGTTTGTCACCTTCCCCTATATGCTGGGCACCATTAAACCCCTGCTAGACGAGCTGGAAACCACCTACGAAGAAGCGGCCTACACCATTGGAGCCAATCGCTGGCAAACGTTTCGTTTTGTCATCTTTCCGGCGCTGCGCAGCGGCGTGTTTACCGGCGCACTGCTGACCTTTGCCCATTCGCTGGGCGAATTTGGGGCCACGGTGCTGGTCTCTGGCAACCTGCGGCTGCGCACCCAAACCGCGCCGCTCTACATTTTTGCCCAGTTCGAGGCAGGCAACATTGCCCAGGCTAACGCGGTAGCGGCCGTTTTGGCCCTGCTTTCTTTTCTCATATTCTTTTTCCTGCTGCGCTTTACAAACGGCAGCCATAAATAAGCCGTTTCGAGTTTTTGAGGGGATTTCATGTCCATTGTCCTAAGCGACCTGACCAAACAATTTGGCGATTTATTAATCGTTGACCACGTTTCGCTGGAGATTGCCGACGGTGAGCTGTTTGTGCTGCTGGGGGCCAGCGGCAGCGGTAAAAGCACCATCCTGCGCCTGATTGCCGGTTTGTTGCAGCCCGATGACGGCCGTATCAACCTTCATGGCCGCGATGTCACCTGGCTGTCGCCGCAGCAGCGCGGCGTTGGCTTCGTATTCCAAAACTACTCTATCTTTCGCCACATGAGCGTGGCCGAAAACGTAGAGTTTGGCCTGAAGATCCGGCGCGTTCCGGCGGCGGAGCGCAGCCAGCGCCGCGAGGAACTGC
>JBHIWP010000339.1:0-6472 GCA_041987425.1 Promineifilaceae bacterium (SeqCode) | reverse complement strand
AACAGCTGCGCCAACGTGCACTGCAAACGTACAGTTGGCAAAAGGCTGGCGAGCAGATCGTTTCTTTATATAAAGAGTTGACAAAATAGCCTCCTCTCACTATAATCTCCGTTCGCGAATTGCTATTCGCTCATTACAACGTGCAAAATGACCGTCACTTAACTGGCCTATTGTCCAAAAAAGACAGCTGAAAGCGAGGCGGTTAAAACCGAACAAATGGGGTGCAACAATTTGAGGGAATTCGTTGCACCCTTTGTTTGTGGTAATTGAGCAGATAGCAAAGGGTTCATTTTAGAAAGAGTGGTTACTATTTTAGGGAGCAGGAATCTCAAATGTCTAAACTTCCAACAAAAAATTATGCCCGCATGACCGAGTTGCTCGAGCTGCCGACGCTCATCGACGTTCAGTTGGATTCTTTTCAACAGTTCGTTGAGGAAAGTCTGGCCGAGCTGTTCGATGAGATTTCACCAATTGAAAGTTTCAATGGTGATCTGAAGCTTTACTTCCCCAGCAATCGCCCAGAAGTAGAAGGGTTTGACCTGAGCTACTGGTTTGGGGAGCCGAAATATTCGGTAGAGGAATGTGTCGAGCGGGATATGAGCTATGCAGCACCTATGTATGTAAAGGCGATGCTGTACAGCACAGACCAGGATCAGCCCATTGTTCAAGATATTTTCATGGGTGATTTCCCCCTTATGACGCCGGCAGGCACATTTATTATTAACGGTACTGAGCGCGTTGTGGTGAGCCAGCTTATTCGCTCCCCCGGCGCGTATTTTGAAGTTCAGGAAGAGCGCACCACGGGACGGCCGTTGGCCATGGGCAAGTTAATCCCGGATCGCGGCGCCTGGATGGAGTTTGAAACCCGCAAAACTGATTACATCACCGTAAAATTTAACCGGAAGCGCACAGTGCCTGTTACCCTCTTTCTGCGGGCAATGGCTGCTGTGGATGACGGTTTGAATAATCCTCTGCTAAAAACCGGCAGCGATGAAGAAATTTTGGCCCTCTTTGAGGACATCGATACCAACGGCGAGCATCTCTACATTCAGGGCAGCATTGAGCAGGAGCCGCCGTGGGACCCAGATAAATCGCTGGCCGAACAGGCGCTCATTGAGTTTTACAAGCGCATGCGTCCTGGCGATCCGCCTACCCTGGACAATGCCACCCAATATTTGCAGGAGCAGCTGTATGACCAACGGCGTTACGACCTGGCGCGCGTCGGTCGCTATAAATTAAATAAACGTCTTGCATTGCAGGATGTGGTTCCGTTGACCCACCGCACCATCACCCAGCACGACATTGTGCGGCTGGTGCGTCGCATGGTGAATATCAACAATGGTCTGGAAGGGCCTGATGATATTGATCACTTGGGCAATCGTCGCGTGAAGACTGTAGGCGAGCTGCTCCAGGCCAAGCTGCGTGTTGGTTTGCGCCGCATGGAGCGCGTTGTGCGCGAACGCATGTCGATTCGCGACAGCGATACGGTCACGCCCGTTTCTCTGATCAATATTCGCCCGGTGGTTGCGGCCGTTCGTGAGTTCTTTGGCAGCTCGCAGCTAAGCCAATTTATGGAGCAGGCCAACCCGCTGGCGGAATTGACTCATAAGCGGACGCTGTCGGCGTTGGGTCCTGGCGGTTTGCGGCGTGAGCGTGCCGGGTTTGAGGTGCGTGATGTGCACCACAGCCATTACGGCCGTATCTGCCCGATCGAAACGCCGGAAGGTCCTAATATTGGTCTCATTGGTCGTCTGGCGACATACGGCCGTGTCAACAAATACGGCTTTATTGAAACACCCTACCGCCGCGTGCTAAACACCTTCCCTGGTGATAGCGACGATTTGGTAGACCATGATGCCTTTAACAATGTCGTTCACCCAGAAACCGGTGAAATCATCGTGGCTGCTGACGATACGATTACCGCCAAAGATGTCAAAGCGATCAAAAAGGCTGGCATTGCCGAAGTGCAGGTCAAGCCCTACATTACAGACGAAATCATTTATATGTCCGCAGATGAAGAGGATCATTACTCTATCGCTCAGGCCAATGCCCGCATTGATGACAAAGGCCAGTTTGTGGATCGACGCGTTTCGTCTCGGCGTAACCAGCAGTTCCGCTTTACGTCTGTACAGCGCATCGACTTCATTGACGTGGCTCCGCGGCAAATCGTTGGTATTTCTGCAGCGCTTATCCCCTTCCTGGACCATGATGATGCCAACCGCGCCCTGATGGGTTCGAACATGCAGCGTCAGGCTGTGCCGCTGCTGCAACCAGACGTGCCGATTGTAAGCACGGGTATGGAACAGCAGGCTGCACTCAACTCTGGCCAGATTGTGGTTGCCAAAGAGGATGGCGAGGTTGTCAGCGTTACCGGCGATACCGTTGTCGTTGTGGGCGAGAATGGACCCCGCACTTACAATTTGCGCAAGTACAATCGCTCAAACCAAAGCACCTGTATCGATCAGCGTCCCGTGGTAGTGAAAGGGCAGCGCGTGAAGCGAGGTGATGTTTTGGCCGACAGTTCTTCAACGCAGTATGGAGAGCTGGCTCTAGGTCAGGATGTGTTGGTTGCGTTCCTCTCTTGGGAGGGTGGAAATTACGAAGACGCCATCCTGGTGAGTGAGCGCATGGTGCGGCAAGATCGTTTCACCTCGGTGCATATTGAAAAGCATGAGGTTGAAGCGCGTGACACCAAGCTGGGCCCCGAAGAGATTACTTATGACATTCCCAACGTAAGCGAAGACTCCCTGAAAGATCTTGATGAACGAGGCATTATTCGCGTGGGGGCCGATGTCAATGAGATGGATATTCTCGTGGGTAAAATCACGCCCAAGGGTGAAAAAGAGTTAAGCCCTGAAGAAAAATTGCTCCGGGCCATCTTTGGCGACAAAGCGCGTGAAGTGAAAGACTCCAGCCTGCGCATGCCTCATGGTGCTCGCGGCAAGGTTGTGGATGTCCACGTCTTTGACCGGCAGCACGATAGGGATTTGCCCGCTGGTGTAGAGACAATGGTTCGCGTTAGCGTGGCGCAGCGGCGCAAAATCTCGGAAGGCGACAAGATGGCCGGGCGGCATGGGAACAAGGGTGTTATTTCCAAGATTGTTCCTATGGAAGATATGCCTTATCTGGCAGATGGTACGCCCATCGACATCATCTTGAGCCCTCTGGGTGTACCCGGCCGTATGAACATTGGTCAGGTGCTGGAGACACATCTGGGATGGGCCGCACATCGTCTGGGTTTCCGGGCGATCACGCCGGTATTTGACGGCGCGAACGAGCGAGAAATCTCTGCTGAACTGGCGCGGGCCTGGCTGTTGGGACGCGCCTGGGAAGTGGCCGCAGATTGGGCCTGGGACTGGCTGACAGAAATTGAGTATGATCTGGAATCCCTTGAGGATGAGAACGAAGCGCGCCGTCTGTTTGTAACCGGCTGGCTTGGCGAAGAAGGGTATGAAGTTGAGCAGCTAGAAACGGATTTGCGCTATGCACAATGGAGCGTGGCTCGAGAATGGGTGAAGGGACGTGATTGGGACCCGGATCTGATCTTCCCGCTGGATCATGAGTCCATGCGCAAGCTCGACTGGATTTCGCACAACGAAGCCGCTATTGAAGCCTGTGTACGGGAATGGTACAGCTACATGCTGGACAAATATGATGGCTCGCTGCCGGATGAGCTTAAAGTTGATCCGTTGAAGGCAGAAATTGCTGAGCTGGAACTATTGTCGAACCGGATCACGACGTTGACCCACGAGCCCCTTCCCGTTCTGGGTAAGGAGAGATTGATCGATGGGAAGACGGGACGGCCGTTTGACCAACCTGTCACCGTCGGCATTCTGCATATGCTCAAGCTGGCTCACCTTGTCGAGGATAAGGCTCACGCTCGTTCCACGGGACCCTATTCGCTGGTAACCCAGCAGCCGTTGGGTGGTAAAGCGCAATTCGGTGGTCAGCGGTTTGGTGAAATGGAAGTATGGGCGCTCGAAGCATATGGCGCTGCCTATACCTTACAGGAAATGCTCACCATTAAATCCGATGACGTGCAGGGACGGGTAAAAACCTACGAGTCGATTGTCAAAAACGAGCCAATTGACGAACCTGGCGTGCCCGCCTCTTTCCGCGTGTTGGTCAAAGAGCTGCAAAGCCTGGGCCTTGCTGTAGAAGCCGTTACCGACAGTGGTGAAATTGTGCGTTTTGGCAAAGAAGACGAGAAGAAAAACAAAAAGTGGGCCGGAACAGGCCTCATGGATTTGGCTCGGAGCCGCCGTTAAATCACAGTAGGGAGACAAGAGGGGGAACTTCTTGTTTCCCATGAATGAAGTTTTAATAATTGCATCTATAAGGTTTGACAACCACATTAACTGTGATAAAATCACCGTTCGTATGTCTGTCCCAAACAGGTAACTAGATAAATACGTAGTTACTAATTGAATACGTAGAACCATGTGGAGGCCATCGAGTTGATTCAACTACGATGGCCTCCATTTGTCGGGTATTGACATGTTTGCCACACTTGTTCGGCGGGCGTGTCAATACTCAATATTGAACTTTGGAAGTAGGATAAAGAGTAAGGAGATAAACCAGCGTGCCTACGATTAATCAACTTGTACGCAAGGGGCGTAAAGCTAAGAGTAAGAAGAGTACGGCCCCTGCCTTACAATGGACATTCAATTCTTTTAAACAGCGTCGGACGCGCCAACCAAAAGGCGCGCCGCAGAAGCGTGGCGTCTGCACACAAGTAAAAACGATGACGCCCAAAAAACCGAATTCAGCGTTGCGGAAGGTTGCTCGTGTGCGTTTGACAAATGGCATTGAGGTAACTGCGTACATTCCTGGTGAAGGTCACAGTTTGCAGGACCACTCTGTTGTGTTGATACGCGGTGGCCGTGTGAAGGACTTGCCCGGTGTTCGCTACCACATTGTTCGAGGAACGTTGGATGCTGGCGGTGTAGATAATCGCAAGCAGGGCCGTTCTAAGTACGGCACCAAGACGCCGAAGTAATTGGTTTTAATTTACGGAGAAATGCAAAATGCCAAGACGTGATCGTCCTGAAAAACGAGAGGTTGAACCTGATTTGAAATATGGCAATGTCCATGTTTCTATGTTCGTTAACCGTCTTATGTATGACGGCAAAAAGAGTACGGCGCAGCGTGTACTGTATGATAGTTTCGATCTAATCGAGCAGCGGGCCAAGAAGCCAGCTATTGAGGTTTTTGAGCAAGCTATCCAGAATGTAACGCCTCAGATTGAGGTGAAACCACGTCGAGTGGGCGGGTCTACTTATCAGGTTCCGACCCCGGTTGATGCTCGGCGTCAGCTATCTCTGGCGATGCGCTGGCTGTTGACTGCTGCCCGCAGTCGCGGCGGCCGTTCCATGGCGGAAAAGCTAGCCAATGAGTTTATGGACGCATCTACTAATCAGGGTGCGGCCGTGAAGCGGCGTGACGATACGCACCGTATGGCTGAGGCCAATCGCGCATTTTCGCATTTCCGCTTTTAGGAATTTAGGTACTGAATAACATGAGTCGTTTGAAATTAGACCGCGTACGGAATATCGGCATCATTGCACATATTGATGCCGGTAAAACTACAACTACCGAGCGTATTCTGTATTACACCGGTGTGATTCACCGTATGGGTGAGGTCCATGAGGGCACAGCCACAATGGATCACATGGTGCAAGAGCAGGAACGCGGTATTACCATTACGTCTGCGGCAACCACTACATATTGGAATGACCATCAGGTTAACATTATTGATACACCTGGCCATATAGATTTTACGGCCGAAGTGCAGCGCAGCTTGCGCGTGCTGGATGGCGGAGTGGTCGTGTTTGACGCGGTCGCTGGGGTAGAGCCACAGTCCGAGACAGTTTGGCGTCAGGCGGATGAGTACAATGTGCCCCGCATCTGTTTTGTCAACAAGATGGATCGCACAGGTGCAGACTTCATTCGCACCATCGGCATGATTCGAGATCGTTTGGGAGCTAATCCTATAGCGATTCAGCTGCCCATTGGCCGGGAAGCTAGTTTTCGCGGCATTATTGACCTGCTGACAATGGAAGCTGCCATTTGGGATGATGACGATCTGGGCGCCACGGCTAAAGTTGTGGACATTCCAGAAGATTATCGTGCTCAGGCAGAGGACGCCCGTCAGGTCATCATTGAACGCATTGTTGAGACCGACGACGCGTTGATGGAGCGCTATCTGGAAGGTGAGGAGCCAACGGTTGATGAACTGCGCGCAGCCTTGCGCAAGGCTACGGTTCAAAACCTGGTGACGCCAGTTCTGTGTGGAACTGCCTTGCGAAACAAGGGTATTCAGCGCGTGCTGGATGCGGTAATTTACTACCTGCCGTCGCCGCTGGATGTTCCTCCTATTAAAGGTGTTAACCCCATCTCGGAAGAGATTGAGTCTCGCCATCCGGCTGATGATGAACCACTGGCTGCTCTTGTTTTTAAGATCGTGACTGAT
>JBHIWP010000338.1:0-6489 GCA_041987425.1 Promineifilaceae bacterium (SeqCode) | reverse complement strand
TTTTCGCGCAGGCCCTGAACCGGCACGTCTACCGTAACGACCAGCGCCCGGCAACCCGCGGCGACGGCACGCTGCACGATTTCCTGGCTCCAGCCCCGGTCGCGAAAAATGTAGAGTTGAAACCAGACGGGATGGCCAACGGCCGTAATTTCCTCCACGGCCACCGACGCCAGCGTGCTGAGAATTTGAATCAGGCCCAGGCTGTGGGCGGCGCGGGCGGTAGCCAGTTCGCCATCGGGATGGCCCAGTTTGTGCAGGGCGGCGGGGGCAATGAGGAAAGGAGACGGCCGTTTCACCCCCATGATCTCCGTTTCCAGGGAGACGTTGCGCACGTCACGAAAGATGCGCGGCAGCAGCTTGAGACGGTCAAACGCCGCGCGGTTTTCGTGCAGCGTTAAATTATCGGCCACGCCCCCGGCAAAATATTCATGGTACGGGCCGTGCATTTTTTCAGCGGCCGTCTGTTCGTAGTCGTAAACGTTGAGTAGATTCATATTTTACCAATAGGACGCAGATGAACGCAGATAGACGCCGATTTGAAAAGCAAATCAGCGTTATCCGCGTTTATTAGCGTTCCACTTTATAGACTTTTGATGGCGTTTAGAATGCCTTGCTTGTTGTGCAGCTCCCACTGGTCGGCGGAGAAGCGATAGAAAATGACGCCGTTAACTGGCATAAGCGCTTCTTCGTTGTAGGCGCGGAAGTGGGCGGCGGCGCGGCGCACCCATTCGGCCCCCTGGTTTGTTTGCCAGCCTAAAGTGTGGCCGTCGTTGTGCCGCTGCGGGTTCACCTCGGTGGCAATTACGGGCAGCGTCCAGAACCGCTCCGGCACGACATCCAGCAGCGGCTGGTACGACTTCAGGTGCAAAAATTGCCAGCGCAGCGGGTCGTTTCCAAACTTGGCGTCGCTATCGACGTTGTTTGGGTTGCTGTCTTGCGTTTTGGGATGCACCGTGATGAAATCGGTGCCCAAGATGTTGGTGAGCACCGCTACCCAGTAGGCGCGGTTGTCGCTGCCCGGGCCAAAGTAGGGATCGACTGCCTGCACCCCCAGCCGCACCCCATCCGGCTTGCGCTGCCACAGATTGTTGTAGGCGCGGGCATAGTCATCCGGCGTAATCGGCGTGCCGTGGACGCCGCCGGGAAATTCCTGGGGATTGTTGGTTTCGTTGCCAAAAACGAAGCCCCAGACGCCTTTGCTGCGCCGCATGGTTTCGACGCAGGCGTCCAGGTAACGCTGAAAGTCTGGCGAGTTGGGCGCGGGCTGGTTGCCCTGGGGATGAAAGCCGTAGTTGAGCCGGATAATCATTTTGATGCCCGCCTGCTCGAAGCGAGTCATGTCTTGCGGGGCGGCGCCAGTGCCCAGAGCAATGGCGTGGATAGACCAGCCGGTCATGCCGTTTTGCTTCATCCAGCTGGCTCCGTCTTCGTTATGAATGCCGAACTCAACGGCCGTATCCACCCGACTCACGGCCTCCGCAGGCACCCCCACCGGATAGTAGTTGTCTTGCTTATTGCCCAACAGCCGCATCACCGTACCATTTTTCACCCGGCCCACCTTTTTCTGGAAGGAACCCGGTTCGGCCCGCAGGTTGATAAACCCCGTGCGCACGCGGGCGACCAGCCCCATCGTTTCTACGCTGCTGGCAAAGGCCCACCCGGACACCAGGTCACCCTGCGGCGTGGCCCAGCCAGCCTGCAAATGCTTCAGGTACGGCTCCGGGTTGATCAGGTCGAACGGCTGGGGCGTTTCTTTGCGGCGGCTGGCGCCATCCAGGTAGAGACTGAGGTGCAGGTGGCTACCCAGGTGCGGCTGAGTAAGGGTAGGTTTGGGAATAACATTGCCGGTGCTGTCGGCCCGGCCAATGGGCTGGCCACCCTGCACAAAATCGCCGACGTTGACGAACTTCTCTTTCAGGTGAGCGTAAGCCGTGCGAAAGCCATCCTGATGACGAATGTAAACGGCCGTGCCATACGGATGATCTTCGGACTCCTCGCGCACCTTGTACACCGTGCCGTTAGCCACGGCAAACACCTGCGAATTAAACGGCGCCACGATGTCCAGCCCATCGTGCCCGGTCAGCGGCGGGGCATAGTTTTGCGGATTGACGTTGAACGGCTGGGTGATAGTCACGTGCTCGGTAGGCCAGTGGGTAAAAATGAAGCCGGAGCTGGTTACCGTTTCTGGCTCCACAAAACGCTGCGCCTCAAACTGGATGCCGCGCTGGCGCAGCCAGGCAAAAATATCGCCATTCCAGCGCTCGCCAGACCAGACCACTACTTTGCTTTGCTCGTTTCCGGCAAACATCAGGGCGTGAGCCGCATCGGCGCTGTAGGTGAAGGCAGAACGGGTCGGGTGCAGAGAGCGCGTGACCTGCTTTAGTTCTGGCAGCGTGGTGTCTTGGGGCAGTAGATGAATGGTATGCTGGATGCGCTGCGGCGGGCGGCGATTGGCCGCAGGCTGGCTCACGTGCCCGGCCACGCTGCTGCCGTCGAAGCTGCGCGCCAGGGTCGCCAGGCCACGCTCGTGCAGCCAGGCAAAAATATCGCCATTCCATCGTTCACCAGCCCAGGCCACAACCACGCTGTCGTTGTTGCCTGCGTGGGCCACTGCGTGGGCCGCGTCGGCGCTGTAGGTAAAGGCAGAGCGGCTGGGATGCAGCAGGGTGACTACCTGGTCGAGTTCCTCTAGCGTGGTGGCCTGCGGTAGCAAATGAATCGTGTGCTGAATACGGGATGGCTGACTGACGGGCATCTGTTCCTCCTATAAAACGTAAGGGCGAGGCAGTTGGAGTTAAGCGACTTTTTATGAATCTGGCCACGCCCCAACGCCTCGCCCCTATCCGTGGATTGTGCGGATATGATAGCAGAAACGGCCGTTACCGTGTTAATTTTCTGTGAGGTCGGTTGGCGTCTTTTGCCCAATAAGCCAATAATGAAGTATGATAGTGGGCATCAGGCCAATGAGTTCGAGTTATCACCGCAGAATTAAACACGAAATATCCTGCAAGAAAATTGTCCAGCGGCCACAATCAGGCGGCTGGCAATCTACTATTTACTAGCACACACTATTCGCCGAAAACTGAACATAGGTCAACCTGGACTATTCGCTTGCCTGGTGAGGCACGAGGTAGGTAGTGACTTTTGAGTTCTGTTTTGCAGGAGGTGAGCAGCCAACAAAGAACCCCATTTTGTATTAAATTTTTCCATGCAAGGAGGTAGAGGATGAAGAATAAATATTTCCGGTGCGGACTCATGCTGCTGCTGTTGGCGCTGTTTATGGCTGCCTGCTCTGGCGGAACGACAGAATCTGATAGCGATCCAGAAACGGCCGCTTCCGAAGAGTCCACAGACGAGCAAATGACCGATGAAGAAATGGCCGACAGCTCCGGCGGGCGCGTGGTCGTACTCATGACCGAAGACCTGGAATTGATGAATCCGTACGCAACAACGGCATTCATCACCACGCAAGTCACCGATGCTGTCATTGAGGCGCTGGTGCAGCCCGATGCCAATGGAGAGTATCAGCCAGTATTGGCGGAGCGCGTGCCCACCGAGGCCAACGGTGACGTGACCAACGAGGGCAAAACGATTACCTGGCACCTCAAAGAAGGCGTAACCTGGTCAGACGGCACGCCTTTTACTTCTGCCGACGTTATCTTCACCTACGAAGCGGCTTCTAACCCAGACAGCGGCTCGGTGCGAACGGCCGCGTTTGAGAGCATCACCAACATTGAAGCCCCCGATGATCATACCGTCGTGGTTGAATACGCCGAGTTTAACTCCAGCTTTTTGGATCAGTTCCAGTGGGGCATTTTGCCCGCCAGCGCGGGCGATCCTGCCGCGATGTTGAGTTGGGAATACAACCGGATGCCCCTGGGCACCGGCCCCTTCATGGTAACGGACTGGATTTCCGGCGATCGCATCATCATGGCCGCCAACCCCAACTACCGTGAAGAAGGTAAACCATACCTGGATGAACTGGTCTTCCAGATTGTGCCTTCGCAAGAAGTCAGCTCGCAAATGATGCTGGAAAATGACGCCCAAATCATGCTTTGGCCCGACTCGACGCTGCGCGAAGTTTGGGAGACATCGGACAATGTGGTGACCCAAAATGCGCCCGGTATTTACATTTTGCGCATGTTCCTCAACGTGAGCATGCCCGGCGATGGCGACGCGGGCCCCAATCCGCCGCATCCTATTTTGGGCGATCCGGCTGTGCGGCAGGCGATGGCCCTGGCTATCGATTATGATTCCATTGTCAACGACCTGGCTGAAGGCCGGGTTGATCGCGCCACTTCGCCATTCGCGCTGGGCTGGTACGATTGCGACATTCCCGGCGATCCGTACGATCCGGAAACGGCCGCTGCCATTCTGGAAGAAGCAGGCTGGCGAGATGAGGACGGCGACGGCATTCGCGAAGCCCACGGCACGCTTTATGCCGAAGACGGCACGCTGCTCTCGCTTCGCGCCACCGGCTACAGCGGCTTCAAGCTGCTGGAAAACACCGAACTGGTGATTGCCGAATACTTGGCCGATATTGGCATCGACTTCCAGGTTTCTAACGAAGAAATGGCCGTTCTGTTTGGCAGCTGGGCCGACAATGCCCCGCGTAAAACCGGCGACTACGACGTGTTGGTTTACGATACCGGCGCCGGGATCAATCCGCAGCAGCATATTGCCGATTACTTCCACAGCACCAACGTGCCCACGGAGGAAAATGGCGGTACTGGCGCTAACTACACCCGCTGGGTGAGTGAAGAAGCCGATGCGCTCATTGAAGAAGCCGGCCGCACGCCGGACCTGGCCGAACGCAAAGAGCTGTACTGCCAGCTTGGCGAGCTGATCAAAGAAAGCAATTCGCAAATCTTCTTGTATCAATTCCAGGAAGGCCATGCTTTTAGCGCCAATCTGACTGGTGTACAGGTAAGCACCTGGGCGCCACTCACCTGGGACGCAGAAAACTGGCAGCTTAATCAGTAGGCATTAGAGGAGATTGGAGATTGAAATTTCTCATCTCCAATCTCCAAACCCACTTCACATGGCAAACTATATTCTTAGACGACTCATTCAGGCGGTGCCGCTGATGCTGTTGATCAGCATCATTATTTTTGCGCTGCTGCGCCTGACGCCGGGCGGGCCGCTGGCCCGTTTTGAGAACGATCCCACCATCAGCCAGGAGGATTTGAACCGGATTCGGGCGCGAATGGGTCTGGACGATCCGCTGCCGGTGCAGTACGGCCGTTGGCTTTGGGCTACCCTGCAAGGGGACTTTGGTGAATCTTACACCGCCCACCGGCCCGTCATCGATATGATTGCCGAGCGCCTGCCCAACACCCTGCGGCTTATGAGCGTGGCGTTTGTCACGACCCTGGTCATCGCCGTGCCCGTGGGGGTCATTTCGGCCGTCAAAAAATATAGCTGGTTTGACCACATCGTTACCACCGTGGCCTTTGCCGGGCAGTCGGTGCCCATTTTTTGGTTCGGGCTCATTCTCATCCTGGTTTTTTACACCACGCTGGAAAATCCCTGGACTGGGGGTCCGCTTTTTCCCTCCGGTGGCATTAGCTCCATCGACGAGGGCGGCAGCTTTTGGGACAGCGCCTGGCACATGGTGCTGCCCGTCGCCATGCTGTCGCTGGCCTGGGTGTCGTGTTATACGCGCTTTTTGCGCGGCAGCATGCTGGAGGTGATCCACCAGGATTACGTGCGCACGGCCCGGGCCAAAGGGCTGCGCGAGCGCTGGGTGCTCGGGCGGCACGCCCTGATAAACGCTTTGATTCCCCTGGTGACTTTGGTCGCCCTGGATTTGCCCGCCCTCTTTGCCGGTGCCGTCTTCACGGAGACGATCTTTTCCTGGCCGGGCATGGGAAGGCTGTTTTACCAGTCGGCCCTGCGGCGGGATTACCCGGTGCTGATGGCCGTGATTATGATGACGGCCGTATTAATCATTCTTTGCAATTTAATCGCGGATATTGTTTATGGCTACCTCGACCCCAGAATACGGTTCGACTAAAGCAACCTCAGACGCTGCGCTTGATCTGGCCCAGCTAGACCTGGAAGCCAGTGATGTGTCTCTGGCCCGGCCGGAAAGCATGCGCCAGCTTCTCTTGCGGCGCTTTATGCGGCACCGGCTGGCCGTGCTGGGGCTGATCACCCTGGTGCTCATCACCTTCAGCGCCATTGCCGCCCCACTGTACGGGCACGATCCCGAAGCGATCAGCCTGCGCAGCAAGCTGGAGCCGCCCTCTTGGGAGCATCCCATGGGCACCGACGATCTGGGCCGTGACTTGCTGGCGCGCATTTTGCACGGCGGCCGTATTTCGCTTGCGGTGGGCGTGTTTGCCACGGGGCTGGCGCTGCTGGTGGGAACGGCCGTAGGCGCCCTGTCCGGCTACTACGGCGGCATGATAGATAATGCCCTCATGCGCCTCACCGATCTGTTTCTATCCTTCCCTTCTTTGTTTGTCCTCATCCTGCTGGGGGCCA
>JBHIWP010000337.1:0-6490 GCA_041987425.1 Promineifilaceae bacterium (SeqCode) | reverse complement strand
GCTCAGCGACGAAGAGCTGCGTGAATGGCTTACCCTCTTCGGCGGCGAGGCGAAGCCAGCGAAAAAGACGGCGGACAAACCCGCGTCTAACACCCGCAAAGAAACCGCCTCTCCTCGCAAAAAGAAGAAATCCTCTAACCCGCAAAATCTCAGCAAAGAAGATCTGGCCGCCTGGAAAGCTTACTTCGGTCAGGACGACTAAAGGTGCAAATGCGCCAGCTTTTGCCCGGCAATAAGCTGAATGAGGTTGATACGGCCGTCCACCACATACGCGCAAATCACGGCAAACGGCTTGTCGTTGACCAACAGCAAAAGCGCAGGCTGTCCATTCAGTGAGGCAATTTCTGCTCGCAATCCTGATGGCGACAGCTTGCGCACGCCCAGCATAAATTGCGCTACCGCTTCTGGCCCGCGCAGCACCTGAATCGCCGCGCCGCGCTCGCCGCCTCCATCTGGTATCAGCGTCACGTCCTTGGTTAACAGCGCCAGAAAGCCAGCCAGGTCACCCACCTCCACCACCTGCAAGAAGCTGCGCAGCAGCCGCTCCTGCTCGGCAGGGTCGCTGTTGAACCGGCTGCGATTGGCGGCAATGTGCTGCCGCGCTCGCCGTCCCATCTGGCGGCAGGCGACCTCGCTCTTGTCCAGCATCGCACCAATTTCGCCATAGCTATAGTCAAACAGCTCATGCAGCAAGAACACAGCGCGTTCAGCGGGCGTCAACTTTTCCAGCAGCATCAAAAAGGCGAGAGAGAGGGAATCATGCAAAATACTTTGCTCTTGGGGAGTCGCCAGGTCGGGTAGATTGGCCGACAGGACCGGCTCTGGCAGCCAGGGTCCCAGATACGTTTCCCGCTGCTGGCTGGCCGACTGGAGCCGGTTCAGGCTGAGTCTTGTGGCAATGGTGGTCAGATAAGCTTTTACATTTTCCACCTGCGCCGCTGGCACCGTTCGCGCCCGCAGATATACATCCTGCACAATATCTTCCGCCTCGGAGGCCGTGCCCAACATGCGGTAGGCCAGCCCAAAGAGGCGTGGACGATGAGCTTCAAAGTGTGCTGCCAGCGTTTCACTCATAACCGACCTGTTTGTTGCGGGAAACGGCCGTTCCCAGCCTCCTCATTTTACGCTGCTGTCGGGCAAAACGACCCTTGCCCAACCAAAAGAAAAAGCCCGGAAGCCGCCGTTCAATGCGCAAAAAGGTAAACAACAACCAGACAAAAAAGCGGCGCAGCCGCACGGCCGTTTGCCGCCGCAGAATGGGCCCAACTGCTCTGTCCGCCGGGAAGGTGTTGAAGCCTACCGCATCGCGTGGCCCCAGAGCAATGGCCTGCCCGTACGTAGCAAAGCTCAACGGCCGCTGCTTTTTTTGCCGGAGAACGGCCGTCACGTTGTCCGCTGCCAGCGCGCCCGTCACCAGGGCCACAAAAAGGCTCATGCGCATGGGCGTACCCGGATCTTCTACCGGACCGGCGGCATCGCCCACGGCGTAAATGTTAGCATAATTCGTCGAGCGCAAAAACGGATCAACCAGCAGCTGATTTTGCCCGTTCATCAGCAAACCCGCCGTTTTGGCCAGGTCTGGCACCTGAAAGCCGCCGCACCACACCGTAATCGCCGCAGGAAGGAAACGGCCGTCTTGTAATTGCGCACCCCTCTCTGTAACCGCCTCAATCAGACCATTTTCCAGCAGCGCAATCCCCTGTTCTGCCAGCGCGGCCAGCATATGGCGCTGCACGTTGGCCCCCTTAAAATCGCCCACCGCTCCAGCCGACACCAACTGTACGGCCAGCTTGGGAAAATGTGCCTTAATTTCGCAGGCTGCTTCAATGCCCGTAGCCCCTCCCCCAGCTACCAGCACGGTTGCGGCCGCAGGCAGCCTTGGCAGTTGGGTCTTTAGCGCCGCCGCCGACCGTTCGCCAAAGGCATCCAGCACGTAGGCGTGGGCGGCCACACCCGGCACCGATTCTCGCTCAACGCGGCTGCCCAGGGCGTAAATCAGAAAATCATAGGGCAGCCTTTGCTCGCCGGACCCGGCGGTCACGCATACTGTTTGGGCTTCTGGATCAACTGCGGTGGCCCAACCTTTTGTAAATTTAACGGCCGTTCCCCGCAGCAGTTCCTTATACAAGGGCTGCCGAGTCTTGCCCCCGATAGCCGATTCATGCAAACGCAGCCGCTCCACAAAATGATCGAGGCCACTCACCAGCGTGATCTCTGTTCCCAGCCGCCGCGTCTTGCCTGCCAGCCGCAGCGCAGCCATCACCCCGGCATAGCCACCGCCCAATATTAAAATTTTAGTTGTCTGCTCGGTCACTGTTTCACCTCATAACCATGTCCATGCGTCAGCCCGTTGCCAGCGCCTTCTTGATATCTTCACCAACTAAGACAAACGGCCGTCGCAAAATGTGACACGATCCTGAAAATTGCCCGCAAATTGGCTCGAAAAGCCTTGAATTGTGGTAAAATTGCGAACTTGCGTTCTGAAACGAATAGCAACGTGAGACAATAAAAATCTGCGCTAATCTGCGTTAATCTGTGGATAAAACGAGGAACCCCCAATGGCCCAGTTCCAAATTGCATCTGAATTTGTCCCCACTGGCGACCAGCCAATCGCCATTGAAAAGCTGGTAGAAGGCCTGGAGCGCGGCGACCGTTTCCAGACCCTGCTTGGCGCCACCGGCACCGGCAAAACGTTCACCATGGCCAACGTCATTCAGCAAACCCAGCAGCCCACGCTGGTCATCGCCCACAACAAGACGCTGGCCGCCCAGCTTTACAGCGAGTTCCGCGAATTTTTCCCCAAAAACGCGGTGTCCTACTTTGTAAGCTACTACGACTACTACCAACCCGAGGCCTATGTGCCGCGCCACGACCTGTTCATCGAAAAAGAGACGCAGATCAATGAGGAAATCGGCCGTTTGCGCCTGCAAACGATGGCCAACCTGATGAGCCGCAAAGATGTTGTCATCGTGGCCTCCGTTTCCTGCATTTACGGTATTGGCAGCCCGGATGCCTGGGGCAAGGTTACCGTGGAGATTGAGCGGGGCAAAACGTATCGCCGCGATACGCTGCTGCGCAATCTGGTAACGATTCAGTACGATCGCAACGATCTGGAACTGCGGCGCGGCACCTTTCGCGTGCGCGGCGACACGCTGCAAATCTTCCCCGCCTATGCTGAAACGGCCTACTCTGTGGAGTTTTGGGGCGATGAGGTAGAGCGCATCAGCGAATTCGACGCGCTGACAGGTGAAGTGCTGCTGGACATGGCCAAAATCGACATCTTTCCCGCCCGCGAATTTGTCACGGATGAAGATAAGTTGGCCCAGGCTATCAACGACATTGAAGATGAGCTGACCGAGCGCATTGCCTACTTTAAAGAGCGCAATATGCTGCTGGAAGCCCAACGCATTGAGCAGCGCGCCAGCTACGATCTGGAAATGCTGCGCGAAATCGGCTTTACGTCCGGCATTGAAAACTACAGTCGCCACCTGGACCAGCGCAAGCCCGGCGAACCACCCTGGACGCTGATGGACTACTTCCCCGGCAATTACCTGCTGATTCTGGACGAAAGCCACATGACCATTCCCCAGATTCGCGGCATGTATGCTGGCGACCGCAGCCGTAAGCAAACGCTGGTCGATTTTGGCTTCCGCCTGCCCAGCGCCCTGGATAACCGCCCCCTGAATTTTGACGAGTTCAACGCGCGCATCAACCAGGTCATTTGCACCAGCGCCACGCCGGGGCCTTATGAACTGGAGCACTCGTCCCAAATTGTGCACCAGGTCATTCGCCCCACCGGCATTTTGGACCCCGAGGTAGACGTGCGCAGCGCCAAAGGACAGGTGGACGACCTGCTGGGCGAAATTAGGCAGCGCACGGCGCGAGGCGAGCGCGTGTTGGTAACCACTCTCACCAAGCGCATGGCTGAAGACTTGAGCGACTATCTGCTGGAGATGGGCATCAAGGTCCACTACCTGCACTCAGAAGTGCACACCATTGAGCGCACTGAAATTTTGCGCGACCTGCGCATGGGCGTTTTTGACGTGGTGGTGGGCATCAACCTGCTGCGTGAGGGGCTCGACCTGCCTGAAGTTTCATTGGTGGCGATATTGGACGCTGACAAGGAAGGCTTTTTACGTTCAGAAACGTCGCTGACGCAGACGATTGGCCGGGCGGCACGCCACGTGGAAGGCAAGGTGATTATGTACGCCGACACCATCACGCGCTCGATGCAGGCAGCCATTGATACAACCAACGAACGGCGTGAACGGCAGATGGCCTACAATGAAGCCCACGGCATTAAGCCGGAGAGCATTCGCAAAGCAGTGCGCGACCTGACAGATGACATCTCCGAGCATTACAAAGAAGAAGCGGCCCTGGCCGAAGGCAAAGGCACCTACACCACCACGGCCGATTTGCCCAAGGCTGAGCTGCACAAAATGATCTCTGAACTCGAAAGGCAAATGAAAGCCGCGGCCCAAAACCTGGAGTTCGAGAAGGCGGCCCAGCTGCGTGACCAGATCATCGAGCTGCGGCAAATCATGGTGCTCAAAGAGGCCGGAGCCGATGGCGACATTCCCGAATGGGAGCGAATGCGCCGCCTGGATGAGGCGGGCATCAGCTACGACGGGGACTGATAATAAAGTGGGGGCGACTACCTTGGTCGCCCCCGGGCATTACTCACCAACGAAACTGCGCGGGCTGCCAGCCGGTCCACGTCTCATCTGCATCCCCACCGTAGTAGGAAACCGTAAATTGATTCCGTCCAGCTATTTCGTCTATGCGAGACAGCTCCTGGGAAGTCAGCTCGATAGAAACGGCACCCAGGGCATCTTCTAGCTGGCTTACCGTGCGCGGCCCAATAATGGGGGCGGTAATGGCTGGCTGGTGCAGCTGCCAGGCTAGCGATAGCTGGGCTAACGAGCAGTTTTTCGCCTCGGCAACGGCCGTAAGCTGCGCCACTACCTCAAACACAGACGGCCGGTAATGTTCTGCCCCAAAGCCGCGCCAAAATTCACTGTACCGCGAATTTTCCGGCACGGGCTCATCCGCCTTGTATTTGCCGGTTAAGAAGCCGCCTGCCAGCGGCGCCCAGGTGATGATGCCCAGGCCATAGCTCTGCGCCATCGGCATAAGCTCGCGCTCAACACGGCGATCCAGCAAGTTGTAGGGAGGCTGTTCGCAAACGAAGCGATTCAGGCCATATTCCTTGGCCACCCACAGTGCTTCCAGCAGCTTCCAGGCCGGGAAGCCACTGGTGCCAATGTAGCGCACTTTGCCTGCCCGAATGAGATCGTCTAGCGCGCGCAGGGTTTCATCGATGGGAACGGCCGTATCGGCCGCGTGAAGCTGGTAGAGATCGATCCAGTCTGTGTTCAGGCGGCGCAGGGAATCGTGACATTGCTCGATTATGTGCCGCCGACTGTTGCCGCCTCCGTTTGGACCTGAGTGCATGGGATAATGGGCTTTAGTCGCCAGGACAATCTGGTTGCGCTTGCCGCTCGACTGCAGCGCCTTGCCCACAATCTTTTCGCTGCGCCCGCGCCCTTCATGGTAATTGCCCGGCTCATGCCCATACACATTGGCCGTATCGATAAAGTTAATGCCACTGTCAATCGCCTGAGCGATAATGCTCTCGGCTTCAGGGGCAGCCGTGCGTCCCCCAAAATTCATGCAGCCCAAACAGAGGCGGCTAACCTGAACGCCCGTGCGCCCTAACGTACTGTATTTCATTGTTCTCTCCTGATGGGTTGATAGGTAAGTTTAGGCCTCTTCTAAAAGCCCATGGTAATACTGCAGCTTATCATCCAGCTTGGCCAGAAACGACTGGAGCTCCTCAATGCGTTCCCTGATTATTTGGCGGTGGTCATCAAGGATTTCACAGCGGGCCGGAATTGAATCATTGCCAGATTGAGACAACTCCACGAATCGACGGATCGTTTCAATGGGCATCCCGCTGCTGCGCAGCAGCACAATCCAGGAAATCCAGCCCAAATCCTGATCTTCATAGATGCGATGCCCACTGTCATTGCGCTGAATGCCAGGCAAAATTCCCGCTTCTTCATAGTAGCGCAAAGTGGAAGTGGCTACGCCTATTTTTTCGGCCGTTTGCTGAATAGAAAGCTTTTGCATCGTGTTAACACCTTGTCTTAATTAAGATTTGCCTATGCGCCTTGTGGAGAACAAAAGGTTCTTAGGAATAGATTCGGTCCCCAGATGCTTTTGTTCTCCTTAACGTAAACCACCAATGCTTTTTGGTTCTCAAATCACTTTTTGTGGTTTACGCAGCATTGTAGCGCTTCAAGTGCACTTGAAGTCAAGAGGCAAATTCAAACTGGTGAAAACAGCACACAATAGCCCGCAGGAAGTTCGATTACCATTGAACTAAATGAAACTTATTGAGCGTCAATAACATGACGTAGGTTAATCATCGCAAATGCGATGTGATGTCCACCCAGATAGTAGGCATCACGTCGCTCGCACCTTAACA
>JBHIWP010000336.1:0-6541 GCA_041987425.1 Promineifilaceae bacterium (SeqCode) | reverse complement strand
CGGGCTGAGCCGGTGGACGGTGTGGTGGCTGCTCCTGTGGCGCTCGTGGCTGTGTCGGGGCTTCGCGCCCGGGCTGCCGCTGGGTGGGCCTGTCTGGCCTGTCTTCGCGCCGGTAAATCTGTGTCGGCTGCTCAGAACGCGGTCGTGGCGGCGGCGGAATAGCTAAGTCTGGCTGTACTTCGGTGGCGTCGGGGTCCTCGATAGGCGGCCGTTCGATGGGGCGCAGCTTGGATGGGGTGAGCGGCAGCGGCGCGGGCTTGGGCCGTGGCGCCTGGACGGGCGGCAGGTCGCCGGTATCCTCGTCATCGGGGTTTGGCAGATTAAGCGTGAGCGTGTGTTCCTCATCGGATTGATTGGTGGGTGCATCGGTTGGAGCGTCCGTGGGAACGGCCGTATCCATCTCCTGCTTATCTTCTTTCTCGCCTTCAGCCTTCGGGGCTTTTTGTTGGGGTATCGGCCTGCCGCTTGGTCCCAACACGATTGTTTCCGGCGTTTCGTCATCGGCTTGCGACATTAAGTCCAGCAGAGAAACCGTGCCAAACCCTTCATCGTCTGACTGTTCCTCTGGTTTTGGCGTTTCTTCCTCAGGTTGTTCGGGATGCGGCCGTTCTTGTTCGTCACTCATTCGTTAAAAATTAACCATCTCTTATGGTGAATACCATCTCATTAAAAACCCCAAGCCCACCCTCACTGTTTAATAGACCTGCACATGGTAGTAACATTTACAGTACGCGATACCCTTGTAACAGTACGAGGCATACCTTGTAAGGTGGGGAGTCGAACCCCAAAGTCCCTCGACTTTACCAGAGGCCAACTTACCCAGTTGGCGGGGTTGTGCCCGCTTCTTTCAAACAGCTACCAACTAAATTTCTATTCTATAAGATCGGTATTCCAATTTATTGCCTGAATGGCTGCATCCAGCTCTCGATGCTGTCTCGCTAGCTGATCGGCCGTTTGTTGAATTTCAGAAATATTGATCGTGCTGACAAATTTGATCTCTGAGCGTGTTAATCTTCCGTGGGTAATGGTGGCAGCCTGGGCCAGGTCTCGATAAATGCCATGTTTTAATTTCAAAATATCGCGCAGGGCTAAAGCATCAGCAACCGTCTGGCCATTATCCAAATGCGTATTTACGTTTGTACGGTTGATATTTTGGATGAGGGCAGTCAGCTCGGAAGCAAGTTTTTCAACCTCACTTATCATTTCGGCCGGAGATTCCGCAGGCTCGTCGCCCTCCTGAACTTTTGCGTTGTTTAGGAGTCGTTGCTTTATCTGTTCGATTCGTTTTTGTGCATCAGCACGTAGGATAAGCGCTTCGGCGAGTTTCATCGTGTTCCTCAAGAATTGTTTTGACTTTTAATCAGCATCACCCAATCACCCCGCTGAACGGCTTTGCCGTGCTGGTTATAGACGGCGTACTTCATATTGATCGTACCGCCGCCCAGCCGGGGCAGCGCTTTTGTCTCGGTGATTTCTAACTGTACGTGCACCGTGTCACCAATAAAAACGGGTAGGCTAAACTTGGCACTCTGCTCGCGGAAGGCCAGCACGGTACCCTCGATGATGCCCGACTGCACTGCCAGCCCGGTGGCAATAGACTGTACCAGCATGCCGTGGGCCACCCGCTGGCCGAAGGTGTCTTTCGCGGCGTATTCGGCATCGGTGTGAATCTGGTTGAAGTCGCCCGTCATTCCGGCAAAGTTCACGATGTCCGCTTCGGTAATGGTGCGCGAGGCGGTGGCAAGCTGCTGGCCAATTTCGAACTGTTCGAAATAACGGCCGCGTGGTTGGTAGGTGAGTTCGGTCATTTACTGCTCCATCAATTTTGGTATCTAAGATCTGCCCAGCTGGGCTGGTATATGAAAGCCTCTGAGATTGCTGATCTTCAGTGCTGAAAGGGCTTCCAAATTGCACCTGAGGGCTTTTAAGTGTTTTCAGTAAAGCGTTCTGGACCAACTGGGCCAATCGTAAACATTAGATATTTTGCTCTCTTTGTAGAGATTCCCCAATCGTAGGTTTTCCAGCGTGTTTTACCTGCCTCTGTTAAAAACATCATCAAGCTTGATTCTTGAACGAAATTCCATGTTTTGATGGCTTCTATTGCCTCAGACATCGGCAGATCACCAAACGTACTTCCTTCACGCCTGGAAATACCAATTGTTTCATCTTTGATTAACTCTTTAAGCCTCTGAAGAATGACATCTGTATCGCAGTTCCACCTTCTAAACTCTAAAGCGAGTTCACTTAAAATTGACTCTTCAGATGCATTCAGCACTAGCAAAAAATTTATATCATTTTGGGAAATGGATTCCATATAGCAAACTTTTATTGCATCGCCGCCAGCTTTTCCGCTTCGTCGGCGATGGTGAGGGCGTCGATGAACTGGTCGATGTCGCCATCCATGACGGCGGGCAGGTTGTAGTTGCTCAGGCCGATGCGGTGGTCGGTGACGCGCCCTTGCGGGTAGTTGTAGGTGCGAATCTTCTCGCTGCGGTCGCCGGTGCCAATTTGAGATTTACGGTTGGCGGCAACGGCCGTATGCTGCTTTTCTTCTTCAATTTCCTGCAAGCGGGCCTGGATGATGGCGATGCCCAACTGCTTGTTTTGCGTCAGGCTGCGCTCCGACTGAATCTTGACGGCGATGCCGGTGGGAATGTGGACGATGCGTGCGGCCGTAGCGTTCTTTTGCATGTGCTGCCCGCCCGGACCAGAGGAAAACGTGGCCGTAATCTCCAAATCCTTGGGATCAATCGTGATGTCCACCTCATCAATCTCTGGCATCACGGCGACGGTGGCCGTGCTGGTGTGGATGCGCCCCTGCGACTCCGTTTGCGGCACGCGCTGCACGCGATGCACGCCGCTTTCGTACTTAAAGCGCGAGTAAGCCCCTTTGCCCTTCACGGAGAAAATGACTTCTTTGTAGCCGCCCACTCCGGTGCTGTTTTCTTCCAGAATGGTAGGCTTCCAATTCATGCTTTCAGCATAGCGCAGGTACATGCGCAGCAGGTCGGCGGCAAAAATGCCGGCTTCATCACCGCCAGCCCCGGCGCGAATCTCCACAAAAACGTTGCGCTCGTCGCGGGGGTCTTTCGGCACCAACAGGCGGCGCATTTCATTGTCCAGCGATTCCAGGCGCGCTTCCAATGTTTCGATCTCGGCTTCGGCCAGGTCAGCCATTTCTTGATCTTCCAGCTCGGCCAGTTCGCGGGCGTCAGCCAGCTCTTGCTGCACGCGGGCATGTTCGCGGTAGGCTTCAACCAGCGGCTGCAAATCGGACCGCTCCTGAGCCAGCTCGGTCAGCTTCACGTGATCGGCCAGCACGGCCGGGTCCGTCATTTGTCGTTCGATTTCGTCGTAGCGGGTGACGACTTGTTTAATCTTGTCTAACATAGTTTCGTGAACTTGAGCCGCAATTAAATACGCTCTTAAACAAAGTACGAAATGTAAGTGTCATGCTGAGGTCTTCCGAAGCATCTCTAAAACGCAGCACTAGATATTTCTGAGAATACCGAAACGTTTTAGCGGGTGCCAGTTTAAAGGGATTCTTCGCTTCGCTCAGAATGACCAACCCAGCAATTATAACTTATTCTTTAAGGTACGTCGCAAACCAGCGGATCATATGATTGAGCCGCTCGATGCGGCGGTCGGTGCGGCCAGCGCGAGAAAGGCCGTGTGATTCCTCAGGAAAGAGAACCATTTCGGTGTCCACGCCCAGCTTTTTGAGGGCAACGAAGACCTGCTCTCCCTGCTCCTTGTCACAGCGAAAGTCATGTTCGCTGTGGATTACCAACGTTGGGGTTTTGGCATTGCCAATAGTGGCTATGGGGGATTGTTTCCAGTAGTTTTCTAGATCGACCCACGGTGGCTGCTCCGCGCCGAAAAGGTATTCAGCGCCGATGTTCATATCGCTAGATCCGTAGAAGCTGATGAAATTGCTCACAACGCGTTGGGCAACGGCCGCTTTAAAACGGTGCGTTCTGCCAATGATGAGCGTGGTCATGTAGCCGCCGTAGCTGCCACCAGTGACGCCCATGCGCTCGGTATCGATGTAGGGCAGCTTTTCTACGTAGTCAGCCCAGGCCATTACGTCATCAAAATCGACGGTGCCCCATTGATTATAGATAGCCCCGGCAAAATCTTCACCGTAGCCCTGACTACCGCGCGGGTTGCTCCAGTAGACGACGTAGCCCTGTGCCGCCAGCAGGTTTAGCTCGTGGAAGTAGGCACGGCCGTATTGCGTTTGCGGTCCGCCGTGGATTTCCAAAATGGAGGGATATTTCTTGCCAGGGTCAAAGCCAGGCGGTGTCATGATCCAGCCGTGCAGGTTGGTACCGTCTTTGCCCTTGAACCATACTTCTTCAATGTTGCCATTCTCAATTTTAGCCAGCCAGTCATTGTTGAAGCGGGTGAGAGTCCGGGTGTGGTCAGCAGCCAGATCGCGCACGCGCACCTGGGCCGGACCGCTAAAATCGCCCCAGAGGTACGCCACGGTTTGGGCGCTGCTATCCAGCGAAAAGCTTCCAACTAAGCCATCTTCGTCGATGATCCGTTCATAGCCGGGTGCCTGCGGATCGATACTGAAGGCCAGCAGGGGCTGGTTGGCTTTTTCGGTGGCCAGAGTGTAGAGGGTACGGCCGTCTGGCGACCAGGTTGGCGGTGGCTGTGGCGTGCCGCTGCCGGTGTCTGTCAGGGTGGCGGTGGCCAGATGCAGATCAAACTCGTCTGTGAGGTTGCGCGCTTTGCCGCCGCTGGCTGGCACCAAATAAACACAGTCGTTCTGGTACCAGTGCCCTTTTTGTTTTCGTCCCACGTAGGCAATCCAGTTGCCGTCTGGCGAGATAGCGTGATGTGATTTGCGACCTTCATGCGACGGAATGAGTTCCATCTCGCCGCCTTCAGCGGGCATACGATATAGCTCTGTTTGGTCCCAGTTGATATCTGGCTGAGGGTCGCGATTAGAAATGAAGATGAGAAAACGGCCGTCTGGCGTCCATTGCGGCTGGACTTCGTTGAATTTGTCGCCGCTGGTAAGCTGGGTGGCTTCGCCGCTGTCGGCGTCGACGGTCCAGATGTGCCACTTTTCTTCGGGCAAATAGCCGCTGCCATCCGCCTTGTATTCCAGCGTGGTGATGTGGCGGCTGACCACGCCCAGCTTTTTCTTTTGCTCATCTTCGTCCCGCTCAATGGCGGCCCGATCCTTTTTGCGGAATTGGGTGGCAAAGCTACGGCCGTCTGGCGACCAGGCGAATCCGGCAAAGGCACCCTTCATCTTCGTCACCGGGCGGGCCTCACCACCGTTCAAGGGGATGAAGTAAATTTGGAACTGTTTTTCATCTTTGCGGTTAGACAAGAAGGCAATGGAACGGCCGTCTGGCGACCAGCGCGGATGGCTATCGGTATGATCACCATAGGTGAACTGGCGCGGCGGAACGCTACCATCGCTGGAAACAAGCCACAAATTTGTGAATTTCTTCTCTGTTTTACGATCGACGCGGGTAAGACCAAAAATAATGTGGGCGCCGTCGGGCGATATTTGAGGATCGGATACAAGCTCAATTTTGTATAAATCTTCAGCGGTGATCAGCCGCTTGTCTGATTTTGACATGGTTAACTCCTAATATGCGGGATTTTTCATGAGAAGGAAGCGGTTGCAAAGGGCGATTTTTAGAACCATTGCGTTAAATCCAGGTCCCAAATGCGGATGATTTTGTCTTTTTCACCCAGTGTCGCAATGCTTGCTTGAGAAGGGTGAAAAGCCAGACCTGAGAAAGCAAACTTTGAGTGCGTTTCCTCCAGGTTGGCTACAAGCTCCCAGGTGTCTGTGCGCCAGAAGCGCACGGTGCTGTCGGCCGATTTTGTGGCCAGCAGCTGGCCGTCGGCAGAAAAGGATACGGCCGTAACTGGCTTCTTATGACAGGTGAGGCTGGTGAGTAAGGTGTTGCTTTCCATCTGCCACAAATGCACATTGCTGTCGTGTGAAGCAGAAGCCAGAAGCTTCCCACCGGGGGAGAGCGCCAGGTCTAAGATTTCGCCTTGATGGCCGCTCAACGTCTGTTTTGATTGACCGGTAGCCAGATCCCACAGCTTGATACGAGAATCGGCTGCGCCCGACACTGCTGTTGTGCCATCTGGCGTTACGGTCAGGCACCCAATGCGCCCTTTGTGTCCAGCGAGAACTTTTTCCTCGCTATCCGTTTCCAAATTCCAAATACGAATTGTTTCATCATATGCACCAGAGAGCGCGAAACGGCCGTCTGGCGTAGCGGCCACAGCATAAATGTAATCAGCATGGCCCCGTAAGGTGCGCGAACGGTTCTGCCCAGCCATGTCCCAAACCTTAAGCGCATTTTTAGAAGCAGAGAGCGTGTAACGGCCGTCTGCCGTAATGACCACCGTGAAAACGGAGCCGCTGTAGCCCAAAAGCTGCTGCAGGGCTTCGCCCGTTACCGTATTCCAAATACGGACAGATTGGTCATAAGAGGCCGAGGCCAACAACGTGCCGTCCGGTGACCAGGCCAGGCGGGTGATGGCGCGATTATTT
>JBHIWP010000335.1:0-6541 GCA_041987425.1 Promineifilaceae bacterium (SeqCode) | reverse complement strand
ATGTTGTCGAAGAAAATCGTTTCCAGTTGGGGCATAAAGTAAAGCAGTGGAATTGCCGTTTGGCCGCTTTGGGCGACAAATTCCTCATAAATTTTGTGGAAATGGCGGCGATAAGCTTGGGCTGCCTCAAAGGTAAACCAGCGGGCACTCTCCAAAAGCAGCGAGAGGGGCCGGCTCAATTCGTGTAAAAGGTCCGGGCCAATGTGGGCGTCGATGGCCCGCCGACAATCTTCGTAGACAAGCGTTCGCCCCATGGTGGTTTCTTGCGACGTTTGCACCGTTGAGGAGCTTGTAAGCCCGGCAAACGTTGCTTCCACCTCGCGCAAAGCGTGGTCCAGATCAGCCGGTTTGCCCAATGCCTGGACGACATTTTGCCGGGCGGCTTCCAGCGCGTCTAGCGGCGCCAATGCCTTTTGGCGCAGCGCTGCGGGCTCCACCGGCGCCAGCAGGCGACGCAAGGCGCGCTCGGGCTGCCACTGCACGGGCAGCTCCAGGGTCCAGGCAATCATGCCCTCTTCATTTTTAAGGTATTCCAGAATTTCATACACTTCATCTTCAGACTGAAAGCCAAGCTCGGCGTTTTGGCACAGCTCCTGGGCAATGGCTTTGGCGGTGCGGCTGCCATCACAGGCTACCAAAACGGCCGCAAACTTTGGCGGTATCTGTATCGGTGGGGAAAATGGTTTGTGGAAGGTGGTGCCTTCCACATGCAACGCCGGATAGCGGCGGGGCATAAACCAGGGCCGCAGCGACTTATCCTGGGCGATGGTTTCGGCCAGAGTATCCATGCCCCACTGGTCAAAATAGACATCTCGCTTTTCCACAAATTGGGGTTTTGGCTGGATGGTGATTGGTTTGCCTTCCAGGCAAGCGTTGGCCCAGCCCACCGGCCCGAAGGAGCCAATGGTGTCGTTTTTTACGCAGTAGCGCTGCAGGTAGCTGGTAAGCAAGGCTTCGCGCTGGCGCGTATCTTTGCTGCGTTCATGCAGCGGGCTGTTGAGCAGGGGCAAGACGGCCGTATGAAATGCCTGCCGGTTTTGCCACAGCAGCGCCTCCTGAAATCGCTCGCTTTGGGCTATCTGGCGCAGCCGGGCCGAAATTTGGTAAGTTGCGTCGTCAAAGGCCGCGTCATACGCCTGTTGGCACGCCGAAAGCTGGCTCAAAGCCCGGGCAAACTGCGTGATAGCGCTGTTCACCGTATTGTCGTCGGCCAGCGGCAGCGAGGGGATTTTATCTTTGTTGAGCTCGCCGATGGCGTTCAGCAGACGCTTGCGCTTGCGCTTTTCGCCCCACTGCCCGCTGGCCCGCAGATGATCCAGTGCCCCGTTTATAGCGGCGATAGCCTTGTCGCGGGTTTGGCTAACGGCCGTTTCTGCCTGAAGCAGCTGATCGCTGCTGGCCGCACATGCCGGCACGGCCAGTTGATGAATATTGACGGCCGGTAATCCGGCCCCACGCAGGCCAACCCAGCGCCAGATAGCCCATTTGCCGTGGGGTAATTGAATAAGATGATCAGCTGGAGCCACTTTGTTATCTCCTCAATATGATTTCTTTAAAGGTGTGAAAAAGCCCGATCAAGCGCCACTGCATCACCGTGAACCAGTCGGTGCGGATGTGAAGGTCCAGCACATCCAATATTTTTTGTGATAGGTCTGCCGAACTGTGCGTGGGCGTATCCAGCGTAATGACGTAGCCCAACCGATTGTAGTTAGTGGTCGTTTCCTGCACCAGATTGCCGGTGCGATAGTAGGGGAAAAGGGCGTGCACGCCTTCGGGCAGCGGTTCTGGCGCTCGCTTGCGGAAGACCACTCCCCCCGTTTCGGCATAGAGAAACTGAATCGTTGCCGTTTCTGTTTGCGGCGGGTGGCTGGGCAGGTCGGCCAGCGTCCCCCCCAGGCTGATATGCACCGCCACCTCATATAGATCAAAACCTTTAGCCAGCCGCACCAGGGAAGAGATCTGGTCGCCGCCGGGCCGGGCATTGACTTCAATAATAAATGGTCCCTCTGCGGTGAGCATCACCTCGGTGTGGGTAACGCTGTTGTCTACCCCCAGGGCTGCCAGCGTTTGGGTGACGAGATGGCAAACGGCCGTTTCCTGCGCTGCCGCCAGTGGCGCCGGAACCGTGTGCTTGGTTTCAAATGCTTTGGTGGCCGAGTAAATGGATTTGGCCGTAATGGCAAAGATGCGTGTCTGGCCGTCAATGGTACACGCCTCTACGCTAAACTCTGGCCCGGTGAGATAGGTCTCAATGAGCACATCTGGCTCCATGGGCAAGCCCAGAGCATTTGTTTTGTGGGTAAGAATGTCCTGTACGGCCGTCATTACCGCCGCCTCTGTTTCGCACCGCTTTACCATGGCGCTGCCCGAGTCGTTGGAGGGCTTCACTACCACCGGCAGGGGAATTTCGGTCAGTGCGGCGCGCGCCTCTGGCAAGGAACGCACCACCACAAACCGGGGCGAGGCCAGTTGGTGGCGGGCTAAAACCTCGCGCGTGCGCCGCTTGTGGCGGCAGTTTAGCGCCGCCTCTGGGTCCAGCCCCTTCAGATTAAAATGGGCTGCCAGCCGGGCCGTTAGCGGCACAAAATATTCATTCAGCGTGCAAACGGCCGTAACCGGCATCGTTTCGGCCAGCTTCTCCAGAGCACAGCGCGTTGCTTCCTCGTCCAGCAAGTTTTGGCGCAAAACCTGATCGCATTGCGGCACTTCATAATACGCTTCGCCCGCATCAGGCTGTAAGGCAACGGCCCGGCAGCCCCATTGGCGATGAATATAGTCGATGACCGACTGCTGCCAGCTCAATAAGCCAACCAAAATAACGGCCGATTGTGTAGGTGCAAAAGACATCTAATACTCCAAAAGAAAGGTGGGGATTATGGCTTTGGTGATGCGTGACCATGACGGTTTCATGTTTTACGCATCATGTATCATGGCCTTCATGTTCCCCAGGTGTCCATTTTTGGTTGTGGCCAGGGCCGTTTTCTTGCCGCTGGTCAAGATCAAGTCCGGTTTTTCATAAAACTCAACGCCCTGCTGCCAGCCGGTTGCGGCCAGCAGGCGGCGAATATCTTCTTTTTTGCGCGGCTGGTTTGTTCCCGGCAGGGCGCGCAAAATGCGGCCAAAGGGGATGTTTGCCTGGGCCGCTTCCTGGCGCATCTGGTGCACCATGTCCAGGATGGGATGATAAGGAAAGAGGCGCCGCACCCAGGCGTGTGCCGCTGGCGAAAGCTGGCCGATACGATCCAGGAGGGCGACCAGTCGCCAGTAGCTTGATTTGCCAAAGTAGCGAATCATTAAAGCCAGCCGCCAATCATCGCGCGGCAAATGGCCCACAAAAATCATGGCCTCCGCTTTGGCGACGCGGTGACATTCCCGCAGCACCTGGCGGGCTGTTTCATCCGCCATGTAGTCGATGATACCGGTCAGGGTAATGATTAGGTCAAAGGTTTGGTCATCCAGCGGCAGCTGTTGGGCCAGCCCCACGCGGGCGTCGAACCCACTGGCCCGGCTAATTTCTACCATGTGTGCCGAGGCGTCGATGATGACGAAGTGAGAAGCGGCCGTTTGCAAGGGAAGTAGCGTTTTACCGCTGCCGCCGCCCAGAGCCAGAATCGTCAGCTTGCGCTTGGGCAGCAGGGACCTGATATATTGTGAACTTTCGGCTGTGTACCCCTTATCAATAAAATGGTGGTGAAACGGGGCTAAAACGTCCCAATCGTTGCTCATCGTTTCTCGCTCATAAGATCTTCGCCGCGGAGGCGTGGAGAACGCGGAGAGTTTATTTAGTTAAACTCTGCGTGCTATGCATCTTTACGGCTCGTTTTGTCCACAATGTGGGTGATAATTTGGGCCAGGGCGGGCGCGTTTTCTTTGTCCAACATCTTTTTGTGGCTGCCGGGGCTCCAATACATTTCCAGTGCTTCTGTCGTTAGCGGCTGCCAGCCCAGATCGGCCGTTTCACCCGCTTCTGGTTCATCTTTGGCTCGGACCAGGCTGATGGCCTGCCCGGCAAGCGGAGGGGGCGAATAGGCGTTAAACGCCCGGTAGTTGACCTGCAGCAGGGTCACCTGTCGCCCCACAAACGAGACATCCACGCCCAATTCAAATTCGTCCAGCCGTTCCAGCAGCTGCTCATAGGCCGCAGCTTCATCCTCCGGCAAGCTTGCCAGCAGGTGCGGCTGGGCTTGCAGAACCTCGCCCATTTCATTTTGTAGATAATCGGCCACGATAGCAAAGTCAGATTTCGCTGGCAGGTCTGAGGCAACCAGCGTATCCAGGATTATCAGATGGCTGGTTTCATCCATCTGGCGGAGCTGCCGGGCCATCTCATGGGCTACAATGCCGCCAAACGAATAGCCACAAATGAAGTATGGCCCATGCGGCTGCACGGCTTGCAGCGCCGAGACGTACTGCCGGGCCATCGCCTCGATAGTGGTGTGGGGCGTTTGATCTACCTGCAATCCGGCAGCTATCACGCCGTACACAGAAGCAGTGGCGCCTAAATGCGCTGCCAGGTCCTCAAAGCAGGCTGGCGTGCCGGAATCGGGATGGACGCAAAAGAGATTCGGTATCTCACCCTCACCTGCTTCGTTCACGTTGAGCGGGACCAGGTAGTTCCAGGCAGCTTCCGTGGTGCCTTGCTCGACTAATTTGGCCTGCGCAGCGATGGTGCCGTGCACGAAAATATCGCGTAGGCTCAGGTGCACGTTTAGGGTGGCGTTGATGCGGCTTTGCAGCTTGGCTGCCAGCAGCGAGTGGCCGCCCAGCTCGAAGAAGTTGGCCGAAATGCTGACCTGCTTCAGGGAAAGCACCTCGCCCCAGATAGCGGCTAACGATCTTTGCACGGCCGTAGCTGGCGCTTCGTAATCAACAGGTTGCCAGTTCTCCGTTTGGGGGCGGGGCAAGGCACGCCGGTCTACCTTGCCATTGGCTGTCAGCGGCAGGGCAGGCAGCGTGATAAACAGCGCGGGCACCATGTAGTGAGGCAGCCGCGATTCAAGATAGCGGCGCACTTGCTGGGTAAAGGCGGTGTTGTCGGTAGCTTGTTGGGCCGGAACCACGTAGGCTACCAGCATTTTTTGCTCAGCGCCGTCTTCATGGGCCAATACGGCCGTTTCGCGTACGTCTGGATGTTGGTTGAGCACCACTTCAATTTCGCCCAGCTCCACCCGGAAGCCGTGAATCTTGATCTGGTTGTCCACCCGGCCCAAAAACTCAATCGTGCCGTCGGGCAGGGTGCGGGCCATATCGCCCGTGCGGTACAGGCGACTGCCGCTTTCATCCACCAGGCCGGGAATCACGTTGGCGAAGGGATTGGGGATGAATTTTGCGGCGGTTTGTCCCGGCCGGTTTATGTAGCCCCGCGCCAAATTCAGGCCGCCAATAAACAGCTCGCCCGGTTCGCCTATGGGGGCGTGGTTTAGCTGCTCGTCCAAAATAAAGATTTGCGTGTTGTCAATGGGCTGCCCGATGGGCAGTTTGCCCGGCGGCACCGCCTCGGTGATGGTGTGTACGGCCACAGTAATGGTGGTTTCTGTGGGGCCATACACATTCAAAAAGCGTCTGTGCCCGTCACCCGCCTCCAGCCAGGTGCGCAGGCGATTGGGGTCCGGCGGTTCGCCGCCAACGGCCAGCACCTGCACCGAACGCAAGGCACGATGATCCGCCTCACTCAGGCTGTCCATGAACTGATGCCAGTATGGCGCCGGGAAATGCAGCGTGGTAATCTGCTCCTCCTGGCAGAAGCTGACCAGTTCGTGGAAGGTGCGCTGGGTAGGGAACGGCTGCCCCACCAGCGTGGCCCCGCTAAGCCAGGTGGGGAAGATGTCTTCCGCCGAAGCGTCGAAGCTGAGGGAGAAAAATTGCATGTAGCGCTGGCCGGGCTGCAAATCATACCGCTTGATCAGGGCCAGGTTGTGATTTACCAGTGCCCGGTGCGTGATGAGCGAACCTTTTGGCTGGCCGGTGGAGCCAGAGGTGTAAATGACGTAGACGGCATTATCAACTGTGACCTGCGTAGGCGGTGCCGTGATGGGCTCAGCGGCCACGTGCTCCCACTGCTCATCCAAAGCAAGGAAAAGCTTGTCGTCATCGTGCATCCAGGCATATTCAGCCAAAAGGGAGCGTTGGGTTAGGACGAGCAGCGGTTGGGCGTCACCCAGCATAAAGGCCAGGCGCTCAGGCGGATAGGCAGGGTCAAGCGGTAAATACGCGCCGCCCGCCTTGATAATGCCCAACAGCGCGACAAACATTTCCACGGAAGGCTCGATGGCAATGCCTACCAGCGTCTCTGGCTGGACGCCCAGCCGCTGCAAGTAGTGAGCCAGCTGGTTGGCTCGCTGGTCCAACTGTGAATAAGACAAATCTTGCCCGGCAAACGTGAGGGCAACCGCGTTTGGCGTGCGCGCCACCTGCGCCTGGAAATGTTCATGAACACAGCGGGTCTGGTTGTAGTGGTCGGTGTAGGTGTTGTTGACGGCCTGCAGCAGCTGCGTTTGTTCTTCTGGCGTGAGTTGGGGAACGGCCGTTCCCACCCGCGTCG
>JBHIWP010000334.1:0-6554 GCA_041987425.1 Promineifilaceae bacterium (SeqCode) | reverse complement strand
GGCAAAATATCTTTTATGCGGACCGTGAAGGCAACATTGGCTACCAGGCCGTGGGCAAGATTCCGCTACGGCCGAATGGCAACGGCCGTCTGCCCGTGCCCGGCTGGGTGAGCGACAATGAATGGGAAGGCTACATCCCTTACAACGAGCTGCCCAGCGCCTACAACCCGAGCCAGGGCTACCTGCTCTCCGCCAATCATCGCGTTGAGCCCGAAGGATACCCTTATTACCTCAGTGATGGCTACACGCCAGGCTATCGCGCTCGCCAGATTGAAAACCTGCTCAATGAATACGCCCCGCTCTCGGTAGCGGACATGGATTTGATTCAGGAAGACACGTTTTCCCCGCAGGCTGTTTATCTGATTCCCTACCTGGATGTGCTGGAAGCCGACTCGGAGCTGGAAGAAGAAGCGCTGGACGCTCTGCTGAATTGGAACCTGCGCACGGACATTGAAGGTGCCGGTACGTCTATCTACGAGGCGTGGCAAATGCGGCTGCTGGCCAACATCATTACCGACGAGCTGGGGGACGAAACGGCCGCTCTCTACATCGGTGGGCATTACGTGCGGCACGCTACCCAACATTTGCCCATGCTGGTAGAAATGATGGCCGATCCCGACCATCCCTGGTTCGACAACAAAAACACGCCAGAGGTAGAAACGCGAGACGTTATCGTCCAGCAAAGCTTCGATGAAGCCGTTGCCTGGTTAACTCGCCTGCAGGGAGATGATATTGCCAACTGGGATTGGGGCCGTCTGCATTCGGTCACCTTTCCACACCAACCGTTTAACCAGATTTCCGTTTTGAAGAGCTTCTTCAACTCCGAAACTTATCCCATGCGCGGCGGCAACTTCTCCGTCTACACCAATTCCTACGACTGGGCCAATCCCTTTAAGGTATGGATTGTCTCCAGCGCCCGCCACATTACCGACATGGGCGACTACAGCAACTCCGTCATGCTGGGCTCTACCGGGCAAAACATGAACCTGCTAAGCCCGCACCGAGAGGACGTGGTGAAGCTGTGGCAAGAAGGCTTGCCCATCCCCATGAGCTACAGCGAAGCCGAAGTGGAAGCGGTGCATGAGTCGACGCTCATTTTGCAGCCCGGAAATTAGTAGCGAGAGAAATTTAACCGCAGAGGCGCGGAGAACGCGGAGAATATTCTCTCAGCGTTCGCAGAAACTCTACACCTGGTTCGCCTTTGCGGTTAATTATCGGTAAATCAACGAATTAGGATTACAGGATTATGGATAAGACACTAGCCGCCAATCTTGAAGGACTTTCAGCAGAAGAGCAACGCGCCTTACTGCAAAAATTGCTGCAAGAAAAGAGGACGAAGAAGCCAGACAAAACGGCCGTTCTCTCCTTCGGTCAAGAGAGGCTATGGTTTTTACACCAGCTGGACAGTGCCAACGCTGCCTACAACCTGCGCACGGCCGTCCGTCTGCAAGGAAAGCTTAATATTCCAGCGCTAGAAGCAAGCGTGCAGGAAGTTGTGGACCGGCATGAAAGTTTGCGCACCCGGATTGTGGCCGCAAACGGCCGTCCGCAGCAGCAGATTCAGCAGCAGATGGACGCGTCGCTGCCCATTACGGACCTGACTCACCTGCAGGGTGCCGATCTGGAAACGGCCGTGCAGCAGCACACGGATGCTGAAGCCCAGGCGCCCTTTGACCTGGCCAGCGGGCCGCTGTTTCGGGCCCGTCTTCTCAAGCTGCAAGCCGATGATTACATCCTGCTACTCACCATGCACCACATCATCTCCGACGGCTGGTCCATTGGCATTCTAATTCGTGAAATCGCGGCGCTGTACCAGAGCAAAGTAGCCAACCGCCCTTCGCCGCTAGCGGAAATCCCCGTGCAGTATGCTGATTTTGCCGCCTGGCAGCGAGAGTGGCTGCAAGGCGAAACGTTGGGGAAGCAGCTAGCTTACTGGGGTGAGCAACTGGCGGATACGGCCGTTGTAGATCTACCCACCGATTACCCCCGCCCAACCGTACAAACCTTTGCCGGGGCGCGACACTACTTCACCATCGCTCCAGATATCGCCAGCCGGTTCCACCAGATTACCCATGCTGAAAACGCAACCCTGTTCATGGGACTGCTGGGCGCCTTCAACGTAGTGCTGCACATTTACAGCCACCAGACAGATATTGCCATTGGGACGCCCGTAGCCGGTCGCAACCGCAACCAGCTAGAAAGCACCATTGGTCTGTTTATCAACACGCTGGTTATGCGCAATCGGATTGATGCGCAGGCCAGCTTCCGTGATTTGCTCAAACAAATTCGCCAGACCACGCTAGACGCCTTTGCTCACCAGGATGTGCCGTTTGAAAAGCTAGTGGAAGAGCTTCACCCGCCGCGAGATCCCAGCCGTACGCCCTACTTCCAGCACCTGTTCATCCTGCAAAACGCACCCATGCAAAGCGTGCAGCTGCCCGGCGTTACGCTAAGCCCGCTACAGCCCAACAAGGCCAGCTCCCTGTTTGATATCACCCTCACCATGTGGGATGACGAACAGGGAATGCGCGGCTACCTGGAGTACAACACGGATCTGTTCAGCGGCGAATCCATGGCTCGTTTTGTTACCCACTTTCAGCAGCTCATGCGCCACATCGGCCAGCAGCCAGACGCGCCCATTGCCCAACTATCGGCGCTATCGCAGGCGGAAAAAACGAGAATGCTCGTGGAATGGAACGTCACGGAACGGCCGTATCCCACCCAGACGCTCACCCAGATGTTTAAACAGCAGGCGAAACAATCAGCGGCGAAAACGGCCGTTTCCACCAGCGACGGCCAGCTCACCTATGCCCAGCTGGACGCCCGGTCAGACCAGCTGGCCGCCTACCTGCGGCAGTTCGACATTCAGCCCGACACGCTTATCGGCCTGGCCCTGCCGCGCAACACCACAATGCTGGTGGCGATTCTGGGTATTTTGAAAGCGGGGGCGGCTTATCTGCCCATCGACCCCGCCTACCCCGACCAGCGCATCCAGTACATGCTGGACCATGCCCAGGCGCCTCTGCTCGTTACCAATTCAACACTACTTGATTCGCTGCCTGCTCATGATGCTAAACCCATCCTTATTGACGCAGATTGGCCGCAGATTGAAGCTGCTGATCCACTCGCCCAAGACTGCTCCAGGCTGGATGACCTGGCCTATGTCATCTACACCTCTGGCTCGACAGGCCAGCCCAAGGGGGTGCAGATCACTCACGGTAATCTGGCAAACTTCCTTAATGCCATGCAGGAGGCGCCGGGCATCTGTGCCGACGATACGCTCCTGGCGGTGACGACGCTGTCGTTTGACATTGCTACCCTGGAGCTCTATTTGCCGCTTATCTCTGGCGCCACGGTGCTGCTGGCCGATGAGACCACGACCAAGGATGCCCTGCTGCTGCTCAAGCTGCTCGAATCGGAGCCAGTGACGATGATGCAGGCCACACCGGCCACCTGGCAGATGCTGCTGGCGGCGGGCTGGGAGGGCAAGGATGGCCTGACGATTCTCTCCGGGGGCGAGGCTTTGCCGGTGGCTTTGGCGAAGCAGTTGCTAGAGCGGGGAACGGCCGTATGGAATATGTATGGCCCGACGGAAACGACGGTCTGGTCTACCTGCCTCCAGGTCTCTGAGGCGGCCTGCCAGACGGATGGCATGGTGTCGATCGGCAGGCCCATTGGCAATACGGATGTTTACGTGCTGGATGAACACCTTCAGCCGGTGCCCATTGGGGTAACAGGCAATCTGTACATTGGCGGCAAGGGGGTGGCTCGTGGCTACCTGCACCGGCCGGACCTCACGGCCGAGCGCTTTCCCCAGCATCCGTTTAAGCCCGAAATGCGGATTTACTTTACGGGTGACCTGGCCCGCTATCGCAAAGACGGCACGATTGAGTTTTTGGGCCGGTCGGACCACCAGGTGAAGGTGCGGGGCTTCCGCATTGAGCTGGGTGAGATTGAAAACTGCCTGCAGCAGCACGCCCAGCTTGCCCAGGCGGTGGTACATCCGCAAGGCGAGCAGCTGGCAGCTTATCTCATTGCCAAAGGTGAGGAGAAGCCGGATGTGGCGGCGCTGCGCGACCACGTGCAGCAGACGCTGCCGGTTTACATGGTGCCCCATCGCTTTCTCTTCCTGGAGGCGTTTCCCCTCACCCCCAATGGCAAGGTCGACCGCAAGGCTTTGCCAGATCCAGCTAAGTTTTCGCTCAGTTCTGATAACTACGTACCACCGCGCACGCCCATCGAAGAGGCGCTGGTAACGATTTGGGAAAATCTGCTTAACGTGCCGCAGGTGGGCATAGAAGACAACTTCTTTGAGCTGGGCGGGCATTCGCTGCTGGCGACGCAGCTTGTTTCTCGCGTGCGCCAGACGCTCAATGTGGAGCTGCCCTTGCGCTCATTGTTTGAGGCGGGAACCGTAGCTGCCTTAGCCAGGCTGGTTATGGAGGCACAAGACACACCGGTCGCGCCGCGCATTCGTGTGGTAGAGAGCAGTGAAACTGTCCCACTTTCATTTGCCCAGCAGCGTCTGTGGGTTTTGGATCAGCTAGAGCCTAACCTGACGGCTTACCATATCCCGGCGGTCATAAGGCTGGAGGGTAAATTAGATACGGCGACGCTGCAAGCGGCTTTTAACCAGCTCATGGCGCGTCACGACTCTCTGCGCACCACGTTTGCCGTTAATGTGGAAGGAGAGCCTGTACAGGTCGTGCATGAGCAAGTGCCGCTGGAGATTCCGCTAACGGCCGTAACCGAAGCAGACGTGTCTGAACGATTGAAGGAAATTGTGACACGGTCGTTTGACCTGGACATTCCACCTCTGCTGCGCGTGGAGCTTTTGCAAGTCGAGCCAGAAGATCACCTCCTGGTCATTGTGATCCACCACATAATTTCTGACGGCTGGTCGATGAACATCCTGGTGCGGGACATTGCCGCCCTGTACCGCGCCTTCCAGTCTGGGCAGCCCGATCCGCTGCCCCCCTTGCCGATTCAGTACACGGATTTTGCTGCCTGGCAGCGGGGTTGGCTCCAGGGCGAAGTTTTGCAACAGCAGCTAACCTATTGGCAGCAGCGGCTGGCTGGCGCGCCCGAGACGCTGGATTTGCCCACGGACTTCCCCCGCCCCAGCACCCAAAGCTATCGGGGGGCCGTCTACCGCCACGACTTAACGCAGGATTTGTCCCAGCACGTTATTCATTTCAGCCGCGAGGCCAACGCCACGCCCTTTATGACGCTTATCGCTACGTATCAGCTGCTGCTGGCGCGCTACTCTGGTCAGAACGACATCGTGGTTGGTTCACCTATTGCCAACCGCAACAGCAGCGAAGTTGAAAACCTGATTGGCTTCTTTGTAAATATGCTCGTTTTGCGTACGCAAATTGCCGCTGAAGATAAGTTTCATGATTTGCTGGCCCAGGTGCGCCAACACGCGTTAGATGGCTATGCCCATCAAGACGTGCCGTTTGAAAAGCTGGTCGATGCGCTTAACGTCTCGCGCGATATGAGCTACTCACCCGTTTTCCGGGTGGCTTTTATCCTGCAAAATACGCCCAGAAGTGAGATTGATTTGGGCGACGTGAAAATGCGCGTGGTTCCAGCCGAAGGCACGACTGCCAAATATGATCTGACGCTTACCGTTTTGGACACAAAAGCTGGTTATCGGCTGCTGTGGGAATATTGCACCGATCTGTTCACGGAAGAGACGATTGCCCGCCTGGCGACGCATTTTGTCTATCTGCTGGAAACGGTGCTGACACGGCCGCATCAGGTCGTGTCTGAGCTTCCCCTGTTTTCCGCCGATGAGCAGCAACAAATGCTCGTAGAATGGAACGCCACGGAACGGCCGTATCCCACCCAGACGCTCACCCAGATGTTTAAACAGCAGGCGAAACAATCAGCGGCGAAAACGGCCGTTTCCACCAGCGACGGCCAGCTCACCTATGCCCAGCTGGACGCAAGATCCGACCAGCTGGCCGCCTACCTGCGTCAGTTCGACATCCAGCCCGACACGCTTATCGGTTTGGCCCTGCCGCGCAACACCACGATGCTCGTAGCGATTCTGGGCATTTTGAAGGCGGGGGCGGCCTATCTGCCCATCGACCCCGCCTACCCTGACCAGCGCATCCAGTACATGCTGGACCACGCTCAGGCCCCCCTGCTCATCACCAATTCTGCACTTAACGAATCCCTTCCGAAAAATGAAGCAAAAGTGATTTTGATCGATTCAGATTGGTCGGAGATTGAAACGGTTGAGTCGCTAGCGCAAGATTTCTCGCGGCTGGAGGATTTAGCTTACGTTATCTACACCTCTGGCTCGACGGGCCAGCCCAAGGGGGTGCAGATCACCCATGGAAATCTGGCCAACTTTCTCTGCGCCATGCGGGAGGCACCGGGCATTTCTACCGACGATATGCTCCTGGCAGTGACGACGCTGTCGTTTGACATCGCTACCCTGGAGCTCTATTTGCCGCTTATCTCTGGCGCCACGGTGCTGCTGGCCGATGAGACCACGACCAAGGATGCCCTGCTGCTGCTCAAGCTGCTCGAATCGGAGCCAG
>JBHIWP010000333.1:0-6697 GCA_041987425.1 Promineifilaceae bacterium (SeqCode) | reverse complement strand
TTAATGAACTGGACCTGCATGTAGAGATGCCCGCTAACGGCCGTAGCATTACCCAATTCACCGCGCCGGACCCGGGCACGTATACCATCTACTGCGCCGTTCCCGGCCACCGCGAAGCGGGCATGATTGCTACATTGATTGTGGAACCTTGAGCCGTTTAGAGTGGAGGAGTATCAGGCAAATAAGTATTAATTTTCCCGATACTCCCCCGGTAATCCTACCCATTTGTGGTATTGATAACCAGTGCTAAATGTGGAAAATACCACCCGAAATGAGCTTTCAAATCTGGCTTTTGTCCTCTAAAAGCCAGGCTGGCAGGGATGTCAAAAGAGGCATAATCTGACGTCCCTTTGACAAAAACCCAAAAGGTAATCTTTTAAACAAATATGCGGGTGTGGCTGCAAGTAAGCAGCTTATTTGTAGCTTAGCGCCTGCAAAACCCACCCTCGCCGAAAACGATTTATCTCGAATTGGCGAGGGTGGGAAAATTATGGTTCTTTTAAGGAGCATTGTTGTAATGAGTCAGAAACAGTTTTTTCGTATCATTTGTTTGACGTTTGTATTTCTATTGGCAGCGTGTAGAGGTGGTGAAGTCAGCCTTAGCAGTGCAAACATCAGTGACGCCCGGTTAACGAAAGATGAGACCGGTAGCCGATCAACCTCTACGTTCGCACCAGACGATACTTTTTACCTCCTCGTCGATCTGGAAAACGCTCCCGACGACACAACGGTGAAGGCTGAATGGACGGCCGTTTCGGTTGAAGGCGCTGATCCAGACACCGTGCTGGACGACGTTGAGCTCACCGGCGGCAGCGGTACGCTCACCTTCGACCTGCAGAACGACAATCCCTGGCCTGCTGGGGACTACAAAGTCGATCTCTATTTGAATGATGAGCTAGACCAAACCCTTACCTTCAAGGTGAGTGGCGGCGTCTCTGGCGCCCCAGCCACAGATTCTCCAGCAGAAACGCCAGAAGGCACGACCGTTTCTGGACCAGTGAGCCGATTAGAGGATGTGAAAACGGCCGTTGTCCAGATCGAAGCCCAGGGCACCTTTGTTGATCCCGAAATCGGCACCATTTACAATGCTGGCGGGCGCGGCTCCGGTTTTATCATTGACCCCAGCGGCATCGTCGTTACCAACAACCACGTTGTCACCGGCGCTGCTTTGATCAAGGTATGGGTTGGCGGCGAAAGCGAGCCGCGCAATGCCCGGGTTTTGGGCGCCTCCGAGTGTGCCGATCTGGCTGTCATTGATATTGACGGAGATGGATTTCCTTACCTTGAGTGGTACAGTGACAGTATCGATGTTGGCCTGGATGTGTACGCAGCTGGTTTCCCCCTTGGCGACCCGGAATACACCCTGACGCGAGGCATCGTCTCCAAAGCCAATGCCAACGGTGAGTCAAGCTGGGCCTCCGTCGATGCCGTCCTCGAGCACGACGCTACGATCAATCCCGGTAACTCTGGCGGGCCGCTGGTAACGCCCAGTGGGCAAATCGTAGCCGTCAACTATGCCGGCCAGTCCTCTACCAATCAATATTACGCCATTGCTCAGACTCAGGCGCTGTCCGTTATTGAACAGCTGCGTCAAGGAAACGACTATCTTTCAATTGGCGTCAACGGCGAGGCGGTCAACAATGGCGAAGGCCTTTCTGGTATCTGGGTCTCCTCCGTTAAATCGGGCTCACCTGCCGATGAAGCTGGCGTAAAAGGTGGCGATATCATCACCCGCATCGAGAATCTGGTGCTGGCAGTTGATGGCACAATGGCCGATTACTGCGACATTTTGCGCAGCCACGATCCCGAAGACAAGCTGGCTATCGAAGTTTTGCGCTTCAGCACGCAAGAAGTATTGGAAGGTCAGCTAAACGGCCGTGTTATGGAACAATCCTTCTCCTTTGCTCAGGCGCTGGAGGAAGAAGCAAGCAATAACAACGGCAATACAAACAGCGGCAGCAGCAGCACATACACCAATTACGTTTCCATTACCGATGACTCTGGCCTGCTCACGCTTGATGTGCCCGCAGAGTGGCGCGATGTCGATGGCAGCGCCTGGGAAGTGGATGGCGATGTGCTTGGCCTGTCTGTATCCGCTGCGCCAAACCTGAATGACTTTTTCAACACCTGGGGCACCCCTGGAGTCACCTTCAACGTAAGCGATCAGCTTGATTTTACCGTTGATGAACTGCTGGATGCGTTTGATTTCAGCAGCGACTGTACGCCCAACGAACGCACTGAGTACAGCGATGCAGTTTATACCGGTAAGTATGATGTATGGACCGCCTGCGGCGGCTCCGACACCCTGCTGGTTGTTCTGGTAGCAGAACCGGCCGATCGGAGCTACCTGGCTCTGATCACCGTACAGGTTGTCACCGATGCTGATTTAGACGCATTGGACACAATCTTCAACACGTTCATTCTCAGTCAGTAAAGTCAGTAACGTAACGCGTTAAACTAAGAAGCGGCGTGCCTGTTTTCTCAAAATGAGACAGGCACGCCGTTTTTGTTGTGCGGCCAGGACGGCCGTAACTCCCCCAATTGCTCTCAACCTCATCTGGTGCGCGTCAGGTTTCCAGGAAACCAGGTATCTGCTGCAGAACTGCAGTGACGACTTCTTCTAATGATGCATCCCTCCCTCGCACTTGCGCCGCCTCTACCGTGTGAGCGGGCAGCTCTGTCGCTAGCTTCTCCAGCAAATGACCAGCGCGGTCTTTTGTTTCGAAGTTGGTGGAAGCGTGATGGTAAACCAGGGCAGTGACTTCGGCCGCCTGTACTTTTTCACCTTGTTGCGCTAGAAGAACGGCCGTACACAATAACCCAAACAAGGTTGCAGAAACTGATCCGATTTCCCGCGATGTGTGCAGGCATTCGTGCGTATGCTGCCACGCCTGGCGGTAATTGCCCAAAGCGCCGAGGACGCCGCCCAAGGTGCCCAGAGCATGCGCGGCCACATGGCGGTGCCCTAACTCACGGCACAGGCGCAAACATTCCTCTAACAACTCCCTGGATTCTGTATACTCTTTCAGTACATAACAGGCAACTGCCAGATTGTTCATGGCCACAGCTTCACCCAACGGATAATCAATTTCACGAAAAATATTAAGCGCTTCCTGGGCCAGAGCCGCGCTGCGCTGGCCGCTGCGGGCCAACGCCAGCATCAGCTGGCGATGCGCTTCTTCACGCCAGGCATCCAGCGCCAGCAAGCGCGTAGCGTAATCGATGGCCCGGCCAAATTCGCCTCGGCTTAAGTGGTGTTCGGTGAGCGTGTGCAGGGCGTGCAGTGCCAGCTCCCGAAAACGCAGGCGCTGGGCCAACATCCACTCTTCAAATGCGGGGGCATCGCGTACAAAAAAGCCCGACAAAAAATCGCCCTGGTACAGGCCAGCCGCATCTTGCAGCAGCAGGAACCGTTTTTCATCGGCGTGTTGGCGACTGCGCTGCAGCTGTTGTTCAAAGTTTTGGGTGTCTAAAAAGTGGGAAACGGTCGTGTCGAACGCCACGCTGTCTCGGGTAATGTTCAGATGTGGCCCCACCAGCTTGCGCAAGTTGGCCAGGGCCTGGCGCAGGTTGTTCTTGGCATCGACCTCCGCCATATCGCCCCACAGCAGGGCGGCCAGGGCATCTCGCTGGTGCGCCCGGCTGGTCACAGCCAGATAAACCAGCAAGGCGGCGGCTTTATTAGAAATAAAGCCAGTCACCTGATTATTGTTTTCCTCAATTTGCAGACCGCCGAAGAGCTGAATTTTCAAACGCGTTGACATCAATTGCTCCAATAAACGATCTCTAAATGATGTCTCTGTAAGATGGCAAAAGAATAACACATTCCACTGGTTAAAAGATAGTTTAGGCGGTGAATGATGGGGAAACGGCCGTTGCGCTACCACAGTTTCATTCTCACCCTGTGGCAGGAAGCAGGGGCAGCGCCAGATCAGCCCCAGGTGTGGCGGTTTCGTCTGGAAGATCCACATGGCACCGTGCGGCGAGGGTTTAAAGATATCGCGGAATTGGTTCGGTTCTTAGAAGAGTGGACGGCCGTTCCGCCAAAAAAGGAGATTGTGAAATGAAAAAGTTACGGTGGTGGTTCCGCGTTGTTGGGGTTTGGTATTTGCTGTTGGCATTCATGAATACTTACATGATGTTCTTTGGCGATACGCAATACTTGATCGATCAATTGCCTTTTGCCGCTGACGAGTGGGCAGTACGCGCTTTCATCGATGGCTGGTCGCCATTTTTGTTTGAAATGTTTGGCATTGCCACTTTCTCTCTGTGGGCTTCGCGCGCTCCTGGCAAACATATAAGTGCGGCCCTGCTGCTGGTCTGGCTAGAGTTCACCCATGGCGTTTTGGATGACATTTTCCTGATTACCAGGGGGTATGACGCTGGTTCGTACATCGCCTTCATTGTTATCCATTTACTGATCATCGGGACGGGCCTGACTTTCTCACGACAGGCTCAAGCAGCAAAAGCTTCTGCCAGGTTAGGAATGGCAGACTAAGCCAATACTTTGAGAGAAGCGTTCAAAAGAGGTAATTGCTCTGCGTAAATCACGGCTTCAAGGAGGGAAACATGATTGGTAATATTCTCATTCTGCTGGTGCTCTTGGCTCTCATTACTCTTTTTGGCCGGCTCACGTGGCGGGCCGTTACGGCCAAACGGGTGTGGGTGAAAATAGTTGGCGGCTTATTGGCTGGCCTGATGACGCTGCTGCTAACTGCCGTTATGGTAATGGGGGCCAAAGGCACGGCCACTATCTATTCGCCCAATGTGCCCGCAGCCCCAAACCTGACGGTAGCCAAAACTGACCAGCAAATTGCCCGCGGCGAATATCTGGTTGATCTCTCCTGCATTAACTGCCACGGTGCGGTGGATGCCGACGGCAACCCAAGCGGGGAACTGCCGCTGACCGGCGGCTGGAACATCGCCGCGGCCGAAGGGTTTGGCTTTATGGGCGACATGGTCACGGAGAACCTGACGCCCGGCGGAAAGCTGGCTGGCTATAGTGATGGCGAGCTGTTTCGCGTGCTGCGCCAAAGCGTGAGCCAGGAAGGGCACAAGCTGGGCTTTATGGACTTTTTGCCCTACAAGGAACTCAGCGACGCAGATACGGAAGCAATCATCGCTTATTTGCGCTCGCTGGAACCGGTGGAAACGGCCGTATTCACCGGCGACAAAATCAACTTCCTTGGGGCCGTCCTGATGGGTTCTGGCATGTTTCCGCCCATTGTGCCAGGGGCAGAAACGGTCATTGCGCCGCCCGAAGGCGAAACGGCCGAATACGGCAAATACGTCGCCACCTACGGCGAATGTCGCGGGTGTCATGGCCCTGACATGACAGGCGTTGCCGCCTCATCGCTGGGTCCGGCCATCCCCAACCCACGCCCGCTTGTAGGCAACCTGACCCAGGAAGCCTTCTTTGAAACGATGCGCAGCGGTGTCAAACCGAACGGCCTGCCTTTCTCAGAAGGAATGCCCTGGCAAAACGCCGCCAAAATGACCAACAGCGATCTGGCAGCGCTCTACGCCTACCTGGTTGCACCTGCGAAATAGCCACAATAGTACGCATCTTAGCATCGCATCTGGCTCAAAATTAAGACAATTTATTTCTAAAATGTAGAGGTAAAAATGAACAATTCACAATTAAAAGTTATTGGCGCAGGATTAGGCAGAACCGGAACAGAATCGTTGAAAAAAGCGCTAGAAAAGCTAGGCTTTGGCAGCTGCTACCATATGTTTGAATTGATGAAACACCCTGAACATCTAGTAGAATGGGAAAAACTCAGAAACGGCCGTAAGCCAAATTACGAGATTCTTTTCAACAATTACCAGGCCTGTACAGACTTCCCGGCGGCTATTTACTATCGGGAGTTCATGGCGCAATATCCCCAGGCAAAGGTTGTGCTTACAGTTCGCGATGCCGACAAGTGGTATGACAGCGCTGCCAAAACAATCTTCAGAAAGCCGCCTTCCATTTTTCTAACGATGGCTCGACTGCTTGGTCTGGTCTCCAAAACAGCCCGAGCGTTCCCTGCGGTTAATGAGTTTGGTCTAAATCTAGTCCACCAAGGGTTTTTCCAGGGGCAAGTTCATGACCGTAAGCACACAAAATTTATCTTTAACAGCTGGAATGAGGAAGTGAAGCGCACAGTTCCAGCCGAGCGGCTGCTCGTTTTTGAGGTGAAGGATGGCTGGGAACCGCTTTGCCACTTCCTGGGCGTGCCCGTACCTTCAGAACCGTTTCCGCGTTCGAACGACAGTGGTGCTTTCGAAAAAAATATGGTCAGACGCGTCATGACGGCCCAAAACAGCAGCTGATTGTTGTTAGACTTTTTGTCTGAACGGGAGGAATTTATGAACATGGCGGAAACCATAACAAATTTACGGCCGTATGGCGTAGCCATGCTGATTACAGTTGTCGTCTTCATGGTTGGTGCCTTTGCCGCCGCCTACTTTCGGCCACCCATTCCAACCGCTCCGCTAGAACAGTTACAGCGCATCGCCGATGATCGGCTAGGCTGGACAGCGCAAGCGATTCTCTTCCCCGTTTCCTTCCTGGCTGTTACGATCATTTTTGCTCAACTGTCCCTTAAGTTGCCTGGCACCTGGCCCCGATGGCTAGCCATCGGGGCCACCTTGCTCAGCGGAGTCGCGTTTTTGTTGTGGCTAGCCATCAGCGTAAACCGGCTACATTTGGGTG
>JBHIWP010000332.1:0-6701 GCA_041987425.1 Promineifilaceae bacterium (SeqCode) | reverse complement strand
ACTACGTGCATCAGGTGCAGCAGGCGCCAATTGAACCACATATCGCCATTAGCTGGTGGGACAGCGACGAGCGGCTGGTGATCCGCACCAGCACCCAGGTGCCATTCCACGTGCGCCGCATGGTGGCCCCGCTGCTGGAGCTGCCCGTGCGCCGCATCCGGGTCATCAAGCCGCGCATCGGCGGTGGCTTTGGCGTGAAGCAAGAGATGCTCATTGAGGACATTGTGGGTCATCTAACAATTGCCACGGGCCGCCCGGTTCGATTGGAACTCACGCGCAGCGAGGAGTTCCGCAGCAGCCGCACGCGCCACCCGCAAACCATCACCTGGAAAACCGGCGTCATGGCCGACGGCACGCTGCACTCCATGCGCATGAAGGTGGTGGGCAACACCGGTGCCTACGGCACGCACGGCCTGACCGTACAAACCGTTACTGGGCTGCGCGGCCTCAGCAGCTACAACTGCAAAAATCGTGAGTTCGACTGCACTGTGGCCTATACCAATTTGCCGGTCCCCGGCGCATACCGGGGCTACGGCGGGCCGCAGGCGCTCTTCTCGCTGGAGTGCCACATGGATGAAATTGCCGCTGCACTGAAGCTGGACCCCATCGAATTTCGCCGCAAAAACTGGGTGCAGGCGGGCGACCCCATGCCCATCGCCCCGCTGCTGGGCGAAGGCGAGAAAGAGACGGTCATCACCGTGCCGCTGATTGAGTCCTGTGGCCTGAACGAATGTTTTGAACAGGGGATGCAGGCCATCGGCTGGGAGCGCAAGTTTGAGCCGGGCTGGCATGAGGTGCCCGGCAAGCCCCATCTGCGGCGCGGTCTGGGCGCGGCAATGTGCATGCACGGCACGGCCATCCCCGGCCTGGACATGGGCGGCGCGTCGGTCAAAATCAACGACGACGGCTCGTTCAACGTGCTCGTAGGCGCGACGGATTTGGGCACGGGGTCAGACACGGTGCTCAGCCAGATCGCTGCCGAAGTGTTGGGCGTGCCGTTAGAAGACATCATCATCTACTCCAGCGACACCGACATGACGCCATTTGACACGGGCGCTTACGCCAGCAGCACGACATATATTTCGGGAACAGCCGTTAAAAAAGCGGCTGAACAGGTAGCCGACCAGATCAAGGAACGGGCCGCGTTGATGCTGGAACTGGATAGCTGGCAGGATATTCGCCTGGAAAACAGACACGCGATTGCGCCCGATGGACGCAGCGTCAGCATGGAAGCCATCGGCCTGCACAGCCTGCATCAGGACCAGCAGCGGCAAATCATGGCCACCGCCAGCTTTGTCAGCATGGATTCCCCGCCCCCCTTCGCCGGGCAGTTTGCTGAGGTGGAGGTAGATACCGAAACCGGACAAATCACCGTCACCAAGCTGGTCATGGCTGTGGATGCGGGCGTGCCCATTAACCCCATTACCGCCAGCGGGCAGGTGGAGGGCGGCATGGTACAGGCGCTGGGCTACGGCCACTGCGAAGAGATGGCCTACGACGAGTCGGGGAATCTGGTGAACGACCAGTTCGGCCCCTACCACATCTATCGCGCCGACGAGATGCCCTGGATGCAGGCCATCCTGGTGCAGACCAACGAGCCCACTGGCCCATTCGGAGCCAAAGCCATCGCCGAAATTCCTAAAGACGGCGTCGCCCCCGCCATCGCCAACGCCATCTACGATGCCACGGGCACCCGCCTGCGCCGCATTCCCTTTACGCCCCAGCGGGTTCATGAGGCGATGTACAACTCGTAATCAAGTTGTGTATAATGTCATTCGAGGTGAATGATGATTACTCCGCATGAACTGGTAGAAGCTGGTCTGTATCCAGATGAACAAAGCGCTATATCTGAAGCGATGCGTGTCTTATGGCAAGAACGTCCGCAGCTGCGCCTGGACTGGGCTATTCATCAATACCAGACCAAGGAAATATCGTTAGCAAAGGCGTCTTCTCTTGCTGGAATTTCTTTTGACAGGATGAAAGAGATTTTGCTGCGTCGTGGTATACAGCCTCGGTTGGGTTCAGAAACCGTGGGGGAGCTGATGGCTGAGATTGAGACGGCCGTTTCCTACCCTAAAAAATAATGTCTGTCATTATCAACACAACCATCATTTCCAACTTCGCCTCGCTGGACGCGTTAAACTTGCTTCATCAAAGTTGGCCTGACTTGCACATTTCCGAACAGGTTTTCACAGAAATTCAAACTGGACAAGAGCAAGGCTACACTTTTTACGCAGGTATTGAACAGGTGCTGTTTCCTCTGGCGGAAGATGGCTGGCTAAAGTTAACTTCAATGCAAACTGAGGCTGAGCGAGATAGACTTTTGATGATAACCAGGGTGAACGGTAGTCTAATCCCAAAACCACTAGTCCTAAAAAATCTTTTCTGACACTCTACTTATCAAGTGCGACGCACCTCGGAAGTGCATCGCACTCCCGCGTTCAGGACGCTTACGCTGCGGTAAAAGGTTGACTCGCTTTCAAACTTAAGAATTGAGAGAAAAGTGGCGAGGCATCCCGCCTGCTACAGTGCAGAAAAGACCTGCCCTAACCAGAAGATGAATTGCAAAGCGATCGACTTCTCAACGAAATCGATAAATAACGAAATTATCAAAGTAGGATTTTGTGCGTTCTTGAAATCCGAGAGAGGCGAGACCAACCAGTCCTGATTGATAATTTTCTAGATCTATCGTGTTGCAATAAACACCATCAATGTAACCATGTGCTTCATTTCCGGCTACTACTAAAAACAACGTATGCTCAGAGTTGTAACTTGTAGTAACATTTGATTGGCGACTTGAAGTTGTAGTCCATGTATCTCCCGACTCGCTTTCGCGGAAAAAACATCTACCGTAAGAATTAAACGTGAAAGCATATGCTGTACTTCGCCAATCCTGATGCCAACCGAATATAATGCCTTGCTCGACCCGGTCAATATCCTTTTGGTAGCCTAGTAGATCAACTTGTAGTGCAAATTGTCTATCTGAAATCGTCCCCGCACCAGCCCACATCCCAACAAATAGCACTTGCGGATCTGCCTCTATTGAATATTCTCTGTTATCGTAGAGAACGCTACCTTTCGATACTATGTAATGATCCCAGTCGCTCTCTAATGAAGAGAAGTCGTCTCGTTGAATTTCTAGAAGATCGGAATTAGAGGGAACGGTTGGCAATGGGGTTGGCGTAAAGGTTGGAGTATTTGTTGGTGATCTTTCTGGGGTTTTTGTAGCATTCAGTGGACTTCCTAGCACCTCAAAATTGAACCAAGCAAACAAAAATATTGTACTAAATATTACAACGCCTAACCAAAATACTGGATTTCGTATCAAAGTTACAATCGCCGCAATTAATCGTTCCCTGAGAGAGGGATGCATTGGGTGAACATAACGCTCATCATTTAATTCATTCAATAGGTGATGGAGGCCACTTCTTCTACGATAAGAAATTTGTTGGTACGAACGCCATAATAAAGGTTCATTTGCGTCCCTAATCTTTATTGGGATAAAGCGCATTTTCCCATGATGATTCAACTCAATAGCAATATAAGCCTCACTCTTAACCCAAGCCGAATTAACAGCCTCCGGGCTAATGAGCAACAAGAAAACACCGCTTTCTTCCAGGCCACGATTGATCGCTTCGACCCATTTTTCACCGGGGCGAATGCTGTCTGGGGCAATCCAGATGTCGTAGCCGTAGCTTTCCAGGTCGTGGGCCAGGCGTTGAGCCACCTCGGCGTCCTGGTGGGCGTGGCTGATGAAGATTTGGCGCGGGTTGCGGGTGATAGGGGCAGGTGCTGGTCGGTCGGCGGCGAATGCTTTTTCACCTTGAACGTAGTCGTCGGGTTGGAAAAAGTCGCGTTCCCTTTGTATGGCTGCCAGTAAATCCGGCATTTTGCCGTGATTGTGACAATATTCCAGCAACAGCAAAATGTACCGGTTCTTTGTCATTCCGTCCGTCAAATTGTCGTGGACCGGCCGGAAGTAATCAAATAGAAGCGTTCTCAGTTCATCTGAACTGAAAAATTCCTGAATAAATTGGCGCAGTTTGGCGGTATCGTAATTCATCGTCTCGCTGGCAGATGGCTTGGCTTGTTTGGCAAAGTATACGCCAACAAGCTTAAATCTTCACGCTTGAATTTGCAAAACAAACCCAGAATAACAAGCTCTATCTATCCAGCATAATCACAACACCTGCAGCCAAAGGCGCCGCCGCATTCCTTTTACGCCCCAGCGGGTGCACAAAGCATTGAAAATATCTAAATAAAATGGCACCGGGTATTGCGCTAATTTGCCTCAGCAATTTGTAGGTTGACCGGCAGTTTGATCTCAAAACAGGTTTTGCCCGGCTGAGATCTCACTAAAATCTTCCCTTTATGCTTTTTAACAACAATGCTGTGGCTAATGTTTAATCCCAGTCCCATCCCTTCGCCGGGTGGTTTGGTTGTAAAAAAGGGGTCAAAGAGCTTCGAGATGTTCGTCTCTGGGATTCCTGGCCCATTGTCTTCAATTTCAACTACTACCCACTGATTATCTCCACGGGTGCGCAAAGTAAGTTCACCTTGCCCTTTCATGGCGGCAATTGCGTTGTCAATAATGTTGGTCCAAATCTGGTTCAGCTCGCTGCCATAAGCCTGGATGCGGGGCAAGTTAGCATCATATTCACGATGAACGACCACGCCATCTTTAAGCTTACTTTGCAATATTATGAGCGTGTTATCCAGGCCCTCATGAATGTTTACATCCTGAATTGGGGCTTGATCCATGTAGGTGTAGTTTTTCAAAGCCTTGACGATTTCTGCAATGCGGAAAGCACCATGTTCAATTTCCGCCAGCAATCTGTGAGTGCTATACACGCAGCTTATCCAAACAATCACCATTTGTATTAGATCGGCGCTAAAGTTTTTAGCCATATCAGCCAGCCCGTGTGAATCATAGCCCAGACTCACCAAAATCGGGGCCCACTCCCAGGCATTCTCAATCCCCTGGTCTTCCAGCCAGTTTTCAAGCGCATACTCTTTATCACTCCGCTCAAGCGGATTCAAGCGGTCAGGTAGTTCCGAGCGTTCTTTGGCTAACTGTCCAAGAAAAAACAGCTGCTGCAACTGCTCTTCGGATAGAGGATTTCTATCTATTTGCAGTTGGGCCGCCTGCAATTTAAGAAAAATCTCTCGCAACTGCCCGGCTCCGCGCTGGGTGGCCGCTGCCGGGTTGTTGATTTCGTGAGCGACGCCAGCGCTGAGTCTACCAAGAGTTGCTAACTTTTCGCTTTGCACCAATTCGGCCGTTCGCATCTTAACTTCAGATTCAAGTTTCTCTCGATACTCAGCGGCCAACTGTTCAGCACGTTTCCGCTCTGTAATGTCTTGAAAGAAGGCATGTGTGGCTACAAATGTGCCATCTATAAACCGTCCGGTAGCGTTTCCTTCAACCGGGATTAAACGGCCGTCTTTCGCCCTAAACGTCACCTGAACATCTTTCATGGACTCACCACGCATAATTCTGGCAATCATCAAGTTGCAGTGGGGATGAAAGTCTGAATGAACAACATCAAATAAGGTCAGATTGGGCAGATCCTCTTCTGTATAACCCAATTTGTTAAACCAGGCCTTGTTAACGTATTCAAAATGACCGTCAGGGGTAATACTTTGCAGCAAATCATATGAGCTTTCAATAAGATCGCGATAGCGTGTCTCACTTTCTCGCAGCGCTTCATCCACCTGTTTAGTATCGGTAATGTTCCGTCCCACCGCATAATACGACTGCTGAGTCGATGAAGCAGTCGCATTCCATCGCATCCACTCATAAGATCCGTCTTTACATACAAAACGATTCTCGTAGGCAATGGTGCTGACCCCTTGTCTAAGTTTTGCGGTTTCACTAACGGTAGCCTGCCGATCTTCAGGATGAATAAACTCAATAAAGGGTTTTGATTTTAGAGTATCGAGGGGAAAACCAAGCGTTTCTTCCCAGGCCGGATTGAGTTGTAAAAAGTAACCGTCAAAACTGGCGATACAAAATAAATCCAGCGCCAGCATGAAGAAGACATCTCGTTCTTCGGCCGTGTGGCTCACCGGAACTGACCCTTTATTTGCAGCGGCCGTTTCATTTTCGGACCAGATCATTGTGCATCTCCTCCGTTGTGTTATAGAGATCACCAGCCAGATATTTCAGACCGGTATCTACGGCCACGGTCACAACAGTGTGCCCAGACCCTAGCTCCTGGGCAAGCTGCAGCGCGCCAGCCACATTTAAGCCGGTAGACGTTCCAGAAAAAATCCCTTCTTCTCGGGTAAGTCGTCGCGCCGTCTGCCGGGCAGTATCTTCATCGACAGCCCGGGCTTCATCAAAGTAGCTTTTGTCCAACAGGGGCGGCACAAAGCCTACCCCAATGCCCTCAACATGATGTGCCCCTCCCATACCGCTGGTAAGCATCGGTGAGGTGGCCGGTTCCAACGCTACTATCCGGGCTTTGGCGTCTGACTTGCGCAGTGCATGAGACACGCCCATGAGCATGCCCGCAGTACCCACTCCGGCGCAAAAAGCGCTAAAGGGGAAATCTATCTGCTCCAACAATTCATAACCAATCTGACTGTAGCCTTTGATGGCGTCCGCATTGTTGAACTGGTCTGTAAAATAGGTGTTGTCCTGCTGGGCAATTTGCCTGGCTCGCTCCATCATTCTAGGAATAAGGTCGGGCGTAATT
>JBHIWP010000331.1:0-6786 GCA_041987425.1 Promineifilaceae bacterium (SeqCode) | reverse complement strand
TAATCTCCAGCCTCCCGTCTCCCATCTCACTATCCTGGTGGGAGTCGGCGCTCATATGGTTCACCGGGGCGTTGACCATCGGCGTATTGCAGGCCACCAACATCTGGGACCTGCCAACCTATGCCGTCATTGGCGTGTTGGCAATCACTTATGCGGCCATTGAGCAAAACGGCCGTACCTTCAACCTCCAACTATTGGGGCAAATTGGGCTAAAAACGGTTGTTCTCATTGGCCTGGCCTTTCTGTTATTCTGGCCCTTCTCCAGCAACTTTGGTGCCGGGTTCAACTCTATTGCCCTTTGGGACGGCTCCACCAGCTACCTGGGCAACTATCTGCTTATTTACGGGCTCTTTTTCTTCTTCATTGTCACCCATCTGGCGCGCGAATTCCGCGCCTGGGCGCGAACCTGGACGCAGGAAGATTTACAGCAGTGGGAACCTGCGGCGCCGCCGCTGCTGCTGGCGCTGGGGCTTTATATCGTAATCCTTGTAACTTTGTTCTACATGGAATACTGGATCGCCCCCGTCGTACTAACGCTCACCGTGGTTGCCGGGCTTTTGGGGCTGCGGCCCAGCTTGCCCGCCGCTCGCCGCATCGTGCTGATCTTGATTGCCTCGGCGCTGGGCATCACCCTGTTTGTGGAATTTTTTGTGGTAGAAAACACAGTGGGGCGCATGAACACGGTCTTTAAATTTTACATGCAGGTTTGGCTGCTGCTGAGCGTGGTGGGGGGCGTCACGGCCGTTTGGGCCTGGCCATCCATACAGCAGAAAGAGATCAGGCGCAAGGCCTGGTTGGCGGTGCTGGGCGTGTTGCTGGCCGCAGCCGCCCTCTACCCCATTTTGGCTACTAAAGCCAAGTGGGATGTGCGTTTAAACCAGGAAGCCCCCCTGACGCTAGACGGCATGGCCTTTATGCCTTTTGCCAACTACACAGAGAGTACCGGCACTGGCGGCAACGTACCGCTCTCTTTTGACTACGAAGCGCTAAAGTGGATGCAGCAAAATATCCCCGGCTCGCCCACGATTGCTGAAGGCTACAGCGACAACTATTATCGCTCGGCCACAAACCGGGTAGCCATGTACACAGGGCTGCCGGGAATCATCGGCTGGAGCGGCCACCAGCGACAGCAGCGGGCTATCCTGCCCGGGCACTTCATCGACCAGCGCATTCAGGACGTGCACGCGCTGTACAACACCACGCTGCCACAAGAAGCGCTAAACATTGTGGCAAAGTACGATGTGAGCTACATCTACGTCGGCCAGCTGGAGTGGGTGCTGTACAGTCCCCCAGGCTTGAACAAGTTTGATCAGATGGTGGAGATGGGGCTGTTGGAAGAAGTGTACCGGAATGCCGGGACGAGTATTTATAAGGTTTTGAGTGAGGAAATTTCTCTGAGTAATTGAGTAATTGAGTAATTGAGTAATTATTTTTTTATTTTTAATTACTTAGTTACCCAATTACCTGATTACCAATCTTTTGTTGGTAATTCTATGTTAGCTTGGGAAGACATTTTTGCGGCAATAAGATGGTGGGGCGTGTTGCTGGCGTTGGGAACGGCCGTAACCCCCCTGGCCTTTTACCTTTTCAACCGACTGCCAGATCGGGGCTATGCCTTTGTCAAGATGCTTGCTCTGCTGCTGGTCAGCTACCTGTTTTGGCTGTTGGGCAGTCTGGGCTATGTGCAGAACAGCCTGGGCGGCATCTTGCTGGCTGCGGCCGTTACGGTGGGTCTGTCTTATGCCGCCTACCGGCGCATTGGGGCTGAATTGCAGAGCTGGGCGCGCGAGAATTGGCGGCAGATACTGGTTACCGAACTGCTTTTCGCGCTGCTGTTTGGCCTGTGGGTGTGGGTACGCGCCCAAAATCCGGCCATCGTGGCGACCGAAAAGCCGATGGAGTTTGCCTTCCTCAATGCCGTGGGGCGCAGCGCCACCTTCCCGCCGGTTGATCCCTGGCTCTCTGGCTTTGCCATTAGCTATTATTACTTTGGCTATGTGATGAGTTCCGTGCTGGCCCGGCTGGCGGCCGTTTCTGAGCCGGTGGCCTTTAACCTGTCCATTGCCTGGCTGCTGGCAGGCACGGCCGTTGGTGCCTTTGGCCTGGTGTATAATCTGATTGTGCTTTACGGCCGTTCGCTCAACCAAAAAGTCCAACGGCTGGCCGTCACCGTCGGCCTGATGGCGGCCATCGCCCTGCCCATCAGCGGTAATTTGCAAATCATCCTGGAAGTGCTCCACGAAAATAACGTCGGTTCGGCCCAATTTTGGCAATGGCTCAACGTGCGCGATATCAACACCCCGCCCAGTGCAGAGCAGCTTGGCGCGCCGCGCTATGAAAGCAGCGGCTGGTGGTGGTGGCGCTCTTCTCGCGTAATAAACGAACATTCTTTGTCTGGCGAGCTGATTCAGGGCCTGGAACCCATTGCAGAATTCCCTGGCTTCAGCTTCATTTTAGGCGATCTGCACCCCCATGTTTTGGCCTTGCCCTTTGCCTTTTTGAGCCTGGCCGTGGCGCTGATGTGGTGGCTGGAGGAAAAAGGAACCGGTGATCGGAATCTAGAGTTTAATGGAAGGCAAGCGCTACGATCCAGCCTCCAATCTCTCATCCCCAATAAGCCTCTATGGGCTCTGACCGTTCTGGTCTTGGGTGGGCTGTCTTTCTTGAACACCTGGGATGTGTTGATTCACCTGTTTGTGGTGCTGGGTGCCTTTTTGCTGAACCGCTGGCGGCATTTTGGCTGGCGCAAGGAGTGGATTACGCAGGCGTTTTGGCTGGCGCTGCTGCTAGCTATTCCTGCAATATTGCTGTATCTACCGTTCTATTTGGGCTTCCGTTCGCAGGCAGGCGCACCATTTTTACTGCCAACATTGGTGCGGCCCACGCGCCTGCCCCAATTTTTGATCATTTTTGGCCTGCCCCTGCTGGGCGTTTGGGCACTGATTTTGAGTTTGGTGAGCCGCCTTTCAGTAAAGCGATGGCGCTCTGCCGGGCTGACGGCCGTTGCCCTCATTTTGGGTCTCTTCGTGCTGGCGCTGCTGCTAAGCTGGGTGGTTGTCAGCAGCGCAGAAGGTGCCGGGCGCATTGTTGGGCTGGCCCAAGAGCTTGGGCTGGCGCTGCCGCCAAGGCCAGAAGGTGAACTGGCGCTCGGATGGGGATTTACGGCCGTTATCACCATTCTGCCCGCGTACCTGGCGGGGCGCATCACCTATCCTGGCCTTACCCTCATGCTTGCCGCACTGCTGGGGCTCACCGTAATGGCCTGGCAAGGCTTGTTCAGCGAAAGTGGCGCGGCGCAGCTTACCGCAGAAGAATCTGATACTCTCCCCGAAGAGCACACGCCACGCCTCACTCAGCCATCCGGCCCCCTGCCCTTTGTGCTGCTGCTCATTGCCACCGGCGCGCTGCTGACGCTGGGCCCAGAGTTTGTCTATTTGCGAGACAACTTTGGCATGCGGCTAAACACGGTTTTTAAATTCTATTACCAGACGTGGGTGATGTTTGGCGTTGCCGGGCTTTTTAGCCTGTCGTATTTATGGCTGGCGGCGCGGCAAAAGAGCGCCAGGCTGGTGCCCGCGGCGGTGACTGTGGTGTATACGGCCGTTTTCCTGGGCACTTTGCTCTTTCCCTACTTTGCTATCCAGTCGCGCGCGGTTGAATTTCGTGGGCCGGTGGATTCAGCCAACCGGCTGCCGCCTACGCTCAACGGCCTGGCGCAGATGACGCTCTTCAATCCAGATGATTACGCAGCGATTATGTGGCTGCGGCAAAACGTGAGCGGCACGCCCACCATTGTGGAAGCGGTAGGTGGGCAATACTCCCCAGAAGGCCACGGGCGCGTTTCTGCCAGCACGGGCATTCCAACGCTGCTGGGCTGGGCCGGGCATGAATATCAGTGGCGCGGCTACGGCACGCCGGAACCCGCCGAGCGCGACCCCGTGGTGCGCGACATTTACACGGTCCCAGGATGGGAGAACAGCGGCATTGCCGCCACGCTGGACCGGTACGACGTTGCTTACATTTACGTGGGTAATTTAGAACGCAGCACCTACGGAATAGACGGTCGTTTGCCCGGTTTGAGTAAGTTCAATGAACATCTGGAAGTTGCTTACCAAAATGGGTCTGTTACTATTTACCGCTGGCAAGCCAGTGGTCAGTGATCAGTAGGTCGGTAATCAGTTATCGGTTAAAACACCGAAGACCGTTCACCGATTACGGCTTACCGAATACCGAATACGGAGAAAGAAGTGGAGATTTTCCCAACCCCGCAAGCAATACACAGACAGCCTGTTGCTGGCTGGTTGAGCCGCCTGACGGTGGCGGATGGACTGCTGGCGCTGGTGGTGCTGGCGGCGGCGCTCATGCGGCTGGCAAATTTGGACCAATTGCCGTTGTCGGATACAGAGGCCACTGAGGCGCTGGCAGTCTGGCAATTTTGGCGACCCGGCACGGCCGTTCTCATTCCCGGCAGCCCCGCGTACTTCAGCCTGACTGGCGGGCTCACACAGCTATTTGGCTTTTCAGACAGCGTGATGCGTCTGGTGCCTGCTCTGTTTGGCATTGGGCTGGTTTACCTGCCCTGGCTGCTGCGCCACCGTTTGGGGACGCAGGGGGCTTTGGTAACGGCCGTCTTGCTGGCGGTCTCACCCCTGAACAGCGTGGCGTCTCGCAGTGCGGGCGGCAACGGCATCGCCATTTTTGCCCTGCTGCTTTTGCTCATTGCCTTCATTCGCTACCAGGAAACTGCCGCTTCTCGCTGGCTCTATACCCTATTTGGCGCACTGGGATTGGGTCTGACCAGTTCGGCCGTCTTCTACAGCGGCTTTGTCACGCTGCTGCTGGCCTGGTTCATTCATTCGCGGCTGGGCTTATCCTTATTTGTGGCGGGATGGCAGGTGAATCCCACAGAAACAAACTGGCGGCAGGCAATGGCAGTTGGTGCGGCCGTTTTCGTTTTGCTGAGCAGCTTCTTTTTGCTGTTACCAGACGGCCTTGGCGGGTCGGCTCAGCTATTGGGAACATGGGTGCAGCAGTTTGGCGGCGCGGCCACTTTAGACCCCCTGTTGGCCCTGGTGCGCTATGAGCCAGCCCTCGTTATTTTGGGGACGGCAGCCATTGGCTGGGCTATCATGCGCAATCAGCCCCTGGCCCTTTTTGCCGTGTACTGGCTTAGCAGCGGGTTGATTTTGATGCTGCTGCAGCGTCACTTTTTGTTCAACGCCTTATTTATGACGCTGCCGATGGCGCTGCTGGTGGGGATCATGGTTAACGCGGCCTGGCAGCGGCGCTGGGACTGGTATAGCTTCAGCGTAGCGCTGGGCGGACTGCTAGGTGCCTACATTTTATTGCTTAACCTGGCTCGCCTGGGCCGAATCATTCAGCAAAATCCTCAACAAGGAACTCTCTATTTGCTGATCATGCTGCTAACGGTCATCTTTTTGGGCCTTGTTTTGTATTTTGTAGCCTCCGAGGACAGCACGGCCGTTTATCAAGGCATCTTGCTGGCTATTTTGGGCTTTTTCCTGGTGTACCAATGGGGTACGGGCTGGTGGCTGGGGCAGCAAGGGGCCAACGATCCGCGCGAGCGCCTGGCCACCAGCGGAACCGACGCAGCCATTTTTGAACTGCTCGACGTGGTGCACACCGTTTCCCTGCAGGTTGCCAATTCCGACACCCAGCTAGAGATAGCCACCACTCTAGACGTCCCGGCGCTGAACTGGTACCTGCGCGACTTCTCCCGGCTAGAGCAGATAAGTGCTCTGCCGCTTACGCCTGAACAGCAGGTATTTATTACCTCCGAAATCAGAGAAACGCCGCTGGCGGCCAGCTATACGGGCGCTGATTTTGCGCTTCGCCGGTTGGAACCTCCTGTGCCAACGGAGCTTGTAGAAACGGCCGTATACGACACATTCCGCTGGTGGTTTTTCCATGAATCAACGGCCGTTGTGCCGCTAGAGCGCGCTGTCGTTTGGGTGCGGGCCGACCTGGTTACAGGACAACCATAATGAGTCATTTTCCCGATCAGGTATTGCAGCCCTGGGAGGCAAATCTCCCAACTTATGCCGATGAGCAAAGCCACAGGCTCATTAACCGCTGCCTGTCTGGTGAGGAAGCAGCCTATGTGGCGCTGTATAACCAATATGCAGCCATGATTTACCGACTTTGCTACAGCCTGCTGCAACATCGGGAAGACGCGGAAGAGGTGCTGCAAGATTGCTTCGAGTACGCCTTCCGCAAGCTGGGCAATTATGATGCCAACAAATCTGCTTTTAAGACATGGCTGTACCAGATTGCCGTCAGCCGCTGCCACAACAAGCGGCGGCGCAAGTGGCTGCCCACTTTTTCGCTCAGCCAGGCGGCAAACCAGGAGATAACGGATACAGAGACTCCTACCCCGGCAGAAACGATGCGCCTGACCGAGCAGCAGCAGGTGGTGTGGACGGCCATCCAGGAACTGTCTGACAAGCTGCGGGAAACGGCCGTCTTGCGCTACTATGAGGGGTTTTCTTATGTAGAAATTGGTCAGATTTTGGGGATTCCTACCAAAACGGCCGAGTCTCGGATGCGGCTGGCGCACAATGCTTTACGCAAGTCGCTGGCGGAGCAAATTGAACATGAGTGAACAGAATATATCGGCCAACCTGCTGCAAGAATATGTGCTGGACCTGCTGCCCCCGCCCGCGGCTCCGGCCGCCTATGTGGAACTGCCCGAGTTCGAGCTGCGCCTGGACCTGGCCGAGGAGGCGCCGGTACTGCCGACCGAAGCCGCGGCGCTGCCCGAGCTGC
>JBHIWP010000330.1:0-6842 GCA_041987425.1 Promineifilaceae bacterium (SeqCode) | reverse complement strand
TTTTGATATGTTGGAAAGGTGCTTAATTAATAATTTGCCCATCTCCATTAGAGATGTGCCTTACTTCATCTGATTTGTGTCAGGTGACTAGTTTTCACTTCAGAATGATGACCAGAAAGAAATCTGTCGCCACCCCATTCGTGAGATAACCGCTGAGGAACTTATTGGCATTGACGACCCTTCAGTGGCACTGACACCGCAGCAGCTTCCTCTATTCCCAGAGATTATTAGGGGATAAATTGTTAATGAGCAGTTAAGGGTATAACCCCTTAAGCTTTTACACCGAGACTGGCTCAATCTTTTATATTTCGCAGAATTATCAGTTTTTTCACTGATATTCTGCGAAATTTTTCTATTGCCTGGCCCTTTAGGCTAAACCAATCAAGATTTGCAACAAGAGCACCCGAATGACATCGAGGCCAATTAAGACAATGATAGGGGCGAAATCCAGCCCTCCCATAGAGGGCAGAATGCGCCGTACAGGCTCCATAATCGGTTCAGTGGCCTGGAAGACAAAGCGCAAGATGGGACCCCAAAAGGGGTGATAGGGGTCAACGCGAATCCACGAGAAGATGACGCGGGCGAAGACTAAAATGGTATAGGCGCGAAAAATAATGTTGATTGCGTTTGCCAGGGCAATAATCATGAAGAAGTCCTTGTTATCTAGAGCCCGAAGGCTTTGTAAATTACGGTGCCTGTCGCTCGCCGAATAAAGCGCGGCCGACGCGCACGTGGGTGGCGCCTTCGGCGATAGCCAGCTGGTAGTCGTCGGTCATACCCATAGAGAGGGCCAACGGCCGTTTCAATCCCATCTCCTCTTGCAGCCATTCCGCCAGCAGGCGGGTGCGCTTAAACACGGTGCGTATAAAGTCTGGGTCTGCATCCCAGGGAGCCATCGTCATGACGCCCTGAAGGGATAAACCCGGCAGTTTGGCCACCGTTTCCCCAAAAGTACGGATTTCCTGGCGCTGGGTTGCACTATTTTCCCAATTCGTGGCGTCTATGCCTGATTTACTCATCTCGCCGGAAACGTTAACTTCCAGGAACGTGGGTAAATGACGGTCGTTTTCCTCCAGCCGCTTCGAGAGCCGGTTGGCAATCTTCAGCCGGTCCAGCGCGTGAAAGACGTCGGCAAAGTCGGCTACCAGGCTGGTTTTGCGGCTTTGCAGTGTGCCGATGAAGTGCCAGACTATACCGCTGTCTGCGCCAAGTTCAGCTTCGACGAGCGGCCGTTTCTCCGCCAATTCCTCAGCGCGGTTCTCGCCAAAGTGACGCATCCCGGCCGCGTACGCCTCTACAACAGTCTCTACAGGCCATGTTTTGGTCACAGCAACCAGGGTAATGGCGTCGGCATTACGGTCGGCCTGCCGGGCCGAATATTGAATTGATTGTAATACATCCTGATAGCGTGTTTCTAGCGTGCTCATGGGCAGATTATAGCAGGGGAACGGCCTTGGGAAGTAATTTAGTAATTGAGTAACTGGGTAAATTGCGTTCAATTACCCAATTACTCAATTACCTATTTACCCAGTGTAGCTAATCTTAAAAATGATCCCAGTAGCCCAATCGGCTACGTACAGGCTGCCGTCTGGACCGGTGACCACGTCGATGGGGGCGGCGAAGCCGGTGGCAAAGTTGACCGGGGCTAAGGAGCCGCCCGCGCCGATGTGCATGATTTTTTGCGCGCCAGGGAAAGCACTCCACAAGGCGACAAAGATGGCGTTGTTGTAGCCGGGGAACTGGCTGCCCGTGTAGGCCGTCACCCCGGCGGGCGCGGAGCTGGGCGTAAACTGGGCCAGCGGCGGAATGACGGTAACGCCTTCGGGCGGGCTAAAGCAGACGTCGCAGTCATAGTAAGGATAGCCGTGAATGGCACCCGGCACGACGCGATGCAGCCGCTCCGGCGGATCAAAGTCCGGGGTGTTGTCAGTGGCCCAAAGCTGGCCGGTGCTGTCCCAGGCAATGTCATAGGGGTTGCGGAAGCCGGTGGCGTAAACGGTGACTTCGCCCGTGTCGGGATTGAAGCGCAAGATGCTGGCTTCCAGCGGATGCAGTTCATCCTGCTGCCCCGCATTGGGGCCTTCGAGAATCTCGCCATGATCGGCCCTGGCCCCAACGCCAACGTAACCAAAGCCATCGGGGCCAAAGGCAATGCCGTTGGCCGAATGGTAGAACGTGTAGCAGCAGGGCAGGCCGCCGATGAGCTGGCCCTGATTCACAATAGAAACCTGGGCCTCGCCACCGATGTTATCTTCTCGCACCCGGCTGGAGACGTAAAGCTGGTTGGTGCCCGGGCGGAAGGCGATGCCCGTGGGCACGGTAAAGCCGCCCACGTAGGTGCTTACGCTGCCCGCGCCGTCCATTTTGTAAATGGTGCCCGCCTGCACGGCGATGTAGAGCTGCCCATCAACCGGGCTGAAGGCAATGCTGGTGGGCTGGCCTTCGACACGGCCGTAATAGGTGACGTCAAAGCCAGCGGGAACCCGAATTCGATTCTCCCAGCCCGCTTTGTCGGTATTTGCCGGGTAGTTGGCATCTGTGGGGGCGGTGACGCCGCCGGGGCTGGCCGGTGGCGCGGGTGGCGGCGGGCCGCTGGGGGTAGTGGCTTCAGCCGTGGCGCCGGACTGGTTGGTGGCGCTGGCGGTGGGGCCCGGCTCGGCCGTGGTGGTTGCCTCTTCCGCTTCGCGGGTGGGCGTGCTGGTGGCGGGGGAGGTGGCGGTGGGTGGTTCCGGCTGCGGCGTGTTGGTGGGGGGAACGGCCGTGTTGGTGGCCGTCGGTGCTTTGGTCGGTGTATCGGTTGCGATGGGTTCTTCTACAGCCACAGCTTCAGCCGTTGGCTGCGTGGTGGTAGTCGGCGTTTGCGAATCTGCTGAGCCACAGCTAATGAGCAGGGCGAGCAGCAGGAGCAAAACAGGCAAATTAAATTTCCGCATCAAAACATCTTTCCTTGTTCTCTGTGAATTTCTGAACGAATCAGAGCGCTGGATTTTTACCTCGTTTTGGGTGAGGATGCCAGAATATTCATCTTGCCAGACTGGCAGGGCAAAACGAAAGTTGCGCCATTTGTTGGGTAGCGCCAGCAGTAACCGTTGGCAGAAATCCCGATCACATAGCCTGGCGCAGGGTTTGCAGGCGTTTTAGAATGAGTTGAACACGGCCGTTTTCCAGCATGGCCGCCCAGTGACCGTCGTTAAACCGCTCCCCACGTACGCAAAAGGTAAGCAGCGTACTCAGCTGGGGCAGTGTCGCCTGGAGCACGTAGTTGTCATCCGCCAGGAGCTTGCTGGCTTTGGCCGGATCATAATCATAATCCATCCAGACCGGATCGTTGGCCCAGCGATAAAAGGCGGCAACGTCATCGGGATATAGGGGCTGTGTGCCTTTCCAGCCCAGCAGGTAGGTGCGCTCGGGCTCTTCAAAGGCGGGAAGGAATGAAAGCAGCTTGTCTATTTTTTCCGGTGGCACTGTTTTGGCAGCCATGCTTGATTACTCCAGGAATTCGTCAGTTTTCGCGTTCTTTTTCCAGCATCAGGGTTACGGGGCCGTCGTTGTGGATTTGCACCTGCATCATGGCGCCAAACTGGCCGGTTGCTACGCTGAGCCCGGCTTCGCGCAGGCGGCCGCAAAAATAATCCACCAGCGGTTCAGCCTGTTCGGGCCGAGCGGCGGCGGTGAAAGACGGCCGTCTCCCCTTACGCGCATCCCCATACAGCGTAAACTGCGACACAACCAGCACGCTGCCGTCCACGTCGGCCAGGCCGAGGTTCATTTTACCGGCCTCATCCTCAAACAGGCGCAGTCCGGCAATCTTGTCAGCCAGCCAGTCAGCCTCGGCTGCGGTGTCGCCGTGCGTAACGCCCAGCAAAATCACAAAGCCGCGTGCAATCTGGCCAATGATACGGCCGTTGACGGTGACGCTGGCGGAGGAAACTCTTTGTAGTAGGGCGCGCATTGTTCGTGATAAGTAAAAAGTGAAAAGTGAAAAGTGATAAGTAAGTGCTTGATAGCTGGGGAATTTTAGGGGAAAGAGGCCGATTCGTCTACGGTAAGACAGAGAAAATGGTAATGGTTTCATTTTGGTAGATGGGTATGAGGTAAGCGGCCGTGGCCGGATTAAACTGGCCCAGTTCCTGTTCGCGCGGGCCGTACCAGACGTATTTAACGTTGAACTGCTCCAGCAACTCCTGCCGCCAGGCGTTGCTGGTGCTGGCGGCAAAGAATTGGGTAACGGCCGTTTCTTTGCCCACAAAGTCCACCGTTTCAGCCCAGTGGCCCACCAGGACGCGCTGGCCGGACCGCGCGGCAACCACATTGCCTGTCTGGTAGCTGCCCAGGACAACGGTCGTATCTGCTGAATTTTCGCGTAGCCAATCTACTGCTTCTATCTCCGCCGCCGGGCGAAAGAATAGGTCCGGCTGTGTGAATGCGGCAACACGGCTCACGTCTAGCCAAAGATAGATGTTGGATAGGCTCATGAAAAGCACAAAAAGAACAATGACAAAGCGGCGCAGTTTTGCCGTTTCGTAACGGGGGCGGGCGATGAGGGCTTGCCAGAAGCGGCCGCGTTGCCAGCGCGGCAGCACTACCTGCACAAACCCGGCAGCGGCCAGCACGGCCAGCGGCACGTGGACGCCCTGAATAAAGCGGCGCTGTGGCAGAAGTGGCGAATACAAGAGCAGGCTGGCAACTAATACCCATACCCACAAAATAGTAAAGTGACGGCGCTCGGACGGCCGTTTCCACCAAAACAGCCCGGCCAATAGGAGCATCAAGCCAAAGGCAATCAGGTAGTGGGGCCACGGCGCGGCGGGCGTTCCTGCCTGCGCATCCCACAGTCTAAATATCGCGTTGCTGCGCCAGACGGACCAATAATACAGGTAGAGCGGTGCGGGAATCAGGAACAGGGTGGCGATCTGCCAGCCCGCGCGCCACAGCACTTGCCGCTGTTGCCCGACCAAAATCATCCAGTATAAAACGGCCGTTCCGGCCACGATATAGATCAAAAACGGGTAGGCTGCGCCCAACACCACATTTGTCAGGCCAGCCACAACAGCCCACCGCCACCGCGTGCCATTCACCGAATGCTGAATACCGTCTACTGAATTCTGCTCACCGATCTTGCGTAATACAAGAACATTGAACAGGATAACGGCCGTTCCCAGCGCAATATGGGGAAAAGTCAGAGCCGTAAAAAAGAGATGGGCCCCCGGCTGCTTAAAATCGACCGGAAACGCTTCCAGCCAGTAGGCCTGCCCCACGGCAAAAAGCAGCCAACCTAACCCGGAACCGTACAGCGCAAGTAGATAAGCAGTCCAGCGAGTTTGCCTGTCTGGCAAGAAGGCGGCGACAAAGCGGAAGGTGGTGAGAAAAAGCATGATGCTGACGATGAAGCGGCTGGCATGCCAAACGGCCGTTAGCGAAAGGCCCAGTCCACGCGCCAGCTGCCCCAGCCACACGTAAAAAACGCCAACGCCAGCCGCAGCATGTGGCTCCGGCGTGAAGGGAATGGTATACAGCCAGGCGCCGTCAAACCCTTGCTGCATTTTTGCCCAATACGTTAGTGCATCCTCCGGATTCATGACGAGCTGCATGTAGACCATGTCATCCGGGGCCAGAACATTGCCCAACCAATAGGGAACGAGGCTAAGAACGGCCGTAACGATTGCTACAAGCAGCGCCAGTTTCCACTCTTTATTCGTTAAATGCGCGGTCATTTGCGTTACCCATCATTTTTCTAATTTAGGGGACAACGATCTGCCCAATTATTGCCCCCTCGCCCAATTGACTGCGATGATCCGTTTCAGCTGCCCAGGGAAGGTTGGCATTGTACCAGCCGGTTTTCACGGTGTAGGTTCCCGCAGGCGTTTTTGCGGGGAAGGCAAATACAAAGGATTCGTGAACGACCTGGCCTGGTGTCCATTGTGAGACAGGCATGATGGCCAGCGTGGGCAAATGGACGATGCGGCTGTGAGGCAATGCCTCAAGGTGGGACACTGCAAAATAGCTGGCGTCTGCGGGAAGCGGCCGTTCGACTTGCCAATAATAATCCATCTGATACAAGTTGTTGTCCAACGAAACGATATCAGCTCGCAACAAAACGAGAGCATCACCAAAGCGAGCCAGCGGTTCTGCTTGATCAGCCAATGAGTAGGTCGTCACCTCCTGGCGTAAACCAACGTCTCGTCGACCAAATTCCAGCAATCCGTCCTGGGACCGCATCAGGTGCCAATCTGGCTGAGCTAGTAACCAGCGAATGGTGGGATGGGCAGTTTGTACGCCTCCTTCCAACAGGTTTTGGCTGGGATTCAGTAAGGCAAAATCATAGAGTGCATCTACTGTTACCGTTTCTACCTGTGGCAGTAACTCTTGATGGGGCTTGTTTTCTGGCGGCACAAGGTAAAGAACAGATCGATTGACAGCAAGACGTGCCAATGAGCGGTCGGCCGCCAGCGGCTGCTGGACGGACAACTGCACGGTCGCGATGTCGTTCAGCTTCAGGCCGTCGGCCGGCGTCAGGAAGCGGTCGCGCACCAGGCGGTTCACGCTGTCCTTGACCTTGGTCACGTAGTCGCCGTGGCTGGTGTTGAGGCACGCGCCGGTTCCGGTGCCCGGCTCGTAGCGCAGCAGGTTCGCGCCGTAGCGGGCCGACCAGAGCGTGCCCGCCTGGTCGACGAGTCCGCCGTAGCCGCCGCAGCCGATGCTGAACAGCGGCGCGCCATCAATCGGGGCCTGCGGCTGGATCATCGCGATGCGCCGGTCGCGCGCCAGCGCCTCGGAGACCAGCGCGCGATAGCGCGGCTCGAAGATGTGCAACGGCAGCTGCAGCCCCGGACACAGCGTGG
>JBHIWP010000329.1:0-6849 GCA_041987425.1 Promineifilaceae bacterium (SeqCode) | reverse complement strand
GGGCGCCGCTCTTCGCCCGCCAGCTCAACACCACCGTCTCTCGCGAACAGCTATTGCTGCTCTTGGAGTCCATCCAGGACGTGGCCCGCAATTTGCTTCCTTTTGCCCTGCTGTGGATTGGCATTCAGCTGGTCCTGGCTGGCCGTCTGGCGCTAGGCGAGATGATTGCCCTGAATACCATTGCGGCCGCAGCCATCATTCCGCTAGGATCGCTGCTGTCTAACGCTGAGCAACTGCTGTTTGTGCGCAGCCACATCAATCGCATCATAGATGTGTTGGGGAAGGAGGCAGAACAGGGCCAGGATCCCCTGGAACCAGCTCCCTCGTTGAGTGGGCAGGTGCGCATAGACCATGTTAGTTTTCGTTATCACGCGGCGGATGCGGAGGTGCTGAGAAACATTGACCTTACTTTGGAGCCGGGCATGAAGATGGCTATCGTGGGTAAGACGGGGTCGGGCAAAAGTACGCTTTTGAAGCTGCTGCTGGGGCTGTATCAACCGACAAACGGCCGTATCCTCTATGATCAGCATCCCCTGGAAAGCCTTAGCTATCATTCCGTGCGCCAGCAAATTGGCTTTGTGCCGCAGCAAACCTTTATCTTCAGCGGTACGATTCAGGAGAACATTGCCTACCACAGGCCGGATGCCTCCATTGAGGCCATTCAGGAGGCCGCCCGCTTTGCCCATATTCACGACGAGATTATGCAGATGCCGCTGCAATACGGTACACGCCTTGGCGAGGCGGGCGTTGGCCTCTCTGGTGGGCAACTACAGCGGCTGAGCATTGCCCGGGCTATTTTGCACCAGCCAGCGCTGTTGTTTATGGATGAGGCCACCAGCCACCTGGACACGGTCACCGAACAGGTCATTGACCAAAATCTGGACAGCCTGCCCTGCACCCGCGTTGTTATTTCTCATCGAATGAGTGCGGTGCAAACGGCCGATTGGATAGTAGTGCTGGAGGATGGAACCATTATTGAGCAGGGAAATCACTCTGAATTGATACAGCAGAACGGCTATTATGTTCGTCTGATTCGCCAGGCGAGCCGTGCGGAGCAAGCAAGGTGACGGAGAAAAAGCAGCCGCTCTTTCGGCGTGATGTCGCAAGGCAGCCTGCCACGTTGTTAGATGAGCCGTTTGAGCTGGGGAAATTTCGCGCATTCGCCCTGTTGCCTGCGTTTTGGCTGCTGTTCTTTTTCGTTGTGGGGGCTTTTGGGTGGTTGCTGACGCGGCAAACGGCCGTTTTTACCGCAACGCAAGCATATTACCTGGAGCCAGACGCGGTTGAACCAGTTTTGGCGGTGGCATTGCCTGCCGAGCAGCTTGTTGGCTACACCGTTAACCAAACAGCGACGCTGCGTCTGGAAAATGCACAACAGCAGTGGGCCACCTCAATAAAACAGATTCTTCCTGCTTCTAATGGAAATATAGCTGAATCCGACCAGTGGCAAAATTTGTTGCCTGCCCTGCCTGGCAAGGGCTATCTTATTGTGGCGATGCCCCCACATTGGTCAACATCCCCGAGCTCTCCCATCTCTCTTCAAATTAGCACCGGCCCAAAAACGCTCTTTCAGATTCTCTTTTTGCCAGATTAGCCTGCTTTGCTTATGCCCTTACTTGACAGATGTTTAGCCTTGTAAACCCCACGGGTTTGCCTGAAAACTAGGGAGTGGCGCTCATTCGATATAACCCTTGGGGTTTCTTCCAGCGAGGCTGCGTAGCGTGAGTTACATAATTAAAGCACAACGAATACGGCTTGTTAGGGTTATCTGCTTGGGATACCATTTATCTAAACCATTAACAGCCACCAGGTTTTGTAAAAATTTTGTGGTTTACGAATACGAACTAACTGTAAACTGTTGCAAGGAAATCGCATGGCCCGAACAAAGATTGTAGCCACCATTGGCCCCGCTTCTGACAACCCCGAAACCATTCGCCGCATGATTGCCGCTGGCATGCGCGTGGCCCGAATCAATTTCTCCCACGGCAACCACGAACAGCACACCGAAACCGTTAAGATGCTCCGTGAAGTTGCGGAAAGTGAAAACAAAGTTCTGGGCATACTCGGTGATTTACAGGGCCCTAAGCTTCGTCTGGGGCATGTAAAGACGGGCGGTATCCAGCTCTCAGTCGGTGAAGAGGTTGTTCTGACGCCCCATCGAGGGCAGCCTGCTATGATCCACATGCCCCATCCCGATCTGATTGAAGTGATTAAGCCAGGTGCACGTCTGGTCATTGGCGACGGCGAGGTAGAGTTTACCGTTGCCGAAAAAATGGGCGATGCCCTTCGCTGCATCACGACCGTGGCAGGCCTGCTGGAGTCGCGCAAAGGCGTCAATGCGCCCGGTACCGATCTGCCAATTTCCAGCATCACCGAGAAGGACAAAGAGGATTTGAAGCTGGTTTGCAAGCTGGAGCTGGACTATGTGGCCCTGTCTTTTGTGCGAACGGCCGCAGACATCGAAGAGCTGCGCGGCTTGATGCAAGAAGAAGGCGTGCAAATTCCCATCATTGCTAAAATTGAAAAGAGTGAGGCAATTACGCATTTGGAAGAGATTCGAGATGCGGCTGACGGCATGATGGTTGCCCGCGGCGACCTGGGCATTGAGGTTCAGCCTCAGGAAGTGCCGCTGCTGCAAAAGCGCATTATCAATACCTGCAACGCTGTCGGCAAGCCCGTGATCACCGCCACGCAGATGCTGCAATCTATGGTCGAACATCCCCGGCCTACGCGCGCTGAAGCCAGTGATGTCGCCAACGCCATTCTAGACGGCACTGACGCCGTTATGCTCTCTGGCGAGACCGCTTCTGGACATTATCCGGTTGAATCGGTACTGATGATGAAGCAAATCAGCGAGATTATAGAGGGTGCCTTCCCATACAATGAATGGCGCAACCGGCGACAGGCCGAAGCGGCGAAGTCTCACACGGTGACGCAGGCCATTAGCGCCGCTTGTTGCGATGTTGCTGAGCAGACAGGCGCGCGCGCCATCGTAAGCGCCACCATGTCTGGCTACACGGCCACACAGATTGCCCGCCACCGCCCACCAACGGCCGTCATGGCTGTGTCGCCATTGGAGCGAACTCGTCGTAAGCTTTCTTTGGTGTGGGGCGTTGAGTGTGTATTGGTGCCAGACTTCACCAACACGGATGAAATGCTGGAAAAAACGGCCGAAGCAATGCTCCGCTATAACTTGAACCCAGGGGATAAACTGGTCATTACGGCCGGTGTGCCCTTTGGTCAACAGGGCCAAACGAACCTTATTCAGGTTCATGAAATAGCCTGACGACCTGCTTATAATGCGCTTGTGAAAATGATTTAGGCGAACTACAATACGAGTTCACTATCACTCCATTCGTTTACCGTAGTGGCAAAGATTTCACGGAGAATTATATATGAGCACAGCAGGACCTGGTCCACATAGGCTTGATTGGGAGCCACCAGCAATAAAAGGGATTGAAGATACCGGGTTATCTCAGGGCTTTTTACAAGATTTGGCTCTCAAAATTATGTATTTTCGGGGGCAGCTTACCGGCCACGACATTGCCGAATATATGCACCTGCCATTTGCCACGGTTGTGAGCACCGTCATGGAATTTCTCAAGCGAGAGCAGATGTGCGAAGTTAAAGGCTCGGGTGGGTTGGGTGCCGCCACTTACCAATACTCCATCACCAGCAAAGGGGCTGAACGCGCGCGAGAGCAGCTAGAACGAACAACGTATGTGGGTGCCGCACCCGTGCCCTGGGATAACTACGTGGCTGCCATTAAAGCGCAGGGCGGTAATCGGCTAAAAGTGAGCCCGAAAATGATGCAGCAGTCGCTGTCTCACCTGATCCTTGAAGAATCCGTTTTTGGTAAGATCGGCCCGGCAGCAAACTCTGGAAAGTCAATCTTCTTGTATGGACCGCCTGGGAACGGTAAAACAACTATTGCCGAGAGTATCGGCCGTATGATTTTGACCAGCGACATGTATATTCCCTATGCCGTAGAGGTTGATGGTCAAATAATCAAGGTGTTTGATGAAATTAATCACGTGGCCGTGCCGGACGTGGAGCGGAAAATGGCTACCGGGCAGCTAGGGCCGCGTCGCGGCGACGCCCGCTGGATACGCATCAAGCGGCCCGTGATCATGGTGGGCGGTGAGCTGACGCTGGACGGACTGGAGCTTATTTACGATCCCACCAATAAATATTATGAAGCCCCCTTCCAGATGAAGGCCAACGGTGGCATGTTTCTCATCGACGACTTTGGGCGGCAGCAGGTGCGCCCTCGCGACCTGCTGAATCGTTGGATTGTGCCCATGGAAAAGCAGATCGATTTCCTGGCGCTGCATACCGGGCGCAAAGTTGAAGTTCCGTTCGAAGTATTGATTGTTTTCTCCACGAATCTGCCTCCGCGTGACCTGGTGGATGAGGCATTTTTGCGCCGTATTCGCCATAAGATTGAAGTTACGTCACCGACGTTTGACGGCTACCGCGAGATCTTTAAGCGGGTGTGTGAGCGGCGGCGCGTGGAGTATGATGAACAGGGCGTGCGCTATCTGCTGCAAGAATATTACATCAAGCGCAACCAAAAGCTGCGTGCCAACCACCCACGCGATATTTTGGACCAGCTAATGGATATTGCCGATTACCTGGGCGTGAAGCCGCAGCTAACAAAAGAGCTAATTGACAAGGCCGCCGATTCGTACTTTGTAGAGCTTTAGCCAATGATGGATTGGTCTTCTGCGCAACGGCCGTTACTCATTGGTCATCGGGGGGCCAGTGCGGAAGCACCGGAAAACACGCTGGCGGCGTTTGCCCTGGCACAGGCTCAGGACGCCGACGGCATCGAATTGGATGTGCATCTTTCGGCGGACGGTTGGCCCGTCGTCATTCACGACAGTCAACTGGAACGAACGACCAACGGATATGGGTCGGTGCGCAAACTGCCGTTGGCCCAATTGCAGGCGTTGGATGCGGGGCAAGGGCAAACGATTCCTACGCTGGATGAGGTTTTTGAAACGCTTGGCCCCAACTTCTTATACAATGTGGAACTGAAAACGGCCGCCTTGCAGGATACTGGCCTGGCCGCTGCCGTAGCCGACCGTATTCAGGCCCATCATGTGGAGAGTCAGACCGTTGTTTCGTCATTTAACCCGCTGGAAGTGTGGCGCGCGAGACGCCACCTTACCCGGTCTACCTGGGTAGCTCACCTGGGGTATACCAACGCTCTAAAATACAAATATTTATTGGCAGCCAGCCAGGCAGTCCATCCTCACTACCGTTTGGTTGATGCAAAATATATGGCCTGGGCACAGAAAAAGGGCTGGCGCGTGCACGTTTGGACCGTAGACGATCCGGCAGAGGCACAGCGGCTACACGCTTTGGGCGTTCACGCTATTATTACCAATCAGCCTCTTTTACTCCGCAACGCGTTGTTTAGCCATGAAGAAAATTAAGCTCATTTTGAATCCATACGCCAACCGTTGGCGAGCCAAAGCGCGGCTTGATGAAGTACGGGCAGCCTTTGCGGCCGTTGACCTGTCTCCAGACATCGTCTCGACAGAAAAAGCAGGTGAAGGCATTGCTCTGGCGGAAGCGGCCGTTGCCGAAGGGTATGATGCAGTGGTGGCAGCCGGGGGGGACGGCACCCTCAGCGAAGTGGCTAACGGCCTGCTGCGGGCAGCTGGAGAGGGCCCAACGGTGCCTTTTGGCGTCATGCCCATTGGCACGGCCAACGACTTTAGCGACATGGTTGGGCTGCCTCGCGACTTAGAGGCGGCGGCGCAAATTATCGCCGCAGGGCGCACGCGCCAGATTGATGCCGGGCGCATTAACGATCACTTTTTCATCAACAACTGTGCGGTAGCAATGGAGCCGATGATTACCCTGGAAAATATTCGCATGAAGCGGTTGTCTGGCGAACTGCGCTACGTGGTGGCTTTGGTGCGTGGTCTGGTGAAGCTGAAGGCGTGGGATATGCAGGTGCAGTGGGATGATGGCAGCCACACGGGCCCAACTTACTTATTGTCTGTGTGCAATGGGCCGCGCACGGGTGGTTTTTATATGGCGCCAAACGCGGCCGTAGACGATGGCCTCTTTGATTTTGTCTTTGCTCCCAAGGTGCCCAAGCTGACGGTGCTGGCTATCTTGCTGCGGCTGTTCTGCAAGACGCATATTTTTCATCCGCAGGTGGTGTACGGCCGTACCCGCCACATCAGCATTACCAGCACGCCAGGCACCCCCATCCACGCCGACGGCGAGATAGTGGCGGAGGCGGCTACGCAAATTGAATACCAAATTTTGCCCGGCAAGCTTACCTTATTAAAAAGCTAGCTTCCTTTCAGTACAGTTCTCCTCTTGTGTAGCAGGAAAAAATAAATACGATTCTCTAATCTGCTTGTTTGAGTATTGACACTAATGACGCGCTGTGTTATAAACTTTGCACCGTGAGACACGGCCACATTTTGTAAGATTTAACTAAAGTTAACAACGGGCCACTATGCACACAGTTTATCTGGGATTGGGGACAAATTTGGGAGATCGCGCAGCTAATTTGCGGGCGGCAGTCTCCGGCTTAGCCAGCAAGCTTGCGGTTACGGCCGTATCCCCCATTTACCAGACCCCGCCCTGGGGTCTGACGGACCAGCCAGACTTTTTGAACATGTGCCTGTCTGCCAGCACCGATTTGCCCCCCAAAGAGTTACTTGCTCTCCTCAAAAGCCTGGAAAAAGAAATCGGACGTGTGTCAGGGGAGCGCTGGGGACCCCGCCTCATTGATATCGACCTCCTTTTTTACGCCAACCATATAATTGAAACCGAAAAGTTAACCATTCCTCATCCCGAACTGCCAGAAAGGGCCTTTGT
>JBHIWP010000328.1:0-6850 GCA_041987425.1 Promineifilaceae bacterium (SeqCode) | reverse complement strand
GCTTCAAATTCAACTTCAGATAAAACCTTGAAGCCCATTGTTTTGACTAGGCCAACAAGATCTTCAGGTCGTGCGCTTTAATGAACGCATTGATACGCAGGCGATTACGGTGGACGTGCCCGATGATGCAAACCGCCCGGAGTGTGCCCCTCGCGAAGTGCCGGAGTGGCCGGTAGAAGGTAACTAACTGTTTGGTTAGCCGTGGCTTAACCCCGGGAAAATTTGATTGGCGGGCGGTAGCCAGCACGGTAAACTACAAACGGTTAACAGGAGGTTGCCCAACTGTGCGGCAGCCTCTTTTTTTGGGACGGGCACAATGCGACATTTGTGGGGCTTGATCTTTATTTCTGTTGGTCTGCTGGCTGCCTGTGCTGCCGCTCCCACGGTAGTGGAGGTCACGCGGCTGATGCCAGGGGTTACGGCCGTATCGAGTCCCGCACCCACAACAGCCATCGAGGTAGAGGTTACCCGCATTGTTACCCAAACGGTAACGGTGACCCAACCGTTGATAAGCGAACGGCCGCTACCTGGTTCAGCGGAACGGCCGTTTCAGCTCTTGTTTGCGCCTGTGGCAGATACAGATGTGATCAGCAGCCGGGCTCAGGTTTTGGCCCGCTGGCTCGCCCAGCAAACCGGTCAGCAGTTCCAGGTGGGCATTGTGGACAACGAACAGCGAATTATTGAGCTGATGTGTGCGGCCCCGGCAGAAACCGTTGGCTTTTTAACAGCCCTGGGTGTAGCGATGGCTGAGCGTCAGTGTGGAGCGCAGGTAGTGAGTACGGCCGTGCAAAACAACGGCCTTTCCTGGCAGGCAAGCATGCTCGTCGTGCGCAGCGACAGCGAGATTGAAACGCTGGCGGATCTGGACGGCAAGCGCTGGGCAGTTCCCAGCGAAACCAGCTTGCCCAACAACTACTATTTTCAAGCCTTGCTGGCAGCAGAGGGAATTGAACCGGCCGAAATTGTTTCGCTCCCAGGCGATAACACGGCTATGCTGGCGGTGTTGAATGGCGAGGTTGATTTTGCCAGCGGCACCTATTGGCCGCCCATTTTGCCCTATGAGGAGCGGGAATGGGTGTTCGGCGAGGATGACCCGGAGATTTGGCGGCAGGCTGGCGTATCGCCCAGCCGCAGCGGCATTGGTTTTGTGGTGGTGCGGGCGCGCCCGGAAAATGGTGGTTACCGCGTACGAGACGCCCGTTCTGGCGTATTCGACACGGCCCGCAACATTTTTAACGAGACGCGTATTTTAACCCTGAGCGCGCCGATTCCGGCCGATTCGGTGGCCGTTGGCGCGGCATTTCCTTTTGGCCTGGCGCAGCAGCTGGGGCCATTGTTGACTGAATTTGCAGAATCGGAAGCGTGTGCTGAGTCGCTTTGTGCGCTCGATTTTTATGGCTGGACGGGGCTGGAAACGGCCGTGCCCGCTAGCTACGATCCGCTCCACTTTGTCATCGACACGCTGGGCTGGAACGATGAAGCGCTTTTATTCATTGAGTAAATTAACACCGGTAATTGTTTGTATTACAGTAATTGGGTAATTAGTCAATACAACAGGTAATTCTCTAGCAACCTCTAGAAATAGACCACAGATAACACGGATTAGCACTAAATCTGGGTAAAAATCTGCGAGAATCCGTATCATCCGCGTCATCTGTGTTCTGAATAATTCGTTGTTTCCAGTTACCTGATTATCAACTTAAACTGCAATTACCCAGTGACCTGCTTTCGAAAAGATATGATTGATGTAGCCGTTATTATTGTCAGTTGGAACGTGCGGGATTACCTAGTGCAGTGCCTGCGCTCGGTGTTTGCCGATTTGCAGCGATCCCGGCTGCGGGGCGAAGTGTGGGTGGTGGACAATGCCTCTACCGACGGTACGGCCGCTTTGGTTCAATCCTTGTTTCCCAACGTTCACCTTATTGTCAATGAGCATAACGCTGGTTTTGGCGCGGCCAACAACCAGGGGATGGCGGCAGCTAAAAAGTACGCGCCGCGCTACTACTTTTTGCTAAACCCGGATACCAAGGTGCAGCCTGGGGCGCTGACGGCGTTGATTAATGCGCTGGAAGCATACCCGGATGGCGGTATGGTTGGAGCGCGGCTGGTGTATGGCGACGGCCGTTTCCAGCACAGCGCCTTTTACTTCCCCGGTTTGCGGCAGCTGGCCTTTGACCTGTTTCCACTGCCTGCCCGGTTTTATGAGAGCCGCTGGAACGGCCGTTACCCGCAGTCACGACTGGCGCGGGGCGGTGAGCCATTTGCCATCGACCATCCACTGGGGGCTACGATGATGGTGCGTGCCGACGTAGCGGAAGCCACCCACGGCTTTGATGAGTCGTTTCACATGTACTGTGAGGAGATTGACTGGAGCTGGCGCATTCGCGCGGCGGGCTGGCGCATTTACGTGGTTCCTGCGGCAGAAATTGTGCATTATGGTGGTGAGAGCACCCGCCAGGTACCGGCCACGTCGGTGGTTAACTTGTGGCAAAGCCGGGCCCGGCTTTATGCTGAGATGTACGGCCGTATGAAGTTGCTGGTCGCCAGCAAAATGGTTCAGCTAGCCATGCATTATCGTGCCAAGAAAGCAGCAGACCCACAGATGAAGCAGGCGTACGAAACCGTTATCCAAATTTGGCGAGACATTTAGCAGCAGGGCCGGTTCTTAAACCGCTTCTGCTGTTCAAATGACACAATCTTTGATACAACTCCTCCATGACTGCAGCTGAACAAGAATTAACGGCCGTTATTCTTACCCTGAACGAAGCCAGCCACATTGAAGCTTGTGTGCGCTCACTAGATTGGGCCGACCGGGTAGTGGTGTTCGATTCGTATAGCCAGGATGATACGGCCGTCCTGGCCCAGGCTGCTGGCGCGGAACTGATTCAGTCCAAATTTGAAAATTATGCCCAGCAGCGCAACGCGGCGTTAGACTGCCTGCAAACGGATTGGGTCTTCTTTGTGGATGCTGATGAACGGGGGACGCCTGAACTGGGAGAAGAGGTTCGGCAGGTGATGGCAGAGCGGCCAGAACGTGGCTGGTACGTGCCGCGCCACAACTATATTTTTGATCAGCTCACGTTGGGGGCGGGCTGGTTCCCTGATCATCAACTGCGCCTGTTTAAGCAGGGCTATGTGCGCTATGAGCGTCCCGTGCATGAGATTGCCGTGGTGGACGGGGGGATCGGCTATTTGAAACGGCCGCTTATCCACCACAACTATCGTGACATCACTCATTTTCGAGCCAAACAGCGGGCTTATACCAGCTATGATGCCCGAATTCTGTACGACGCGGGCATAAAGCCAAAGCCACACAACTTCATTTTGCAGCCGCTGCGCCACTTTTACTGGCGATTTATTACCTTAAACGGCTATAAAGACGGCCTGCACGGCTTGCGCTTGAGTCTGTACATGACCTACTATGAATGGGTGAAGTATCGCAAGCTGGCCTGGTTCTGGCGGAAGAATAAGTGAGAAGTGAGCGAGTTAACAGTTATATGTGATTGGGTTAGTGGGCAAATAACTCGATTACGCTTGTTCAAAGGGTTTATTTGATGAAAACAGTTGGGGTGGATTGTCGTTTTAGCCCAGATGGGTCTGTTCAAGTGAAAAGTGTGTTGCTGAACGGCCGTTGGCGGCCCGTGGGGCAGGGGCGACAGTGGGTGGATGAAAACGGCCGTCACGTACTGATTATGCTGCCCAGCAATGAAGTGCGCGAGCTGGTCTTGCGGCCGGAGGGTCTATTTTGGGTGCTGGTGGAGCACAGGAGCAGCTCCAGACAGAGAGCCGTTTGAGGTACATAAACGAATATCTCCCCGTTCTATATCCTTACACATAGCGGTCATTTACGTTTTCGTCTTTACTATGGGGCATGTAGAAAAGATGGTTACAAACGATTTTGCCACTGAAATTACCGACTTAAGTAACCTCTTGCTATGTTAACCTTGTAAATAAAGAAATAAGGAGATTAGTAAGATGAAAACTACAGTAAGTGCCTTGTTTGATAACAGATCAGATGCAGTAAGTGCTGTTCGTGCCTTGACAGACAGCGGTGTTCTGCGGGGTGATATTAGTATGGTAGCCAGCGACGCCGCTGGTGAATATGTAGACTATCATGGTCGTGAGTTTGATTTGCCCGCTGATGACAGTCTGGAAGGTGCCGCGTCTGGTGCCTTGATAGGTGGTGTGGGCGGTCTGCTGGTGGGCCTGGCTGCTCTGGCCATCCCTGGTGTTGGACCCATCGTTGCAGCAGGACCTATTGCAGCGGCCGTTGCGGGCGCTGGCATTGGTGCAGCTACCGGCGGTATCGTTGGTGCCCTTATTGACCTGGGTGTTGATGAGGACTATGCAGGCTACTATGCCGAAGGTGTCCGTCGTGGCGGTACGCTGGTAACGGTCCACGTGGATGACAATATGGCCGACCGAGTAGAGAACATTTTAGACGGTTATAATCCGGTTGACCTCGATACCCGCGCAGACCGATGGCGAGATGAGGGTTGGACCGCTTATGATCCTGAATCAGACCCCTACACAACGGACCAAATCGAGCGCGAGCGCGTACGCTACTAAACTTCTAAAATAAATAGCGTTCATCGCTAAGTAACGTAAAAGTAAGGGGGTTGGAAAAAGTTCCAGCCCCCTTTTTGCTGTTAGAAGGCGTGTCTTTAGTTTGCCTATCAGTGCGGTAACGGCCGTTTTCCATCCCTTTTGTTATTGCGGAGTAATTTGGCCAACTTCTTGTACGTCCACCGCCACCCCATCTATTTGGCTGGGAACAATGTCTTCGGGGGCAAGCTGGCTGCGCGGGACCTTCTTTTCTACCATCACTACCAGCACAATGTCATCAGTACGAATATTCTGCTGTTGGCGAAAGCCAATGCCGACGCCTACAACGTTGGCCTTAGCTAGCAGCGCCGCCTCATGTTCTGACTTAACCGCCTGAATACGTTCAATCGTTTCCTGTTGCTGGCTCATGGGCTAAATCTCCACGTTTAAACAGTCTAGTACGGCCTGGATAGGGCTGAATATGGTGGATTGCGTGGAACCGGCAAAGAGCAGCCCAACTGCCTCTTGTGAGTCGGCCGCCACGATAAGCGAACCAGAATCGCCTCCTTCAGATATAGGTCCGGCGATAAACTGATTTTCGAAGGTTGCTACCTTGCCCAAACCATAGTTTACATTGACGGTGGCTTCTATGGTGTTGATAACGCCGGTGGTAAATCCCGTGGTGCGCCCGGACTTACGGATCTGCATGCCCAGCGTGCCGTCTTTTGTGCCGGAAACTTCACCAATGTTCAAGATCTCATCCAGCACGTCGGCGTCGTTTATAGGCCGGGCAACGGCCGCATCTACCAAATTCGCAGCCTGGGGCGTAGCCTGAAGTACGCTCAGGCGATGCTTCGAGCCAAGCAGGCTGGCAATGGCGTTACCAAAGCCAGCATAGGCTGAAGCAAAGCCACAATCTGAGCCTGGCGTGGTGCCAAAGTCAATGGTGCAGAATCGTTCCAACCGGGCAATGAGGTCCTCGGCGACGGTTCCACCGTCTGCCCCACCGGGTTGGATGATGGGATCTCCTGCGGTGGCGTCGTTGCTGTTAGCCAAAACATGGTTGTTAGAGAGGATTAGCCGGTCGCCTGTGGTTCGGTCGCGGACAATGCAGCCCAGAGTACCGGCCGAAATCTGATAATGGCCGATGCTTACGCCACCTGGCGCGGGCCGAAATTTGTCGGTTGGTGCTTGATCGGCCCGGATAACGCCCACTTGCACCACGTCTGTAGGTACATTGCCCAATTGAGAGGGCACCAGCGCTCCTGGCGGCAGCCCCTCGATGGCAATTTTATCAGCCACCAGCACAGAGAGACACAGTTCATCCGTCTGCACATTACCGACAATTTGCCGCCCAATACCAACACCAATGACGTTGGGCAGATCCATAAGTACGGCCGTATGCGCCGCTTTTGCTGCTCGAACTTCGCTTAAGCTTGCCATTGTTCCCTCCGAGAGTTAAATGGGAGAGCGACGTGGGGTACTTTGATTGAGGATTTGTGTGAGTATAAGCCAGGATGGCGGGGATTACAACCGGGGAAACAGTTGACACGACAAACTTTTCAACAAAAATTGGGCCAATCTCTGAGATTGGCCCAATTTAGAAGTTGTACTTTTTATTCGGTTTTGACTCTGCCTGCTTATTGAGGCAGAGTCAACCTTGTTAGATTAAAGTTCATCGGACGTAAGCGCCAGTTTTACTTCCGCAATGGCCTTGGTAACTTCAATATCGCGCGGGCAGGCATTGGTGCAGTTGAAGATGGTGCGACAGCGCCAGACGCCCATTGTGTCTCCGACGGCGTTGAGACGTTCATTGTGTGCCTGGTCACGCGAGTCGAAGATGAAGCGATGGGCCTGGACGATGGCAGCGGGACCGATGTACCTTTCGTTCGCCCAGAAGCTGGGGCAGGCGCTGGTGCAGGCCGCGCAAAGAATACATTTGGTCGTATCGTCGAAACGTGCCCGGTCTTCTGGAGATTGCAGCCGCTCACGGCCGTTTTCCGGCACGGGGTTATCGTTCACAAAATAAGGCATTACAGACCGATAATGTTCAAAAAACGGCTCCATATCTACGATCAAATCTTTTAGAACGCGCATCCCCAAGATAGGCTCCACCTGAATTTTGGCCTCATTGCTGCCTTCCTTGGCCAGGCGGGCCACCAATGTCTTGCAGGCCAAAGCGTTGGCGCCGTTAATGCGAACGGCATCCGAGCCGCAGACGCCATGCGCGCAGGAGCGGCGCAGCGAGAGCGTGCCGTCCTGCTCCCACTTCACCCGGTGCAGCACGTCTAGCACGGAATCATTT
>JBHIWP010000327.1:0-6858 GCA_041987425.1 Promineifilaceae bacterium (SeqCode) | reverse complement strand
CGTTCAAGCCCATCTAAAGGAAACGGCCGTGTCAGAAACTCTCTACCAGCTCACTGTCCGCAAAGGTCCCAAAGTCGGCGAAACGTTCTTACTGGAAACCATCTCTCTTACCGTCGGGCGCGATCCAGTCTCCGATGTAATACTGAACGATCCAGAAGTCTCGCGACAACACGCCCGTTTTACCCAAACAGAAACAGGCTACCAGGTTCAAGATTTGGGCAGCACAAACGGCACCTTTGTAAACGGGCAGCGTCTGGAGGCTGAACCGGTCGATTTGCAGCCTGGCTTTACCATCAGCATGGGCAGTGGCGTAACGTTGCTCTATGAAGTTGTGCCTACGGGCAACCTTATGGAAGCGACGATGGTGGACCAAAGCGGCCTGGGGCAGATGGTTCACCAGGGCGCCAACGTGGATGAAAACGAAGAAAATGACGAATGGGAGGCGGCTGCGTCACAGCTGCCCCATTTTGACGAGGAGCCGGAACCTCCTGCCGGTTGGGAGCCGGATCCCTCACCGCCGTTTACCCCGCCGCCACCTGGCACGCCGCTAGTGCCTACTCCAATGGAAGATGAAGCAGCCAAACAAAAGCGACGGAACACGATTATTGCCATTACGGCCGTTATTCTTCTGCTTTGCTGCTGCGGTTTTATCATTTTCATGTATGCAGTTGGCGGGGATTTGCTTTTAGAATCGTTAGGGTTGATCTAATAAAAAACCCGGCATTACAATAATGCCGGGCCACGCTTCCATATTATAAAAATTGTAAAAAGCAGAACTGCTCTTATTCTTTGCCCTTCAAGTCTGGCTGAGGATCAATTACAATCTTGTTCTTTACATCCTTCTCTATCCCCAAACCATCACTTTCTCGAATTTGCTCCATGTAGCGACCCACCACGTGTGGCGGAGCCATCTCAATAAACACCTTGGAGCTAACGAGCAGCGCCGTCAGGTCATCTAGCTGGCCCAAACCAATAAACATATCGGGCAAGAAGTCTATCGGCCAGAGCAAATACAGAACGGCCGCAAACGGCACCAGCTTTAAGTAAAAAGGCACTTCAGGATCGCGCACCAAATAATAAACTAAGCGCGCCTGCTGCCACACTTCAAGAAAAAAACCTGGATCTTTACGCTTCTTAGCAATTGCTTCCAGGTCTATGATTGGCTCTTTTCCCTTTTCTTTTTCTTCCATTACTCATCCCTTTAGAATATGTAGCTATTTAAAAGTTTTGAAGGCATTTTGCCCTTAAACGTAAACCATACGGCTCAGTCAAAGAAAGGTTGCACGCCTTCTCACTCCTGGCTTCGGACGTAATCAGCCATATTGGGCAAAATGGGGCCAATATCATAAGGCCCCCATTGGGCAACCGGACCAGCGGTAAACACGGTGAACCCCAACACGTAATTATCCTGGCGCACACCTATATCATACCACGCCAGCTGATTCATAAATGCCTCAACGCCAGTGCGCCCCCATCCTTGCTCCACAGCATAGGACTGAAAATCTGCCCATCCCTTGCCCGGCGGCCCCGGCCGGTTGCCCAAAATACCATCAATGCCTGCTTCTGAAATCACCAGGGGAATAGGCAACCCACGAGGCAGCAACAGCTCTTCGTAGAACCAGCGATAGCGAAACGTGAGCGCTCCGCGATCGTCGTGATAAGGGTAACCTGGTAAGGCACTGCCATATCCATGAGTCATCACCGGTGCACTGTACTCGTGCAGCGTTAAAATTCCACCGTACTGCATAGCAGTCTCTATGGCGGGAATAAAGAGAGCAAACTCTTCAATTTCCGGCACGCCAGCGGCAAATCCACCAACGGCCGCTCGAAAGCCGTATCGCGCGAGCTCACGAACGCGCTCCTGCTCAAAGCGCGCGTACCAGGCCATACGGTCTAAACCCGGGTCCGGCTCGTTCCACCCTTCCCAAAAATCTACGGCCGGATTTAGCTGATACTGGCGCAGCTGCGACTGCACAAAACGGCGCGCAGCTTCTTCCGGGTTTCCACTATAATCCTGATTGAGTTCATCACGTCGGGCAACAATAATCGTATTCGGGGAGACACGCTCTACTTCTGCCAGGTAACCAAAATCGTCGACGCCTTTTATAACCGCAGGCCGCGCCTGGCGTACAAATTCCATAATGCGCGGGTCATTGTTGAAAATAACGTGAATGCTCAGCTTGCTCCGGTTAGGGTCACCCTGTAAATATGGGGGAATTCCCCCACCACCAACCGTGGTCGGTGGCGGCACAGGGGTCTGTGTGGGTGTGTTCGAAGGCGTTGGCGTGGGTGTGCGCGTAGGCGTGCGGCTGGGGAAAATGGGCGTGTTGCTCGGCGTCAGCGTCGGCCGCATGGGCGAATTATCGGCAAAGTTTAGGCGCGGATCGATGGTGGCCGTGGCCGCCACTGGCGTGAACGTTGGCGGAACCGCCAACGCCAGTGACTCTTCTTGCAGCGGCGGCAGTGAAATGGGCGCTGCCAGGGTGGGCAAAGGAAGTTGCTCCACGCAGGCCCCCTGAGCAAGCAGCAGGATCAGTGAGCAAAAGAAAAGTAATTTGCCAGATCTTATTAGGCGCATGGCGGCAATGATACCACCCATTTTTGGTTTATGTCAACATTAGCATTTGCCGGGCGGTACGCGCCTATTCTTGCACCTGCTTAGCTCAATGTTACAATTTCTTCACCTGGCGGCTTGCGTACGTAAATTGCAAAAACTGTTTTGAGAATCAAAATGGCTATGAGCAGTTTACGTCAGGCTGCTCTGTAATTAGAGGAAAAAAATGCTTATTGTGCTGATATTAAAGTTCTTAATCGTGGCCGTGTTCTTATTCATGTTTTGGCGACGGCCGTCTCTCAATTGGGGCGTAGGGCTGCTTACCGTCACGGCGGCCGTCTTGCTGGACACGTTCCTGGGCACCTTTAACCGCGAAGATATGCTGGCCCAGTTCGGCTTTTTCTTTTATGTTGTTGTCGGTTTATTAGTTGGGGGCACCATCTTCTGGCTGCTCGGTCTTCTGCAGCCGATAACAGCCATAGCCGCCATTCCGGGGCAGGCAAGGGTAGAAACGGGCGTAGCCACAAATCCTGCTCCATCGCCACAGGCCACGTCGCACGACCTGCACTTTACCCCCGGCACGGATGCCACCGGCACCGCCTTTGATCGGCAAATGATTTATGAGGAAATACGAGACCGTCTGGGCAGAGAGGATGTGCTGGATTTACTGTTTGATTTGGGCATTCAGGACAACGAAGTGATGAACCTGCAGCAGGACATGCACGCGCTCATCATTAAGCTGATGGAGCTGACCGAGCAGCGTGGCCAGACGGGCCAGCTAGCCCTGGCGGTGGAGCGCATCCTCACGCCGCCTGCTCCGGAAGCCTTGCCCCGCCTGGAGAAAATTTCGCTGGAGTCACCGCCAACTATATTGCGACACTATTTGCTGGCCCATTATGACCTGGAGAAGCTGCAGAAAACGGCCGTTGCGCTGGGCGTCGATTGGGAGCAGCTCATCATGACTAGCAAAAAATCTAAAGTGCGCGATTTACTACACTATCTGTACCGCCGAAACCGGATCGATGAGTTGATAGCGTTCATACAGGCCGCTGATAAAGGATAGTCCCCTCGTCATAGGGGGAACATCCCATTTATTTCGCCGCAAAAGTTGACTATTATAGGAAGCGTAAGGCTGAATTGCTTTTCAACTCGTTTTCCTCCTCCTTCCGGCTCCGGGCACTCCCCGGAGCTTTTTTTTTCCCAAAATCCCCATCCAAAACAGCACCTTAAAAGTTTAAACAGTACTTCACATTATGTTGCCTTTGGTGTATACTGTGGCCTATTGTGGTTAAAAGTGGGGCATTGTGGTGCAAAATTCCATAAAAATCCCAGAAATCTATGCTAAAATGGAGCGATCAGAACAATTGTTCTAATTTTAGCCAGAGCCAAGAATCATGTTTTTAGGTGAGTACACGCACACCATTGATAGCAAAGGACGGATCACCATTCCGGCAAAATTCCGCAATCTGCTGGCGGCTGGACTGGTGGTGACGCGTGGCTTCGACCAAAACCTGATGCTGTTTCCCATGGATGGCTGGCAAGAGCTGGCTGAACGCATTGCCCAACGGCCGTTATCAGATGAAGACGTGCGTGCTTTCCGGCGACGTGTCTTTTCCGGTGCGGTGGATCTGGTACCAGATCGCCAGGGCCGCATCTTGCTGCCCCCCTACCTGCGAGAGTTCGCCCAGATCGAAAGTGATGTGGTGATCTCTGGCATGTTTAACTACCTGGAACTGTGGAGCACGGAAGCATGGAACGACGTGCGCGAAGCGATTGAAAGTGATGGCGACGCTGCCCGCTGGGAAGATTTGGGGATCTGATTAAGTTTTCAGGGGGCCATATGAATACCGCTTCCCACATCCCGGTTCTGTTCGATGAAGTACTGGACCTGCTGCGGCCACAGCCAAACGGCCGCTACATCGATGGCACTGTGGGGGCAGGCGGTCATGCAGCTGAACTGCTGCAAAAATCTGCGCCCTCTGGGCGCATTTTGGTCTTTGACAAAGATGCAGAAGCGTTGGCTTTTGCTCAGAAGCAGCTAGAACCGTTTGGTGATCGAGTGACTTACATTCATGCTAGCTACACACAGATGGGCCACCTGGCACCGCAGCACGGGTATACAGAGGTAGATGGCATTTTGCTGGACCTGGGGCTATCCTCTCGACAGCTAGAAGATGCTCAACGCGGCTTTTCCTTTATGAAGGAAGGTCCCCTGGATATGCGTTTCGACACATCCCAAGGGGAAACGGCCGCTGACCTGGTTAACAATTTAGATGAAGCAAGCCTGGCAGATATCTTTTGGCGCTATGGTGAAGAAAAGAGTAGTCGCAAGATTGCCCGAATGATTGTGGCTGAACGGCCGTTCACCACCACCACTCAGCTGGCCGAAAAGATTGCCCAAGCGGTGCGTCGGCGCGGGCGCATTCACCCCGCCACCCAAACATTCCAGGCACTGCGCATTGCCGTGAACCGGGAGTTAGAAACGGTTGAAGCAGGCGTCACGGCTGCGCTACAGTTGTTGGGGCAGAACGGCCGTCTGGCCGTGATTAGCTTCCACTCACTGGAAGATCGCTTTGTAAAGCAAACCTTTCGCCAGATGAGCCAAGACTGCATCTGCCCGCCCGAACAGCCCGTGTGCACCTGTGGCGGCAAGGCCAGCTTTCGGCTCATCACCCGCAAAGCGGTACAGGCTTCGGCCGAAGAGATTGCCCAAAACAGCCGCAGCCGCAGCGCCCGGTTGAGAGTGATTGAGAGGAAGTAGGCAAGTGGCAAATGGCAAGTAGATGGCGATTTGAATTTAATAACGCGCAAACTTGCATACTCGCAAACTTGCAAACTGTATAGATTATGATGGCACGGCAAACGCGAGAACAGATTAAACGCTTAAACGCTCTTTCTGAAGCGCAGGCAGCACTGGGCTGGGGCGTGATTTTGGTGTTGGCCGCGCTGCTGGGCACTATTTACGTTAGCCAGGCCAGCCGCATTGCTTCCGTGGGCCGCCGGGTGCAAATATTGCAGAACGAGCTCACGGAACTAAAACGGCAAAACAACGATTTAGAGCGCGACATCGCCGCTGCCCAAGCATTAGACAGACTGCAAGCAGAGGCAAGTCGATTAGGGTTTGTAGAAGCAAACCCGGCAGACATTGAGTACATTATTGTGCCGGATTATCCGGTTGAGTTAGATGAAACCGATCCGCTGGCAGTTGAACCAACGGTAACGGCCGTTCCGCCACCGGCCGAAACCATAAGAGAAGCGCTCTGGCTCTATCTGAGCGATCGGTTCAGCGACTTTATTAGAGGCGAAGCACGTGAACAGTAGCCAAAAAAGACGAATGTGGATGGTCGTAGCCTTCCTGGTTTTTGCCGCGCTCATCATTGTGGGGCGGCTTGTGGCGTTTCAGGTAGTGCAGGGGCCAGAGTGGGCCGAACGGGCTGGCGATGAAATTTTGGTGATTGCCAGGCCGGATCGTGGCACCATTTATGACCGCAATGACGCCGTGCTGGCAGCAAATACTGCCGACTACCAGATCGGCGTTTCTCCCCGGCTGGTAACGGAGTCTGAAGAGTTAGCCACTGCTCTGGCCCCCATCTTACAGCAATCCCGCTACGAAATTTTGGGCGTATTGGAATCCGACCAATCTTTTGTCCTGCTCTCTGGTCGCGTTTCGGCCGAGGTAGCAGACCTGGTGCGCGCCCTCCCTTACGATGGGCTGCAAATCGATCCCCTTCCTCGCCGCTTTTACCCACAAGAGCGGATGCTGTGCCACACGCTGGGCTATGTCGATTTCGACGGCAATGGCGGCAGCGGCGTCGAAGGCTATTACCAAAGGGAACTGGCCGGGGAAGCCGCCAGCGCGCTGATCAATATCTCCCCGCTTACCTCTCAACAAAGCGTTATTGCCCATGAAGGGGCCGATTTGGTCCTAACCATTGATCGCTCCCTACAGCATATGGTTGAAAGACATCTGCAAAATGCGCTGCAGGAGTACCGGGCCGTTAGCGGCAGCATCATTGTGATGAATCCCCAAACGGGCGCCATCCTGGCGATGGCCAACGCCCCCTGCTACGCGCCGGCCGAATTTTACGACACGGATCCCAAAATACTGCTGAACCCGGCGGTAAGCCAGCAGCACGAACCCGGCTCTGTTATGAAGCTTATTACTATGGCCGCAGCGCTAGATTCAGGCGTCGTAACGCCGCAATCGACCTACTACGATGCTGGCGTGATTGAAGTGGGTGGACACAAGACCTACAACTGGGACCGCAGCGCCCCGGGCACAACCGACATGACAACACTGCTGT
>JBHIWP010000326.1:0-6941 GCA_041987425.1 Promineifilaceae bacterium (SeqCode) | reverse complement strand
GCCGCCCCGGTTCGCAATCCGGCTTATCTCGTCTGTAAGTGCGTGCCCTGGCGGCCCGGAGTGGAAAGCGGCATAGCCACGCAGACGCGGCAGCCTGCCTGCCAGGCCAAGAAAGAAGTAATACGAGCGGGAAACCTGATTAACGCGCAGTTCGTGACGCTGCTCATCTAGAAGTAGACGCAGGCGTCCGTCGGATGCGGCTTTATAGATTGCCAGTCCGCCGGGTGGTCCGGCCTCTTCCAGCTTCCAGTAGATTTCTAGATCGCAATCTTGCCCGGCGTCTATCTGGTAATGTTCATCGGTTTCGTTAAGGGTGAGAAGGCGCTGCCGCAGCTCGTTTGCCCTGATGGGTTTCCGCTTTTGCAACGGCCGTTGTACCAGCAGGCTCACCGTAAACGCCATCATGGCGTGGAGCATGACCATCGTTAGCAAGATAAACGGAACGAACCACCACGGACTTTGTTCGAGCAGGTTCACCCCATCTTCTCCGCTAGAAAATAAATTCCACGCTCGCCTGGATAAGGTTGGGAATGCCGCTGAGGTGGCCTGGCTGCGTGCCATCCCACGAATTAACGTAGATCGCCAGATTGACATTACCGGGCATCAGGTAGATGGCCGAATCCATCCCCTGTGATCCCATAAGTTTGCGCCCGCCTTTGGTATAAACATCCCCGGCATTGGTCGTAAGCGGCAGATCCAGGCCGTACATGTTTGTCAGCACCTGCTGCGCCCGCCATTTTTCCATGATGCTGCCCCGGCGGAACTCATCGAGCAGCCGGGCAAGGTCGCCAATGCTCAGGTGCCAGCCGCTCTGCCCCGAGCCGCCCGGGCCATCAACAATGGGGGCACCTGGCGCAGCTGGCGGGGTGGCGTAGGCGAGCGCCGCCTTTTCGTCGGCGGAGAAATCACGGGATTGGACCAGCGCCGGGGTAAAGACATTGTCATTAACGTAATTCTGGTAAGCAATGGCCGAAGCTGCATCCCAAAACGCATCGTCTGCGATACCGAGACCCAGCGGCCACCTGAATGAAGGATCTAGCGTTCCTGTGAGCGTGGCAAACAGGATGCGCAGGAGCGCAAAGTTGACGTTTTTATAGGTGAAAGCACCCCTGATGCTTGTGGATGGTCCGCTGGCGATCTCGCTTTTGGCCTCGGCAAAATCACCGTTGCCCGTACCGGGGATGGTCGAGCCCAGGCCAGCTTCATGCCGCAGCAGGTCGCGAAAGGTGATGCCGGCCACGGTCGTTGCCTGCGGCCAATATTGTGGTAAGAAGCCGGCGATCGGGGTTTTGAGGGACATACCGGAATCCCGGAAAAGTTTCACGAGGGCAACGGCCGTTACGAACTTGCTGATGCTGGCCATATTCATGGGAATGTGCAGCCCCCAGGCAATTGGGCCATCGTTTCCCGCCCGCGCCCAGCCAGACGCACGGAAGTAAAGAATCTTGCCGCTGCGCTTAATCATGTAACAGTAGCCCACCTCCAGCGCGTCCATCGCCTGTCGCAGACTTTGGTCGAACTTATCAATGTTGATTCGGTAGAAGTAGGTTAATGGCCAGCGTATTTTGCTGGGGCGAATAAGGGTGGTTTGGGCCTCGTCGACGGATGTAACGACATCGTGCCCAATGCTGTGGGTTAAATCCAGGAACTGCTGCTGGGTAACTCTAAGCCTATCGAGAATCTGTTCAAATGGGGCTTGCCGGTCGTGCCGGTCAATGGCCTGCTGACTCATATCGCGCCTCCGTTCATTGGAACGCCACACGCGGCGTCCGTGGAAATTCAAGGAGCAGCCCGAAATCTCTGCGTCTACCTTGGCCTATTGAATTTTACACTGAATCTTTGCCCCTTTCACCTCTTTCGTACGCCTCGATTTTGCTCATGAGCCTTTGGTTCAAATAGTCGCTGGCTTCGCATAGCAACTGATGGATAAGCTTTGCTTCCTCTCTGTACCGCTCAATCTTATCTTTTTGCCAATAGTGTGGCGGGGGTGCCAAATTTGTAATCCTGTCGGCCAGCTTGACCAGCCAGACCTCTCGCGGCTGCTGTCTTATGCGCTCCAAACTATCGCGCATTCTTTGTTCCTTGGGCAGCGATTCGTTTTTTGTCAGGGCTAGTACACCTTGCGCCACCCGGCTGCCAAAGGTCGCCTCCACTTCTGCATACGTGGTGTCTGTGTCTTCTAGAACGTCGTGCAATAAGGCGCATTGCACGGCTAGGTCACCGTCGTGGCTTTTTTCCATGGCTAAACAGGCCAGGATTTCCATGCTAACAAAGCTTAGATGCATCAGATAGGGGAGGTTTGTGCCGGGGACTAGCTGTCCGTTGTGTGCTTCAGCAGCAAATCGATAGGCTTTTGTATAGCTTGCTTGCGACCAGCTTCCTTCAGTTAAGTTGTCCATGCCTGGATTTTACCCAATGTAATCAATCATTGGCACATTTGCTGACTAATAGGATGAGTAGCGGGGGGGTAAACGGCCGTTACCACCCCCGCGTCCTGCTTTATGTGCCGTTTTCAACAGCGCGACGAATAAACGCCACGCGCTCATGGACCGCTTGCTTCGGCAGGTCGATGGGCGAGTATCCTAATTCCTCGTACGTTTTTAAAAGCAGATCGTGAAACCTGAGGTAATCATCATACGAAGCCCTGCGATATGGATCATGCTTAAAAATTTCCGGCCAGGGCGGGGTTACAAATACCTTTGCTTCGTATCGGTGTTCTTGTGCCTTTGCCCGATAGGCGTCGGGCGCAACGTCAAACCGAATGGCGTAGGCAACGACGTCGGGCAGGCCGCGATCAAAGAAGGCGATTTTGGTCGTCGCTGCCTCACTGAAGTCAGCAAGAGACTGCTGCAACATTAGCTTAACAAAAGCTGCGCCAAAGCCTTCTCCCTCTCCCGCCAGACGCGCTTCCAAGATCTTCCGCGCGGGTTCGTCGAAGCAGGTGTACCCGGCCGTGCGCAGTTCATTGAGAACGGCCGTTTTGCCCGTGCCAGACATACCAGTGATAACAATTCTGCGAACGCTACTATCAGTGAACATAGTCCTCACGGCTTTTCTGCTAAGGTGCAGTGCGCTTGCAATCGATCATGAAAACCGTCGGCCTGCCTCAGAGCTTGCATTCGCTCGAACACTTCCGCCTTGAACTGCTCCAGCCGCTTCGGCTCTAATCGCTCCAAGCCTGCTCGCCCAGAGATGGACCATTGCATATTCCACCATTCATCTTCAGTATCATAAACAACGTCCATCTCTGTTGTGCTGATCTGTATATTTACGAACCCGGCCTGGCCGAACTGGGTCAAAAGAGCCTCACGTGTATCAAGGCTCTGTGAACTCAACTTTACGACCGCCTGGTATGCAGCGCGCAGGTCATCAAACCAACCCCAGCTGCTATCTTCCTCGCCCCAAGTGGTGACGGCGACCCGCCCTTTCGGTTTGAGAACACGCCTAAACTCGGACAAAGTTTGCTGGAGATGAGGAAAGAATTGGAGCGAGAAGCCACATAGAACATAATCGAAGAAGGCGTCGGGAAACTGAAGCTTCTCGGCATCCATTTGCTGGGTCTTTGCCTGCCTCAGACCGAGTTGCTGGATGACAACGCTTGTTTCTTGCACCATGCCCTCAGACAAGTCAATGCCGATGACCTGTCCGCTGGCCCCGACTTGTTCTGCAGCCGGAAAAAGCACGGCGCCACGCCCACAAGCCACATCCAGCACGCTTGCCCCAATAGGGACTTGCGCCGTCTCTACCAGCCACTGACCGAAGGGTGGAAAGTAGCGAATGTCTCCATACGTAACGGCCGCTCGGTCAAAGACGGCCTGGAGCGCTTGTTTCTTGGTAGAGGCTTCACCGTCCACTATTTATTCTCCTGTCTTGTGATAAAACTTGATAATATTCTTCAGAGCAAATTTGCTCAATCTACTATTTTACAACAGAGTTAGCCTCTCTAATAGAATACTTTCTTTCTACATTACATACTTTTTCTAGATCACTCTCAGGACCAACAATGTAACCACTCAGAATAATTTTTGTCATTTCATTCACTCATATTTGGGCCGGTGAGTTCGCCAGTTTCCAGATTGTAAAGCCATTGGTAGCCGTTGGTGTCCAACATCATGAGCTGGGTGGGGCTTTCCCATTGGGCATAACGATATCCAGATGCAGCGGACTCCGCCAGTATGGTTTGGCTGTTGTCCGCAAGATTATAGAGGACGATGGCGGTGTTGCCCTGTGCCGGGTCACAGCTTTCTGACAGAGTATAGGCAAAGCGGGCACCTGCAGGGGACATCTGCATAGACTGGAGCGTATACCCCTGAATTGCAAAGGGCGTGCGCCTGATTTCATCGCCATCCAGCAGGGTGAGAACGATTTGCTGGTCTGTCCACCCGACGAGGATGCCGTTGTCAATAAACACTGTGCCGTTGCCTGGCAAATATTCCCGAACGCTAGTTTCAACGTTGATGCGGGAAAAGCCGGTGTTGAGGAGGCCACAAGCCATACCATCGGGGCCGCTGAAGACACGGACTTCGTCGAAGTAATAATACTGGCTGCTATTGGACCAATAAAGGTCATTGAAACCGTAGGAGCCCATGCCGCCACAGTATTGCAGTTGTTCTGCACTGACGGTTTTAACGCCATCACTCAGGTGGGTGATGATGAGCTGTTCGTAGGCATTTTCACTGCCGCTGGCGGGGTCCACCAGCACACAGTCGTAGCGGATGATGTCTGCTTGCCAGTTGCCGTCGGGGGAAACGGAAGTGAATAAAGTTTCCGGCTGGCTGGCAGCCATAACGAGCGCTGGCAAATCTTCGAAGGCGATTTCTTCGGGGGCTGGTTCCTGCCCAACAGGAGTGCTGTCTGTTTGCGCAGGAAGTGAAATTTGGAAACTTTCTAAGATTAGCTGAATTTCCGGCATGTCATGCTCATCCGTTCCCAGAACAATCACCGTATCCTTGTATGGAATAAGAAACTCGATCCGAGGATAATCGGTGTAAGTTACCTGAAATCCGTTTTGACCAGCGAAAAAATAGGGAGCTACCTGTCCAGAACTGTCTCGATAGATGGTTTCCACTTCTTCAATACCACGAGAATCTGTCGCAACAAAAAGGTATACCAGATTGGGGTCACTATCCGGTGGGTAGACGTAGATACCATGGAAAGATTCATTCCAATGAGATTCGTCTACGCGCCAGGTCTCTGGGAGTTCGAAGGAGTAGCCCAGTGCAGGAACGGTGTAGAGGTCCCAGCCGGGGTTACTGCCTGCCGTGCGTGAGCTGGTGATAACCGTATCAGATTCGGTTGGTACAGGGGCTTCATCCTGTTCAGGTTCAGAGACGTCTTCTGGTGCAGGGACTTCTTCCTGTGCGGGTGCGGACGTGTCTTCTGCTGGTCGGGTAGGGATCAGGCTATCGGGGAGTCCCAGCCAGGCATCAACTTCTTGCGGGGCCACCAGGATATCAGCCACGGGAATCTCTTTCAGAATGTCTTCGGACGATACACCGATAGCAAAATTGAGCCCAACGAGTTTGCCGTCCTGGATCAAGGCTGTAACAGGCACGGGAAAGTCGTTCACTTCTCGTTCGAAAAGCAGGGCGATTTCACCCGGGGGAATATATGATTCGAGTTGGGGCGATGGCGTTACGTTATAAACAGCATAAAGATTTTTGACAGTCAGGTTGAAGGCAAAGGATTCCTCTATATCATCCTGGCGCACGAAAGAACCTTCTGCGCCGCCTAAAGGAAAGACGGTCACCTCCGTGCCTTCCGGTTCGCCTTCGGTACACTGGGGAGGACCACCCAGGCCATCTAAAGTTGTGCAGGGAATTGTTATCAGTTCAACATACTCCATCACATTCGTTATGGAACCACCTAAAATCGCGAGGGCAATGGCCTTGGCATCTTCTAGAGGGGCCGGGCCAACGACGAGTTCAGGCGTTGTTTCAACAGCCTGGTTCTGCTGAAGGTCAGAAGCAGGTTGAACATCTACTTCAAATACGCCCTCGCTGGGGGTGCAGGCGGTGAGGACAGCCAGCACCAGAAATAAGAGAAACAATTTAACAGAAAGATTGGGTTTCATTTTAAGCCTCCTGGCTCGAAAAGATTAGATTTGTCCAGCGGTTTGTTTGATCGCTGAACAGTGCTAATCTTATCGAGTGGATGTTTCAGGCGTATGCTTTAGCTGTAACAGGTTTGTTACACAATCTGATGAAACTCCGAATAGTTCAGTTGTAGGATGGCAGGCGAAAGGTCACGACAGTTCCTTGTTCAGCCCGGCTGCGGAAGACCACCTGCCCTGCGTGGCGTTCGATAATGGTCTTGACAAGAGTCAGCCCCAGCCCGCTCCCGGGCGTTCCGCGGGCGCTTTTGCCTCGAAACAACTCTTCCCAAACGTGCGCTTGCTCTTCCTCTAACATACCAGGACCGGTATCTACAATTTCAACAATGACCTGCTGACCATCTTCAAAAGCGCGAGCTTGAATAGTGTCGCCGGGGCGGGTGTATTTGACGGCGTTTCCCATCACGTTGTGCAGTGCAAGATAGAGCAGGTCAGCGTCTCCGCGCACTTTGGGGAGCCGCCAGGGGATTTGTGGCAGGTTGAGAGTAATCGTGCGAGCCATCCCAGCCGGGGTCAATTGGAATTCGGTAATGAGATCGTTGAGGAGTTCGTCCAGGTCCACTGGTTCGTCTTCGAACGGCCGTGTTTCAAGTTCAGCCAGTTTGCGGAGCTGGATGACAAGGTCGTTCAGGCGAGCCACCTGTTCTTTAACGCGGTGAGTTGAATGATGATGTTCTGCTTCATTTTCTTCAGATAGTGCTGTACGGGCAGAGTCGAGGTTGGCGACCTCGACTTGCAGCGTAGTGAGGGGATTTTTGAGTTCGTGGTCCAGACGCAGGAGAAACTGGCGATGGCTGACGGCCGAGTCCAGTTGCGTTTGGTGAATGGT
>JBHIWP010000325.1:0-6958 GCA_041987425.1 Promineifilaceae bacterium (SeqCode) | reverse complement strand
CAGGGGCTTGACGGGTAAATTTTTTGGTTGGATGAGGGCGGTGAGAAGAACGGCCGTTCCCCACCAGCCTAAATAATTGCTCCAGGGAATGCCAAAATAGCCGCCGGGATCGTCCCAAATCCACAGCCTCCAGGCCACCATCTGCGGGTCCAGAAATAGATCCCAGGCGGTGAAGGCCAGCCCGGCCAGCATTGCGTAGAGCCAGCGGTTTTGTGCCCATCGAGCCGGAAACTGTGCCTGCACCTGCCCGGCAACTGCCCAGGCGCAGGGCAGCATCATGAACCAGGCCAGCGGTATGAGAACGGGGACGTGGGCAATTTGCGGCTGCATGAGCGCCGTGTAGCTGTAGCTGCCGAAGGGAAATCCGGTCGTGGAGCCAAGCCATTCAATGAAAAGCGTAAGGCTGAAAAGGCTAACGGCCGTTATTCCCGTTATTCGCCAGCCCCACTGGGTGAGCAGAATGGCAAATACGGCCGTTGCTTGCAGCACCACGCCCAGCGTCAGCCCCAGCGGCAGCACGGCTTCACCCCAAATCCAGCTCATGATGGGCAGGCTGATCATCGCCAGCACCCAGACGATGATGAGGGTATTCAGTAATAGGTGATCAGTGAGCAGTAATCGGTGAGCAGTAATCAGTGCTCGGTGGCCAGTGATCAGTAAGCTCCGGTTGAGCCCGTTAGTCTTGTTTTCTACCCGCTCACTTTTCACTTTTTACTTCTCACTTTTCACTCGCTACAGGCAACCCGCTGGCGCGTCGCTGAGCCAGGGTCTCTTTCAGCTGCGCCAGCCGCGCCTGGCTTTCCGCGGCCAGGAAGAGAGTCATGCCAAAGACAACCAGCGTGTTGGTAATGAGAAAGAAGAGAAACTCTTCGAAGGGCAGGATGCCGCCAATGAGCCAGTTGAGCGACTGGGCCGGATCGATGGTCCAGATGCCGTCGGCGATGGCCAGGGCGTCGGCCGCAGCCAGGAACAGCGTGACGGGCACCAGCCCCAGCAGCACCACGCGGCGATGACGCCACAAGATGTCGCCGCCAAAGCCAACTTGCAGCATGATGGGCAGCAGTGCCCACACCAGGATGAGGGCCAGATAGGTTCCCGGCTGCCAGCCTGTGGCCAGGATGGCAGCCATGCTGAGCCAGAGGATTGTCAGTGTGATCAGAGCGGCGTGGCGTAGACGGCCGTTTTCCCAGCCAGCTTCCACCACATCCGGCTGCCGCCGCAGCCAAAAGAGCAGCCACAGACCGGTTAAAATGGGCTGCACCAGAAAAAACGTGTACTCCTCGATGGGCACGTAGCCCAACGTAACGCCCGTCACCTTAGCCGGGTCGTACCACCAGACGGAAGTGGCTACCAGGTAGTTATCCCACGGCGTGGTGTACAGCAGCGCCAGTCCAAGGTGCAGCAGCAAGATAGCCCACGCGGAATAGTTGGCAAAGCGCCGGGGCAGTACGCGCCCTTGCCGCCCCTCCCACCAGGTGACGGCGAACATGATCACAATTGGTATGCCCAGAAAGAAGGTAAGGAAGGAGAAGTAAGTCATTTGTTTGAGGTCGCTGGTCCGTATTCAGTAAGCAGTAAACAGTTTACTGAATACTGCTTACTGAATACTGAATACTGAATACTGTTTACCAATTCCCCTCTACCACGGGTGCACCCACAATCAAGTCCTCAGCAATTTTGCTGGAGGAAAGCACGCCGGGCAGGCCCGCGCCGGGGTGGGTGCCTGCGCCTACAAAGTAGAGATTGTGGATGTCTTCAGAGCGGTTGTGGGGGCGGAACCAGGCCGACTGGGTCAGGATGGGCTCTACCGAGAAGGCGGAGCCAAGCTGGCTGTTGAGCGTGCCCTTGAAGTGCCGGGGGTCGATGAAATGTTCGGTGACCAGATTGGCCTGCAGGTCGGGCAGGTAATTGTCTTCCAAAAACTGCATGATGGCGTTACGGTAGGGTGTGGCTGCTTCGGCCCAGTCGATACCAGCGCCCAGGTGCGGCACCGGGGAAAGCACATAGAATCCTTCGTGGCCTTCCGGCGCAATGCCGGGATCTGTGAGGGTTGGCATGTGCAGGTAGAGCGAAAAGTCGTCGGCCAGCTGCTTGTTTTTGAAAATGTCTTGCAGCAGCCCTTTGTATCGTTCGCTGAGGATGATGTTGTGGTGGGCCAAACGGCCGTCGTTGTACCGCTTTTTGGTGCCAAAGTAGAGAACAAACAGGGACATGCTGTAGCGCGTCAGGTGGTTGTAGCGGAAGTCCGAATTGCGCAGACTGCGGTTTTTCCTGTCGATGAGCTGAGTGTATGTGAAAGCCACGTCGGCATTGGAGATGACGTGGTCAGCGTGGTGTATGGTGCCATCTTTTAGGCGGATGCCGGTGGCCCGGCGGGTACGGCTGTCTACCAAAATTTCATCTACTTCCGCGTTGAGGTGGAAACGGCCGTCCAGCTCCTCAATGAGCCGCCCCAACGCCCGTACCAGCGCCCCGGTGCCGCCCATCACGTAATGCACGCCCCACTCTCGCTCCAGGTAATGGATCATGGCGTAGATGGAGGTGGTATCGAAGGGGTTGCCGCCTACCAGCAGCGGATGGAAAGAGAAGCAGCGGCGCAGAAAGTCGTTTTCGATGAATTGGGAGGCATATTTGTACACCGTTTTGTGCGACTGCAAGCGCAGCAGGTCTGGCACCACACGGATCATATCGGTGACGGAGAGAAATGGCTTGTCGGCCAGCTCAATGAAGCCTTTTTCAAAGATCGCTTTCGTTGTGGACATGAACCGTTGGTAACCTTCGCGATCGGCGGGGTTCCACTGTTCGATCTGGTTGAGGATAAACTGTTCGTCGTTGTTGTAGTCTAGGAAACGGCCGTTGTGGTCAAAAATGCGGTAAAAGGGATCGCACGGCACAAACGTTACGTAATCTTCTCGCCTGCGCCCGGCCTGTTCAAAGATGTCGTCAAACATGAACGGGGCCGTAATGACCGTAGGTCCTGCGTCAAACTTAAAGCCGTCCTGCTCAAATACGTAGGCGCGACCGCCGGGCTGGTCTAGCTTCTCAAAAATCTCTACCTGGTAACTCCGCGCCGCCAGCCGTGCTGCCGCGCCAAGTCCACCAAAGCCACTGCCAATGATAATAACTTTTTCTTTCATAGGTCTACTCTGTTCTCTCTGCTTGCACCGCGTAGGCGTTTGTTCTGGTACGCCACCAGATGCCCGGCAGCTGTGTTAACTTTTCTCGGCTGGTCGTGTGTGCCCGGCGGCTAAACACATCATAATCGTGCTCTTCGATATCGTCTAGAATGGCGCGATACAGTTCCGCCGCTGCCGCGATGGCAAAACGGCCGCTTTTACCCAACATCGCCACGCCTGGCAAGGCTTCTTCGTAAAGACGACGGGCCCTGGCAATCTGGAAGCGCATGAAGGCGCGCCAGCGATCATCGACTTTGCCACGGGCAATGTCAGACTCGTCCAGGTTAAACTGGCGTAGTTCTTCTAGCGGCAGGTAGAGGCGGCCCTGTTCCCAATCTTCCTGCACATCTCGCAAAATATTGGTGAGCTGCAGGGCAACACCCAGCTTAATGGCATAGGGAATGGCTTTATTCCCTTCATAGCCCACAATGTGCATTGCCATGAGACCCACCGTTGAGGCTGCCCCATAGCAGTATTGCGCCAGCTCGCCAAAGGTCTCATACCGGGTATAAACCAGATCAGAAGTGAGACCATCCAGGAGCTGCTCCGCGTATGAGCGAGGCACGTTAAAGTTGGCGCGCGTGTCTGCCCAGGCCAATGCTACAAAGTTGGCGACGGGCGGGTGGTTCGCCAGACTTTCTTGTCGCCACTGCATAATTAGTTGATGCTGATTGTCCCACGCTTCATCAACGAGGTCGTCACTGACGCGGCAAAAGGCGTACAGGGCGCGGGCTGCCTGGCGCTGCGCCAGCGGCAGCAGCCCAGAGGCCAGATAAAAGGTGCGGCTGTTCTGCCTGGTAATCGCGGCAGCGTGGTCATAAGCCTGAACCAACTGCTCATGCCCACTATGAATAGGCTCACTATGACTGTGATGATCCAGTGCGTGGTGAGCCAGCCGCAGCAACCGAGTTTCCCATCGTGGTGATTCGAATGATTCCAGCGCCATCTTTCCCTCCTAACAGGATAAGTGGTGCAAGCTGGTGCACCAGCAAGGTTTGTTTATAGAAGATGGCTTAAATCTTAGCCTATTCGCGCGGGCTTGTCAAGGTATTGTTCATGTTTTGCGAAGATTTTAGGCTTCTTGCCGCAGGGAACGGTTAATTTGCACAGTTTTTGTGCTATTTGATCAGTTTTTGTAGAGTCGTTTGCTGTGATTTTAACCCGACCAGCTTAGCCCAATCCGCCCTCGTTCTGCATCGATGGATTGGATGGCGACGGTGAGAATGTCGCCCACCGTCAGGGCTTCACCGTTGGGAATCTGGCTACGGTGCAGCAGGCCATCTTGCTTTACGCCAATGTCGATAAATGCGCCAAAATCGACGACGTTGCGCACGGTGCCTTTAAGCTGCATGCCCGGTTTCAGGTCACTCAGCGAAAGAACATCGCTGCGCAGGATGGGTTTGGGCAGATCCTCGCGCGGATCCCGACCAGGGCGCACGAGCTGCTCTAAAATGTCGCTGAGGGTGGGAACACCGCTGTTGAGCTGATGGGCCAGTTCAGCCACGGGCGGCAGCTGCTTGAGGGCGGTGGCGCGGGCGGCTGGTGGAACGTGCGGCTTTAGCTCGGCCTTTTTAAGCACGGCCGTTGCCACCCCATAGCTCTCTGGATGAATGGCGCTGGCGTCCAATGGATTGTCCCCATCACGTACGCGCAGGAATCCCGCCGACTGCTCAAACGCTTTGGGTCCCAGGCCAGAGACTTCTTTTAGAGCAGCCCGGTTGGGGAAACGGCCGTTTGCCTCCCGGTAGCTCACAATATTCTCCGCCAGCTTGGGGCCAATGCCCGCCACGTGCGTCAGCAGCGCGGGGGAGGCGGTGTTAACGTCCACGCCCACCAGGTTCACCACCGATTCAACCACGTCGTCCAGCGATTCAGAGAGCTCTTTCTGGTTCACGTCGTGCTGGTACAGCCCCACGCCAACTGACTTGGGATCAATTTTCACCAGCTCGGCCAGTGGGTCCTGCGCCCGGCGGGCAATAGAGACGGCACCGCGCAGGGTTACGTCCAGGTCTGGCAGCTCCGCTTTGGCCAGCGGGCTGGCGCTGTAGACGCTGGCGCCAGCCTCGTTAACAATGAGGTAGTGCACGCTGTCCATCTGGCGCGTCAGCTCAGCCACCATCTGTTCAGTTTCTCGTGATGCCGTGCCGTTGCCGATAGTGATCAGGCTGATATGGTGCTTCTGCACCAGGGCGCCCAGCGTTTTTAGCGCCTCCTCGCGCCGGTTTTGCGGCTGGTGCGGATAAATGGTGGTCGTTTCCAGCACCTTGCCTGTGGCATCCACTACCGCCACTTTGCAGCCGGTGCGGTAGGCCGGGTCGATGCCCATGACAGTGTGCCCGGCCAGCGGCGGCTGGGTGAGCAGCCCGCGCATGTTTTCGGCAAAGACCTGAATGGCGTGTCTCTCGGCCTGTTCGCTGAGCGTGCGGCGCACGTCTCGCTCAATTGCCGGAACCAACAGCCGTTTGGCCGCGTCTTCCAGCGCCAGCTGCAGCTGTTCCGCCAGCGGCGAGCGCCGGTCTGGCCGGAAGCTGGTGCGCACGGCCAATATCCAGTCTCGTTCGGCAATGTCTACGCTGACGCGCAAGATTTTCTCTGTTTCCCCACGGTTGACGGCCAGAATTTGGTGCGGCCGTAAGCGATCAATTCGCAGCTCAAACTCATAGTACAGCTTGTAGACGGCCCGTTCGTCCACCGCATCTTTTATCTTCTCGCTGCGCAGCAGTCCAAACTGAAACGCCTTGTCGCGCAGCACCTGGCGAACCTGCGGCGTGTCGCTGATTTGCTCAGCCACAATATCGCGCGCGCCCGCCAGGGCGTCTTCCGCTGTTGGCACTTCGTCATTGATAAAAGGGGTGGCAATTTGTACGGCCGTTTGCCGACTCAGCAGCTGCCCAACAATCAGCTCCGCCAGCGGTTCCAGCCCTTTTTCGCGGGCCATCGTGGCCCGGGTGCGCCGTTTGGGCTTGTAAGGCTGGTATAAATCTTCCAGCTCGGTCAGGGTCGTTGCGGCTTTGATGGCCGCTTCCAGCTCCGGCGTCAGCTTTTCCTGGCTGGCAATAGATTCCAAAACGGTGCTGCGCCGCTCATCCAGGGCGCGCAGTCTGTTTATCTGGTCTTCGATCTGGCGAATTTGCTCTTCGTCCAGGCTGCCTGTGGCTTCCTTGCGGTAGCGGGCAATAAAGGGGATGGTGTTGCCGTCGTCTAGCAGGGTGATAACGGCCGTTACCTGCGATGGCTTTACGTTCAGGTTTTGAGCAATGCTCTTTTCATAGTTCATCAGCTAACCTACCACGATTTCATTTAAGATTTCCCAAAATTGGGACCGATCATAGCATGGTTTCGGGGGAACGGTTAGGGGATTCATAATCCGGTACGATAGCCGCAGACCTGTGTTTAGAGCGCAGTTGCGTAGCGAAAGTGAATCAACCGTCAACATTTTTTTTAATGTTGGTTAACTTTGTTGTGAATCTCTCTTCATTTTTTTCCTAACGCCTGACAAAAAATTTCTGAACCGTCGCCGTAGATTTTCATTCGCTGATTTGTTATTAATGGTGCTGCAATAACCGCTAATTTCTTAGCTCCTTAATTTGGATGGAAGCCAACCCAAAGGATGCAGAAGTTTTATTCACTGTGCATAAAAAGCACGACATTTTGTCGCGCCCGGTTACTTTTTGGAAAGGACTTTTCGGAGATGACCGCAAGAACCGAAAGAAAAGATTAGGAAAGGAGAACACAACAATATGAGCCACACTGTAATTTTGCCTGAGGAAATTGTTCAGGGA
>JBHIWP010000324.1:0-6962 GCA_041987425.1 Promineifilaceae bacterium (SeqCode) | reverse complement strand
ATGCTCATTCATTTACTCCTAAAACAGAACGGCCGTATTCTAGCACAACTTTGTCGCAATACGGCCGTTTGCCCCGACCCCCTGCTCTGACCTATCATTCTGTTTTGGCAAGATGAGGTCACAACGGAAACCAGGAGTGCATAATGGCTATCAAAATGAAACATTTGACATTGGACGAATTAGAAGCGGGATTGGAAACAATACGTCAATCGCCACAGGACAATGGCGTGCTAGAAATGATCGTAATACGGCCGTCTACCGATGAACGCACGGTGCTGCATGAGGGGGAACTGGATACGGCCGTGGGTCTGGTAGGCGACAATTGGCAGGCGCGCGGCAGCCGCCATTCGGCCGACGGCTCCGCCCTGCCCGAGGCCCAGCTTACGCTGATGAACAGCCGAACGGCCGCACTGGTAGCTCAGGGTCGTGACCGCTGGCCGTTGGCTGGCGACCAGCTCTACGTTGATTTTGACTTGAGCGAGGAAAACTTGCCGCCCGGCACTCGGCTAACTATTGGTGAGGCAGTAGTGGAAGTAACCGCCCTACCTCATAATGGGTGCAAAAAGTTCAGAGACCGCTTTGGCATGGATGCCTTAAAATTTGTCAGTACGGCCGTGGGCAAGCAGCTTCATTTGCGTGGAATCTATACGAAAGTTATTCAGCCCGGCACCATCCAAGTTGGTGACCCCATCATCAAACAATAGAAAGTTGCAGTGCGCACTCTCAATCAAAACGAGTAACAAATACAGGCGGCAACGGAACGCTGCCTTACACAACGTAACGCTCCTAAGAACGGACCTCTCGTATGCGGCGAATACCATCCTGGTTGAGAATCAGCCGAATGTGGCGATTCTCTTTACTGATACCCGGCTCAACCGTCTTGTACCGGGAAATGAGGTTGACATGATACACTTTGTGGCACAGCAAAGGAACCAGTTCGCCGCCGCGAATAACAAAGCGTTCCTGCACCGGCTCCGCCATCTTGTTCAGAAAATGACGAACGTCAAACCGTAAAATATCGTTGACGCCCGTAATTTCGGGGAAGCCAGGCAGCACTTTTTCTGGGTCTTTTATTTGCAGCTCAATCTCTTTGGTGTAGCAAATAATATTTTCCCCTCGCCCCTCATTAGAAATTTCAGTAATGTGATCGCGGTTGCGCGCTCGCATTACAGACAGCGGCACGTCTTTCTCTTTCACAAAACGCACTTTCTCTCGCAAAATCCCAAGGCGATGCTGGCCTTCGCGGGTTCTAATGATGATGCGTCGGTCAAACCGGTGATTATCCAGTCGCCTGGCAAACATCAGGCGGCTGGTCTCTTTAATTCGGTCCTTAAACATGTAGCCGACCACCAGGGCAATGAAGAAGGGCAGCGTAAAGTTGCCATATTCATACTGAAAATAGAAGGCAACGGCCGTTGCAAAAACCATCGCCAGCCCCGCCGCAAACGACAAAATAAGATGCTCCCAATACTGTCCGTCTGGCCGGACATCTGTGTTCAAAAACAGTACGCTGGAGGCATATTTCTTCAAAATTGAGGCCCGATAAAGGTACGTCTCGTTGTCGCTGCCCTCGACCAAAATCGATTCGTAGCCGCGTGTCTTGCGGTACTTTGTCTCACGCGCGGTCAGCTCGCTAAGGGCAAGCTTGTAATCTTCCCGATTCGTCTTCTTCAAATATTCATCCACAATTTGGAACATCTCGACGGCGCTTTCCTCAATCAAAATACTGATCGACTCATCAGTAAACATGAAGGCCGTAAAGACGGAGTTGGGCACATTCGGCAGATTAAAGTCTGCCAGCAGCGCCCGGTACCGGTTGGCAACGCGAGCGGCCTCTACAATAAATTCATCCACCAGATTGTGGACCAAATAATGGGTTTTGCCGTGCGGAGAAGCCTGTACTTCGGCCACGCGCCGCTCAATGAGAATAAAGTGGTCGCGCAGCGCGCTCTTAAGCATCGCGCTCAGTAGCTTCATCTGAGTAACAAGCTGCTTATGGGCCGTGGGATCGCTCAGCCAATCTGCCTTGCGCACTAATTTCTCAATAATGCACAGTGGAGAACGCTCGCCGTCAGTAAACTCTCGCAGGTTAAGGCTGGGCGTTTTTAGGCGAATATGGCTTTGCACGTCCTGATAAAACGTTTGCTTAGGATAGGATTGTGGATCGATTCCCAGGCTTTGCGGCACAAAAAAGTAGGTGGCAATTTGGTAGCGCGTTTTCTGATCGGCGTGCAGTTCATAATCCAGCTTGATTTCTATCTGGTACTGGTCATGGTGCTTTACCGACTGCTGGATTGTTTCAAGCATAGGTTTTCCTCTATCGCTGGTAAAGTTTACACTCGTTGTAATGTTGGGTTCATAAGAGATGCGAAGAGATCGCGGGTTTGAGTTTATCCATCGTTGCCTCGTTCGTTTGGGAATTTAGTAGCGTCAGGGAAGTTTGAGCAGTTGGTTGGCAGAGACGGCCGTTTCTTCCCACACACCATCAGGCCATGTTACCCGCACCAGCACTGCCTCGTCAAATGCACCCAGCCCCACGTGCAGCCGAGCATCTTCAGAAGCCAGATAGCTGCTGCCCACCAGCCACTCACGCAGCAATGTACGGCCGTCTGGCAGTGTAACCTCTACCACCGCCCCGGGATAAAAGCCATTGAGCTGAATTTGCAACCAGTTGCCCCGTGCGCCGTCATTTTGCAGCAAGGCAGGCGCCCCGCCAATCGTATTAATCGCCACGTCCAGATCGCCATCGTTATCATAGTCGGCCACGGCGCTGCCGCGCGCCAGCAGCGGCCCCACGCCGTCTTCATGCAGGCCCACCTGCCGCGTCCACTCACGGAACTGCCCCGGCTTGCCCTCCTGCTGCATATTTCCGTAAAAGCGCACCAGCTCCGCATCGCTGGCAAAGTTAGAGACGGGCACACGGCCGTTCACCGTCATCAAATCCATGTCGCCATCCTGATCAAAATCGGCAAAATGGGTGCCCCAGCCCGTCATATTGTTGCCCAGACCGCTGATGCCAATGCGGTAGGTGCTGTAGCGGAACACCAGCTCGCCCCGCTCGTCAATCTCGTTGCGGTACAGGGCGTTCAGTTCCGCTTCCCAGTTCGTTACGAACAAATCGAAACGGCCGTCGCCATCATAGTCGCCACCCGCTACTCCCATGCCGCTGCCAGAGTCACCAATGTCGGCCGTCAGGCTCAAATCCTCAAAGGGGAAACCGGCCGGGCTGTTGTCGGGAACGGCCGTATACAGTCGGTTTGGCTGGCCGTCGTTGGCAATATACAGTTCCATACGGCCGTCGTTATCCAGATCGCTAAAAATAGCCCCCAGGCCGCGCTCTTCGCGCTCCAGACCGACCAACTCGGTCACCTCGCGGAAGGTTCCGTCGCCATTGTTCACATAGAGGCGATCCGGCAGGCCATAATAATCCTGTGGAAATGCGCCGCTGGGGTGCGGAATCTTGTGCGCCAAATCAATATAGGCGGCTACAAATAGATCTGGCCAGCCGTCGTCGTTGAGATCGGCTACGGCAGCGGCGCTGTTCCACTCTGGAGCGGCTACGCCGGCGGCCGCAGCGCCCTCCGCAAAGGTGCCGTCGCCCCGGTTCCACAACAGCTGGTTTGGCCCGTCGGCAGTAATGTACAAATCGGGCCAGCCGTCCAGGTTAAAGTCGGCGGCGACGCAGCCGTTGCCGCGCAGGGCCAGATTGGTCCTGGTCTGGGCAGAAACATCCCGGAACTGCCCTTGCTCATTACGGAAAAGCGCATTCGTGGGCAGGCCGCCGTGCTCCTGCCAGTAGTCCATTTCGTCCTCAGCATAGCTGTTTACCAGGTAAAGATCCTGCCAGCCGTCCTGGTCGTAGTCAATCCAGCACAGGCCAGCGCCCATCATTGCCACCGGGTCGGCAAAGATGGCCGTGCGGAACGCGCCGTGCTGGAAGTTGAGCCCAACCTGCGCCGCCACGTTGGTGAATTTGAGGGAGGTAAGTTCGCCGTCATCGGCGCTGTTGTCGGCTACGGCCGTTCCTCCACCAGCCAACCCGCCCGCGGACACCGTTAAGCCGGTAGGCACCGGGTCCAGCGGCAAGCCACTAGGCACGGAATCGGGAATAAAGTGCCGTAAATCAGCCGCCGCCGGATCGGTGAGCGCCTGCAAAAAGGCTACCAGGTCGGCAATTTCCTGCTCCGTGAGGGGCAGGCCATTGATTAGCTCAGGCGCGGCGGTGCTGAGCTGGTCTGCGGGGTTATACGGCCGTACGCTGCTGTAAAAGGCAGGCGGCAAAAATTGGCTGGGATCGTAGCTGGCCGCCATGCCCTGAATATCGGCATGATGAGCAATAGCCAGCTCCAGGGTGGGGTACGCCCCGCTGTGAAAGTAGGGTGCCGTCAGGGCCACGTTGCGCAGCGGCGCGGTGCGGAAGGCAAAGCGGTCGCGGGCATCGAAGGTGGCTCCAGCGCGGCCCCAGTCGTCGCGACCGTCTGGCCCTTGCCCCTTGCCCGGCCCCAGCTGGGGCACCAGCAGGTTGTGAAACTGCAAATCGCTAAAGTGATCGCCCGCATGGCAGGAGGCGCAGTTAACGGCCGTGTTGCTTTGCCCGTAAAAAAGCAGTGCGCCCTGCTTTTGCTGTTCAGTCAGGGCAGTTACGTCCCCCGCTAGATAATCGTCCCAGGGGGCATCAGTCATGATAAGCTGGCGCTCAAAAGCGGCGATGGCGGTGACAACGGCCGTAATGTCTGGATTTGGCGTGCCAAAGAGCGCTTCAAATTGCTCCACGTAGCCGGGAATCTGGGTGAGCCGCCGCATGAGCTGACGGCGCACCCGCTCGGGCGGCAGGTGGCCCAGCGTGGCCCCGGCCATCTCGTGCAGGCTGGTAACGGGGAACATCGCCTGGGCGACCAGGGCATCTGTGAGCTGGCGCTGGTTGACGTTCTCTTCCAGCGTGGTGACGATACCGGCATAATTTTGCACACGGCCGTCCCAAAACTGCACGGGCAGCAGGGCACTGTTCAAAATGGTGGGCGAATTGCGCGGCACAAAGGCACCCACAAAGGGATTGTGCACCGTCAGGCTCGCTTCCTCTGCACCCAGAACCACCATTTCTACAAATTCGCGCTGCGGCCCCAATCCTTCGCCGCCGGTGCCAATGGGCAGGGCACGGCCGTCGCCCATGGCCAGCGCTGGATGGTGGCAGGTGGCGCAGCTAATATTTTGGTCGCCGGAAAGCACCGGGTCAAAAAAGAGCTGCTGCCCAAGGGACACCAGCGCAGGATCGTCTGCTGAAATGTCCGCACCGGGATACGGCCGTAAGCCCTGCTGGGCAATGACACTTTGCAATACGGCATCCAGATCGTCAATTTCCGGGCGCGTGGTGGAAACGGCCGTGACGCCAGAAGGCGCTGCCAGGCTCTCTGCTTCCGGCTGCCCCCAGTACAGCTCCACAATATTCCCCTCAAACACCTGGCTGATAAGCAGCGAGCCATCGGCCCGGGGCAGCACCGAAGTGGGGAAGTTCAGCCCCTCCATTACCAGTTCCGTAGAACCATCGGCAAAGACGCGGCTGAGACGGCCGCTGTTTGCCATGTAACCCATGCCGCTGAAGCAAGAAGCATCGGGGCGAAACCGGGCAAACTCCAGCAGCCAGATGGTGCCGTCCGGCCCTTGCGCCACGTCTATGGGCATGTTCAGCCCATCGGTGACAATGCGCTCGTTGCGGTTTTCGTCGATGGCTACCAGACGGCCGCTGCCAGCAGGGTACGGGCAGCCGCCGAAAAGCGTTACAAAGTATTCGCGACCAATGCGCTCAATGCCGGTAGGCACAGGATCGATCGTTTCATTTTCGGTTTTGATTGACGCAAAGCGGTGGATAAAGCGCGTGGTGCCGTCCTCGTTCTGTTTGGCCACGCCGTTACCGCTGGCGTCGCTGACTACGGGCAAGCCGTCGGGGTCGAAGGTCATGTCGAACGGGTTGGTGAGCCGAACGTTATTCAGGGGCAGCATCTGGCTGGACAAATCAGCAGCGGTGAGTGGTTCATCAGGTAGGGACAGATCGTCTGGCACGGGCAGCGTATAAAGATGCCCCAGGTCGAAGTGCGCTGTGTAGAGGATACGGCCGTCTGGCGAAAGCTTCACAAATGGCACCCCCGACAAATCCCCGGAATCTCGTCCGCTGGGCAGTCCGCTGATGAGGCGACCGACCTGGCCCTCTGGCGTAATCATCGAGACGCCCGCAGAAAGATCATTTTTACCCGTGCCTTCTTCAGCCACCAGAATAGTGCCGTCGGGTAGTTCAGCCATTCCAGCAGGGTTGAGCAGGCCATTGGCAAACTGCCGCATTTGCAGGCTGGTCTCTACCTCCGGTGCGGGTCGGCAGGCGGCAGCGAGGAAAATAACAAACATCCACGATGCTACCATCCAGGCTTTTTTATCGAAGATTTTCCAGATTACACAATTTGAAAAATCAGACAAAGCAGCGCAATTTTTTATGAAATATTTTGATCTCATGCCGTTTACGTCTCAGGCAAACTTAGCAGCCGATCCGGGTAATCAGAGATGAGGCCATCGACACCCCACGCGATCAGCCGCTGCATGTCGGCGGTCATGGAGAGGACGAAGTAGGTGGAGTTGGACTGCTCGCCGGTGCGCAGGCCGGCCGAGGGGTTGGCTTGGTAGAAGTTGTAGATGTTGACGTCGAAGCTGAGGCCTCGGGCGGCCATGTCGGTGGCCCAGGGCGCGAGCGGGCCGACGCGGACCGGATCGGCCGGCTTGGCGGCGATGGCCGGATCGGTGCGCGGCTGGGTCTGATCGTTGAACTGACCCACCGGCGAGGCCTGCTGCGCCAGGGCGCCGGTGGGTGAGGCGAGCGCCGCGGCGCTCAGGAGCGCAACCGCCAGCCATCCCCCCCGCGTTTCAGGAGAAAGAAGGGTATCAGAAGCAGGAAGCGTATTGGCTGAAGCGGCTAGAAG
>JBHIWP010000323.1:0-7012 GCA_041987425.1 Promineifilaceae bacterium (SeqCode) | reverse complement strand
GATCCTCCGCGCCTTCGATGGAATTGACGATGGCATGGTCGCCGCCGGCAATGAGGCCGATGACCAGATTGCGCTCGGTGTCCAGCACGCCTGCGCCGCTCATCCCCTGGTTGATTTGTTTGGATTCTAGCTGGACCGGTTCGGCGTGCAGCGTGAGGTCATCGGGCGCTTCGACGGCGTCTAGAATGGTGCCGTGGGCGTGCCCGGCTTTGTAGTGGGCCAGGCGGCGGTAGCCATAGCTGCGAAAAGGGTTGAAGGCGGACGGTTCGGCCGTTCCTAAAACGGGGAGCTGCTCTGGCCCCAGCGGTGTTGGGCCGTCTAGCTTGAGTACGACCACATCGTCGTCGTGGCTGGGGAAGCATTGGGCGACGGTGGCCCGGTACGCTTTGCGTTCGTCGCCGCGCACCTGGGGGAAGTAGACGCCCAACGTGGCGTTGGCGGCTTCGCGCGGATGCACCAGCAGGGCGGCATAGACAACGTGGGCGCAGGTGATGATACGGCCGTCCATCGTAACAGCCAATCCAGTCCCAACAATGCGATCCGTTTCCGGCTCGCGAATTTGGACGGTGAAGTTGCGCAGATTTTGCAGAATGGTGCCGTTTTGTTCTTGTGCAAGCATGGTTTGTTCTCTGGTGAACGGTCGAAACTGTGTTGGGGAAATGGTAGCAGAAAGCGGGGGAATTGTGAATTGTGAAAAATAAGTTGTGAATTGTGAGGGATTGACCACAGAGGGTGCGGAGAACGTGGAGAGAGAAAATCTCTATGCTACCCACGTTCTCCGCGGTTTTTAGGCTAAACTGCAGCCTGTTTCGCTATTACCAGCTGCCAGAAACGATTGGTGAACAGACATTGCTTCCGGTCTGGCAAACCTGGAAGGTGTAGCTGCCGCCGCCCGGGCCAAATGAGCCAACCGTTTGGAAGCCATCATTGGGCGTGGACTGGAGGAAGCTGCCGTTAAAGTAGATGTCTACATTGGCACCAGTGGCCCCGCCCCAGGTGAGGTCGGCGAATTTGCGGCCCTGTACCTTGTAGGCATTCACGCTCAAGGTGATGTTACCAGGAGACGGGGTTACCGTTGGCGGTGGGGTCGTTGGCGTGGGTGGTGGGGTTGTTGGCGTGGCTGTTGGCCCAGGCGTGGGCGTGGGGTTATTGCCCGGATTACAGCTATAGGTGAAGGAGCTGACATAGGTGCCCCAACGGCCGTCTGTCGTGCCCGTATTCTTGCTGTATTCACCCAGGTACCAGAACGTTGTGCCTGCCGGGTCAATTGTCATTTCTGTGTAGTCACCCCAGCGTCGTGGCGCCGAGGATTCAAATGAGGTGTAGGAAATTTCGCCAGCCTTTACCAGGGTTTCCGCTTGCAGCGTGCCTGCGGGGTCTGTAGCCAGGCGGCCGGTGACAAAAACGCCGGGGAACATGCTGGTGCTGGATTTGGTGTAGCCAATAGCCATGTTGCCGCAGGCGTCCACGGCCAGATCGGCAAAGGTTCGATACTCGCCATTGCTGCCATAAACACCGGCATCGGCTACGGTGGCCGTGGCCGGATTGATTTTGGCCCAGCGCACGCAGTTAACCGTGCCGCTGCCCGGATTACAGGCAATGGTGGATGAGGTCCAGGCGTAACCATCGCGGTATTCGAAATCCTGGGGACGATAATCATTGGCCTGGAGAGTACCGCCGCTTTGCTGCGGGGTATTGATCGGCATACCGGCCGTTACGCCCGTAGCGGCGTTCAGGTTAACCGTGCCCACCGTGCTAAAGGTATTTGCGCCAAACGGAGCATTCCAGGAGAAGACGGTGTGGGTGCTGCCATCGTAGTTTGTTTCGGCAAAGATGTAGTGCGGGCCACTGCTGGGCCAGGTGCCCTGCGCCCAACCGTGCAGGTTGAGCGGCTGCGGTGTATCGTGTGTGCTGCCTAAACCTACGCTAACCGACGCGGCCGATTGGCCATTGTACATGGCCACTTTGTCGAAGGCCCATACTTTGCCTTCTCTAAAATTATTGCCCCGGAAAATATTGGCCCCCATGTATATTGCATCGCGGCCAATACCGGCGTGTGGATAATCAAAGAAGTCTCGTGGATTGCTTGTTGTGGAAAATGAGTATAGATACCAGGCGCCCGTCGGATCGCCTGTTTGAGAAACGGCAATGCAGTAGTCGGTGCCGTCGGCATCAATGCCCAATACATACCGATCATATTCTTCATCGTAGTTCGCATTGGGATCAAACACGCCTGTACAGTTGGGATTGGCCGACATGAAACTGGCAAATGTGGTTGGTCCTACAAGAGAAGTACCGCTTTTGTTGTAGATTTCAAAGGCCACATTGACCACGGCAATGACGTGGTTAGGGCCGACGGCCAGTTCCGGATCGGGCGGTACATTGCCGCCGCCGCCACAGCACTCAGTGTAGTCCAGGCTGTCAAAATTGGTTCCGGCGGTGGGGGCCGCCAGAGAGGGGCCACTGGCAGCAATCTGCACGCTGGCGCTGGGAGCCAGCTCCAGGGCGCGAGCCTGCATGGCAACTATTTCAGCGGCGCCGCGAATGCCTTCAATTTCGTTCAGGTCAATCTCGCCCCGACGCCAGCGGTCTAGCTGGCTGTTGGGGTCGCGCACGCCAGCGGGAATGTCGCGTAGGTTCACCGTGACTGGACGGGCTGAACCGGTCTGAACTATTTGAACGTCTACGTTCTGTTCTACCCCGGCTGGCGCAAAGGACTGGATGGCCTGCTGGCGCACGGCCGTTTCTGGCCCAGGCCCAGAACTAAAACTAAGTAGCCAGGCCCCCAATGTCAATAGGGCCACACCTGCTATTACCCGACTAAACTTAGAAAAAAACATATGCACTTCCTCCTTTGGAGAAAAAATTAAGGTGGCTAAAACCAAAAAATGCGCCAGAACTATGGCGCATTTAGTAAACAAGGATTTGTTTGTCGGTCAGGCAAATAAATTTTAGGCTGCCAATCTTTGCCTGTGGTTTAAACCTAAGTTGGGGTTGGTAAGCAAAAAGGTGCATGTTCTAAAACGATACTCAGTAAGCTTGCAAAGACCTCAACAGATGATGACGAAGTTATTCTGATGTAAAGCGAAAAAAATAGCAAGAGGCAAAATTGGACGTTTAATGGAGCTACCGGTTTACCGAAAACGGGTCTGCCGTTTACTGCCCTTTCTTGCGCCAGCCTTCGCTGCCGATTAGGGGCACGAAGCGAACGGGGGTAAGCGTTTTTTGACCGAACTGGCCGTTGGATTTTCGCCAGATGAGGTGGAGCTTTTGCTTTTTTTGCGAACCGACCGGCATGATGAGACGGCCGTTTACTGCCAGCTGTTCCTGGAGAGAAAGCGGCACTTTTGGCCCGGCCGCTGCCACCACAATCGCATCATACGGAGCGGCTTCAGGCCAACCTAATGTGCCATCTCCCAGGTGCACCGCAACATTGCCATACCCAAGCTGCTCAAGCCGCGCTTTGGCGTATGCTACCAGCTCCTCCTGCCGCTCCACGGTGTGCACTTGCTGCACAATTTGGCCCAGCACGGCGGCGGCGTAGCCAGAGCCGGAACCAACTTCCAGCACCTTGAAGTGCGGCTTCAGGTTCAGGGCAGACAGCATAAGAGCGACAACAAATGGCTGGGAGATGGTTTGCTCGGCGGGCAGCGGCAGCGCCCCGTTGTAGTAAGCATGTTCCAGATGCGATTCTGGGACAAACTGCTCGCGCGGAACGGTATTCATGGCTTGGAGAACGGCCGTATCTTGAATACCGCGCTTCTGCAAATCTGCTACCATTTCAGCGCGTAGGGCTTCAAAATCAAGCGTCATAAGTTTGTCCAAAACGGCTCGACAATTGGGAAACTGCTGCCGTGCTAAAGTTCAATGAAATCTACTGCGCTCTATTTTGCCATGAATGAAGTTGTCATGCACGAGCAGATGTTCATTGGGCCAGCACTGGGTTTTGTTTGGTACATTTGGGCAGCAGGGTATAAAGAGGGATAGTTTGGTGGGCATAGCCAGTGAGAGCCGTTGGTCCCTTGGGATTCTGGTAACAAACAGTTCTTATGAAAAATCACTCGTTTTTATGGCTAATGCCCACCTTAACTACCGAAGACTAAATCTATACACACCCCTAGATTTAATTAGTGTACAAAAAAGCTTCAAAATAGGTTTTAAGAAAGTTCTAAAAATTTTGCACAAGGCGAGGATGTTTTAATGGCTATGCTTCGGAAGAATCTTGATTCTTTTTAAAGCGATAGCCAATCCCATATTCGGTAAGTACATATTCCGGGTTTGAGCTATTTTTTTCTATCTTTTGTCGCAGCTGGGAGACATAGACGTAGAGGTTTTTAATGCCGTCGGGATAATTTTCTCCCCAAATATTGTTGACGAGTTCTTGATAAGGTAACGGCCGATCGCTGTGAAGGACCATATACTTTAGAAGGGCAAACTCGGTTTTGGAAAGGTGAACGGCCGTTCCCGCGACGGTCACAAGCCGTTTTTCCGAATCAATAGTCAGGTAGGGATCTTCATACACAACTGCTTGTTTTTTTATAGACTCGGCCGATTTGCCGATCTGACGTAAAGCAGCCTTGACGCGCGCGCGCAAAATTCTAGGGCTGAAGGGTTTGGTTACGTAGTCAACAGCGCCAAGGTTAAGCCCTGAAACCACGTCATTTTCTTCTATCAGGGCGGTCACCATAATGATGGGAATGGCTGTTTTTTCCCGAATGCGACGGCACGTTTCCCAGCCATCCATTACTGGCATAGCAATGTCTAGCACCACGAGATCAGGAGCATGTTGTTCTAACCGCTGTAACCCTGTCTCTCCATTTTCGGCCGTGTAAACAATCGCGCCATCCCCCTCCAGAGTGGCACGAATAATTTCCACGACGTCGGCACTATCGTCAATAACCAAAATCTTCTTATTTTGCAGCTCAGTGTCACTGTCCATCTTGTTCTCCCCTACCACTAGCATATCTAAATGTAAAAAACGCACCTACTAGGATAAATTGATCGGCCATTTGCCGCAATATTGAGTCAAATTTTCAATTTTGCAGCGTAACGATGCTCAAAAATAGCTGTGGCAATTGAAGCAGCTAAGTTTAAAGTGAGGTGGGTAACGGCCGTAACTTTTGCGGTTTATGTCGCTCAAATGAGCTATAATTGACCTATGGCGTATACACCTCCTGAAAACGTTCAAGAAATCCTGAGAAAGCTGCCTATCAAGCCAGGCGTTTACCTGCACAAAGACAGGCATGGCACCATTATCTATGTCGGCAAAGCGATTAATCTACGTAATCGGGTGCGCTCTTATTTCCACAAGAACGTCGATTCCATCAAGACCCAGCGCCTGCGCCACGAAATCACCGATTTGGAGATTATCACCACTGAATCAGAGTTGGAAGCGCTTCTGCTGGAAAACACACTTATCAAAAAGCATCGCCCAAAGTACAACGTTCGTCTCAAAGATGACAAGCGCTATCCTTACATAAAAGTTCATTGGGCTGATCCATACCCCAAAGTCACCGTCACCCGACGCATGGAGCGAGATGGCTCGCGTTATTTTGGCCCCTACACCTCCGTGTGGGCCGTCCACCAAACGCTGGATATGCTGCGCAAAATTTTCCCCTATCTCACCTGCGACCGGGTGATCGATGGCAACGATGAGCGCGCCTGTCTCTATTATGACATCAAGCTGTGTAATGGGCCATGTATTGGCGCCGTAAGCCAGCAGCAATACCGGAACATGATACAGTCGTTAATGGATTTTTTGAGCGGTAAGTCTGAGCATATCGTAGAAAATGTCAGAGCAAAAATGGAGAAAGCCGCCGAAGATCTGAACTTTGAGAAAGCAGCTGAATACCGCGACCAGCTCAAAGCCATTAATCTTGTTGTTTCTAAGCAAAAGGTGATCTCCGCCGCCAACGCTGATCAGGATGTCATTGCTTTTGCCCGGGAACAGGGTGAAGCTTGCGTCCAGGTCTTTTTTATCCGCTACGGCAAGCTAATCGGCCGTGAATATTTTATGCTAGAAGGCACCGAAGGTGAGAGCGACGAGGACGTCCTAAGCGAGTTCCTTACCCAATTCTATGATGATGCGGCCCATATTCCCCGCGAAGTGCTGCTGCCCAACCAGGTTTCTGAAGCCCTTGTGATTGAGGAGTGGCTGCGGCGTAAGCGTTCCACCAAAGTCACCATCCAGGTGCCCCGGCGCGGCCGGAAGAAAGAGCTGGTGGAAATGATGAAATCCAATGCCCAGGACACGCTGGAAACCATTCGCCAGCAGTGGGCAGCGGACCGCTCAAAGCACGTGACGGCGATGGCCGAGCTGCAGGAGTCGCTCGATCTGCCTGCGCCGCCTGCCCGCATCGAGTGTTACGACATCAGCCACACCCAGGGGGCACAAACCGTAGCCTCGATGGTGGTGTTCGTGCAGGGCGCGCCCCGCAAAAGCGACTACAGGCGCTTCAACGTAATGACCGTTGGCAACGATGATTACGGGGCGATGAAAGAGGTGCTGACGCGTCGCTTTGAGCGATACAAGGAGTCGCTGGCGGGTGAGCTGCACGATCCCAGCCAGATTGGCAAGCAGAAAAAAGAGACGGCGTGGTCTCTACTGCCGGATTTGCTGATTGTGGACGGAGGTAAGGGGCAGCTAGCCATGGCCGTTGACGTGTTGCGCCAGTTTGGCCTGGAAAATGAAGTTCCCCTGGCCGGACTGGCCAAGCAGGAAGAAGAGCTGTTTGTGCCGGGAAAATCGAGCTCTATTTTGCTGCCGCGCCGTTCTGAAGGGTTGTATCTGGTGCAGCGCGTGCGGGATGAGGCGCACCGTTTTGCCAACACGGGCCACCGCAAGCGCCGGGCCAAGGCTGGCGTCGCCTCCATTTTGGACAGCGTCCCGGGCGTTGGCCCCAAGCGGCGCAAGCTGCTGCTGACGCACTTTGGCTCGCTCGACGATCTGCGCCAGGCAACGATGGAAGAGATTGCCTCCGTGCCGGGGATTCCGGTGGAGGTAGCTGAGGCG
>JBHIWP010000322.1:0-7012 GCA_041987425.1 Promineifilaceae bacterium (SeqCode) | reverse complement strand
CAGTTAGCTCCTGGCTGGTGCGGTGGCGCTCGCAGCAGCCACCCCCGCCTCCAGATCCTCGCTTAAGCTGGCGCGAGGGCAGCTTAAATCTGCTTCCGCTGCCGGATAAAAGCGTCAATACGGTGATGCTTTGCCACATTGCGGGCGAATTCTGGCAAGATGGCGACCGCACTGCCCTGCTGCGCGAAACGTATCGAATCCTCAAGCCGCAGGGGCAGCTGCTTCTGGCGGAATCCGTCCGCAGCCAGACGAACTGGCTTGTTCAGGGACCCGGCGGCATTGACCTGCCTAGTGCGGAATATTGGCGGCAAAAATTGCAGCAAAACGGATACCGCATTCGCAGCGAGAAAAACCTGGCGGGCCTTTCCTATTGCATCCGTGCCCAAAAACCATCCCCGGCCGAAGCACAGCAGCTTTCCTTTAAGTTAGAGTTTTGATTTTTCTTCGTTTTCCACATAAGCGCAAAATAAGAACGGGCCTACGGAACGTGAACAAGCCGTAAAGAAACCACGTTGTAATGTTTTTTGTAATATTGGCAATGACAGAAATTACCGTGAAAAAACTCCCTGAATGACCCCAATTTGCCCCTGAAAGCATAACAAAAACATAAATATTGGTTGCGTTCGCCTCTATTTAGGACGGCCGTACTATGCTTTTTTTCCTATTCACCTCGCAGTCGCCGATAGCTATAGTGCGGCCATAAGCAAACGCGGATTTGACATAACGCATTTACGCACATCACACGCCATTCATCCCAACCCACAAACAAGCCCAGAAAGCGAATCTGCAAAACCAAGATAAGGAGGTGACGCCTGACAACTATTAAGCAGCAGGCTGCTAAAGTCACAGTTACAAAGGAAGCCTGCCCAATAAGCTTTAATTAAGCGTGAAGAAGTTAAGCGTGAGAAGTATTAACAAGCGATAGAAGTGAAGAAGTTAGAAGTAGGAAGATTTGGCAGCCCAAAAGTCGTGAAGAAGCTTATCTGGGCTGCCATTTCTCTAAACAATTACGAAGAGAATCAAATTCATCTACCTGACACGTTTCTCGGAAGATCAAAAAAGATGTTGCAAGCAACTTTGATCGGCAGCTTGTAACCCAAAATGGAGTAAAGAATGAATAAGCGAAATGTATCGCAAGAGCGGCGACCCATACCGGGCGCCGAAAAAGCCAAACTTAACCACTTAAAACCCAAATCGCGCCTGGTAACAACAAGCGTTATTCTGATTGCCGTGCTAATTGCGGCCGTTTCCGCCTGGGCACAATCGTTTAATGTAAGCCTAGTTGGCGGTGATAATGCAGAGGTTGCCTGTGATGGGCGCGGCGTTCAGGTTCAGCGTTTGTCGCGTACGGCCGTAAACATCATCTGTAGCGGCCCCAGCAGCGAGCCGCAGCCCACCGTCCCGGCGGAACCTACCAATCCGCCGCAACCGACGGCCACCAGCCCGGCACCAGAACCTACTCGCCCTGCGCCAAACCCCACCCCAACATTGCCGCCACCACCACCGCCGCCTGGTGGCAACATTCAGCCGTTCGCTGGTGCGCCAGCCTGTGAAGATATTGGCGTTGCCCACGATAATCGCGCCTGGCACGGTATCTGGAACTATGAGCAGGGCTGCCATTGGGATCACGAACACAAGCGTAACCCGCATGAGGTTGATCACATCTTTGGCACTGAATACTACTCCTTAGCTGGTGGAGAGCTCTCTTACCCCTGGCAAACCTATGCGGGTTCCAGCGAAAGCTTTGAATCATACACAGAAGGTACGGCCACCGAAAATACGGGCAAACACGAGGGCTATGGCTGGCACTATTTTACAAATGGCCTGGATATCTGCGACCAGTCGCTCATTTTAGGCAGCCAATGTTTCGACTCTTTCCGCGTGCAAACGCACCAGATTGGCGGCGAGATGGGCGCTCTGACCAGATTCCACAGCGTGTACACCGAAGGTATTGCTTGCACCCCTGACGGGGCCGCCAAGATGCAGTTCGATGGCGCAACGAATGCATACGGCCGTACCATCAATGGCCAATTCTACCCGCTCACTCGCGACAACATTAACCAGTTCCCAGCAGAGTTTGCCGGCTGTGGTTTCGGCAGCGGAGGCGGTTGGCTCGACTTCGGCCGTCTCAATTGGCCAGAGCGGGGCATTTTGCAGCCCTTGCCCTCAGACAATGCGCAATTTGCCAACTTTGCTCAATTTGGACCACCAGAAGCAGCACCATACCGCATCCATCCAAACAACAGCCCGAACAGCCTGGACTCCTGGCAATCAGAAGGAAACGTCTTTAACTGTCTGAGCAGCGACCCGAACTGTGAACAGCGTATTATGGTGGGCTACGGTTTACACATTCTGCAAGGGGAATCGTCAGGCATGACCAATCCGGCCAACGCTAGCATTCCGCACCATGACCGCCAAACGCACTTCTGGTGTGTAGACCCAGAAACGCAGCTGTTTAACTGTAATCCGCAAACCAATCCCGGCGGCAACGACAACACGGCCCAAGCCCTGTTCCGTGCCTGGATTGCCGTGCCCAGCATCATGGACGGCAGTCAGTATGATGAGGATGGGGAACGCAATGGGTCATTTACTTTCCATGGCTATACCAACCGGTATGGGGATATCGTTGAAGGATGTTCTGCACCTGGTCTGGACTGTGTACCGGTTCGGTTTGAACAGTTCCCGCTAAACAACTGTGGACAGGCAGCCTGCAAGGCAGCTTACCGCGGCAGCACAGAACGTGACGCCTGGGACGCCCTTAGCGTAGACGGCACACCTATCCAAAGTGGCGGCACGCCTCTCATTCCTGCCGGTGAGTTGTGGCTAAAGTATCCAAACTAAAGCAGACCAAGAATTATAAGTAGCTAGATCAAAAAAGAGCCCCGGCTTCCACCGGGGCTCTTTTTTGCCACATCGTCCACTTGATTGTTATTAATAGCCTTCATCCTTATTGACAAGATTGAGCAAAGGCTTGCCCGCCAGATAGCGCTTTAAATTCTCGGCAAAAATGTCAGTCGCGCGTTCATCATATTGGGGTGTAAAGCCACTGATATGAGGCGTCAGGATGACATTTTCCATCTCCCACAGCGGGCTATCCTCTGGCAATGGTTCCTCTTCAAATACATCCAGACCAGCGCCAGCCAACCAGCCCTTTTTTAAGCCACGCACCAGAGCCGTTTCGTTTACAATTCCGCCGCGACCCACATTCACTAAAAAGGCGGTGGGCTTCATTGCCTTGAACATTTCCTCATCAAACAGATGATGTGTGCGGTCTGTCAAAGGCAGCGTAATGACAACAAAGTCACATTCCGCCACAACCGAGCGCGTTGCCTCGCTAGGGTAGACTCTATCGGGCAGCTTGCCCTCGGGATCGCCCTGTCCCGGCGCCTGATAACCAGAATCTTTTAGCTGCCGGGCATCTCGCTTGGTTACCAATATTTCCAGGCCAAACGGTTTGGCCAGGCGAGCTAATTCACGGCCGATGCTGCCGTAGCCTAGAATGCCCAAAGTTTTCCCCTGAAGCTCTTGCGGCACAAACGAGTCCCAGCGGTTATGGGCCCAGGTTTTTGTCTGTTTGTACTTAAACCAGTTTGGCACCCGGTGTGCCCAGGCCAGAATTTGGGTCATGGCATATTGGGCCATATTCACTGCATGGACGCCGCTGGCTGTGGTTATAAGAATATCGCTGTTCCATACGTCGGTGTCTATCAGGCTGTCGATTCCGGCAAAGTGAGCTTGAATCCACTCCAGTTTGGGGGCTTTGCTTAAAGGGGGCGCTGCTCCATAGGCATAGTAAATGTCGGCTTCCGTGGTCCAATCCTCTGGCCAACGGCCGTTTGGCAACGTGCGCTGCTCAATGTGGAGGTTGGGCGACACAGCTCGAAGCTTATCAACAAGCTGTGAAGGAAATGGAGCCGTGATTAGCAAATGTTTCATAATGATTTACTCCCATGAGGATAGAGGCTGAAATGCCGCCGACGAGTTTAACACAATTAATCCTTTGGGTATACTGTGTTCTCTACAATGAAGACCCATTTACCCCATGCGTGTGAGGAGAAATTTCTATGGACAGGCAAAGTTCGTTAATTATTGGCACAATTTTAATTCTGATTGGTCTCCTTTTCCTGGTAGCGCAGCTTTTCCCTGGTCTGGCCCTGACGCTGGACATTAGCAGGCAATGGCCGCTAATTATTGTCTCCGTTGGCCTGCTGATGATTCTCAGCGCCGTATTTGGCACCCCCGCCATGGCAATCCCGGGCAGCATTGTTTCAGGTATCGGAGGAATCTTGTATGTGCAAAACCTCACCAACGCGTGGTCAAGCTGGGCCTATGTGTGGACATTGATACCGGGCTTTGTGGGAATTGGCCTGGTGCTTGCCGGGCTTTTAGGACACCAACGCCGGGCCTCCTGGCGCGCTGGCGGTCGCCTGCTACTTATTAGCACCGTTATGTTTCTTGTTTTTGGCGCATTTTTCAACGGCCTGGCGGGCCTGGATCGCTACTGGCCCATTATTTTAATCGGTCTGGGGCTGTGGATGCTGCTGCCGCGCCGTCGTCCACACGTACCCAAGGAAAAATCCTAGCTTATTCAAGTTGAAACCTTTTCAACACCTTCGCGTAATAGGGGGTGCAAAGTTTGAAAACTAACAAGCGAAAAGATCCGACCTAATGGAGGTGTTGAAAATGAGTAACAAACTGGTTCGTAATACGCATGATGAAATGATTGGTGGTGTGTGCAGCGGCATTGCTGCCTATTTTAACATCGATCCTGTCATTGTTCGCCTGGTCTTTGTTTTGCTGGCACTGGGCGGAGGACATGGCATTTTGGCTTATCTTATCCTATGGATAATTATGCCTTCGGATGAAGAGCCTGTAGCCAAGGCCAATGCCTTTGACGAGGAAGAAATCGTCATTAACTAGCCTGGACCTATCTGGCTTTTTTATCTCCTGACGCCAGACGAACCCTTGAAACGGCCGTTTCCCCACAATTTTGGTGGAAACGGCCGTTTTTTTGCCTTGCCCTCTCCTAACTCTGTATAATCGCCCTATGGCCTCATTATTACATAAGCTCAGAACCCTGTTTAAAGCCAGACTGCATGATGCAGCCGACAAAGCCCTACAAAAAAGCGATCTTGCCGTCTTTGATGAATACATTCGGCAAGCAGAACGCGAACTGGAAGAATTTAAGCAAACCATTGCCCCTATGTATGCTCAGGTATCTAGCTCACGCCGCCGTCGAGAAAATCTAGCCAATGAAGCAGCAAAGTTTGATCTGGCGATTGATACATTCCTCAAGCAAGGCAAACGCACCGAAGCAATGGTGACGCAAAAACGCTTCATGTCCGCCATGGAGCTAATAAAAACTTACGATGCTTCGTTGGCAAAACAGGTCTCGGCTTTAGAAAGGCTGGATGATGTAAAGGTGAAGCTGGAAGGGCGCCTGGCTATTGCCAAGCAAGAGCGGCAGGAGCTAGGATTTTTGCTTCAGTTAGCCAAATCAAAAGAAATGTCTGCCAAGGCCATGCGCTCGCTAGATTCTTTGATGAGCCAGGGAGACAGCGAAGTGGCCACTGCGGCGGAAAACATTCGCAGCCGTCTGGACCATGCTGATGCCGCCTGGGAAGTGCAGGCCAGCAGCCTGGACAACCAGCTAGACGACGCCATGCAAAGCCTGGAAGTAGAAGCAGCTCTGGCCGAGCGCATGAACCGCCTGGGCATTTAGAATCGCATGAAAGTGGCGCGTTCATTAAAAGTAGCCCTGGTTCATGATTGGATGAACCAAATTGGCGGAGCAGAAGACGTGCTGGAAACGCTGGTAGAGCTATTTCCTGGCGCGCCTGTCTACACCTCTCTTTATGCACCAAACCGGATGCCGCCACACTGGAAGAATTGGGATATTCGCACTAACTTTATCGACAAACTGCCATTCTCCCATCGCAAACAGCAGCTATATTTTCCTCTCTATCCTTTTTCCTTTGAGCAGCATGATCTGCGCGGTTATGATCTGGTCATTAGCAATAAAAGCGGTTTTTGCCACGGAGTTATTACCGGACCAGAAACGGTGCATATTTGCTACTGCCTCACACCAACCCGCTACGTGTGGCGCTACCATCAATACGCCGAACAGGAGCAGCTAGGCCCTCTGACGCGCATGATGTTATTGCCCTTTCTTACTTTTTTGCGCCAGTGGGACCGCCTGGCGGCGGATCGCGTGGATCATTTCGTGGCTATTTCGCATGAAGTCCGTCGGCGAATCGAAAAAGTGTATCGGCGAGAATCGGCTATTATCTACCCGCCGGTGGATACAAGCCGTTTTGCCCCTTGCAGCCCTCACGAGGTAGAAGATTATTATTTATTGGTGGGGCGGTTGGTACCGTATCGTCGGATTGATGTTTTGATAGAAGCATTTAACAAGATGAAACGGCCGTTGCGCATTGCGGGTCGTGGACGAGATCGGAAACGCCTGGAAGCCATAGCTGGCCCGACGATAGAATTTTTGGGCCACGTGCCGGATGAGGAATTGCCCAGACTGTTGGCTAAGTGCCGGGCTTTTATGTTCCCCGGCGAAGAGGATTTTGGCATTGCTCCGCTGCAGGCAATGGCAGCAGGACGACCCGTAATTGCCTATGCAGCAGGCGGCGCCTTGGAAACCGTGACGCCCGGCGTCACCGGTTTACTTTTTGACCAACAAACAGTTTCGGCAATCGTAGATGCCGTTGAATTGTTAGAGGCTCGCACCTGGAACAGCCATGAAATTCAAACTCATGCCAGGAAGTTTGATACTGACTTTTTCAAGCAAAGAATAGTGGCTTTTATTGAGGAAAAAATGCAGCAAAGGGATGCATCTTGATAAAATATCTCTACGCTGGAATACTATTCGCTCTTGTCTTTTTTGTCTTATTCGGACCAGTTCCAGTGCCGCCTTCAATGGGCCGCGGTGACTTTCGGGCATATTGGAGCGCTGCAAAACTGCTGTCTCAGGCGAGGAATTTTTCAGACGCAGAACTGCTGC
>JBHIWP010000321.1:0-7034 GCA_041987425.1 Promineifilaceae bacterium (SeqCode) | reverse complement strand
GCCAAAGCTGCCGAAATCGCAGGTATTTCGCGTACCGAATTTTTAGCAGCGCTTTCCCGCTACAATGTGACGCCGTTTCAATATCAATCAGCTAATGATCTAATCAATGAGGTTGCTGATGGTTGACCGATGGGTCGTCAATGCCTCACCGCTCATCGTGTTGGCCAAAATTGGACAAGTAGATTTGTTAACTGCTCTAGCGGATGAAATTGCTGTTCCAGATGCTGTTGTGCGAGAAATTACTGCTGGACCGGCCGATGATCCCGCGCGTAGCTGGCTGTCAGAGCCAAAAATCCCTATTGTAAGCGTTCCGAACTTACCAGTAGAACTGTTGGCCTGGGATTTAGGTGCTGGGGAAACGGCCGTTCTGGCTTACGCGCTTATTAATGCTGGTTGGACGGCTGTTCTAGACGATAACGCTGCCCGAAACTGTGCCCGCAGCTTTAGCGTTCCGGTAAAAGGCACATTAGCCGTCGTGATTCAGGCAAAACAACACGGCCTGATTCCGTCTGCTGCAAATTTGATCCGCCAAATGCAGCAACACGGGTATCGAATTCACGATGCCATCGTAAGAGAAGCTTTGGCCAAAACCGTTAGTGAGCAGTGGTAGCTGTATTGTTTATTATTCAAATTTACTCCCCGTTTTAATCTTTTGAACACAATTTCTTCAAATCCCGCCGCCAACCGCCAGCCCGTTTGGAGCATGACAGCCCTGCTGCTGGCCGGGGCTGCACTGCGGCTGTTTGGGCTGAACAACCTTTCGCCGCCCGGCATTACCCACGACGAAGTTTCGCACTGGCTTATCAACCGCTCCATTTTGGCCGGAAATCACGCCATCTATTTTACCGAAGCCTACGGCCACGAGGCCGCCTTTCACTACTTCCAGTCCGTGTTTATGCTTTTGCTGGGAGACAATGCCCTGGCGCTGCGCTTACCGGCGGCAATCTGCGGTTTGCTGGGCGTGGCCGTCACCTTTGCCCTGGCGCGCAAGCTGTTTGGCAAAAATGTAGCCATCATCGCGGCAGGGTTGTTGGCGGTGTTGTTTTGGCCCGTGTTTTACGGCCGTCTCGCCCTACGCGCCATTTCTTTGCCAATGGTGGCGGGATTGTCAGCGTATTTTTGGTGGAGCGGTTGGAATGACAAGGTGGCACCCTCAGACAAGGTCACCTTGTCACCCGGTCACCTCGTCAGCCCCTTCGTCTTGTCCGGTTTCTTCGCTGGTCTCTCCATCCACACCTACATGGCCGCCCGCGCCGTGCCCATCTTTTATGGGCTGTGGCTGGCGTATCTGGCCATTTTTCATTGGCAGACATTTAAGCAGCGGTGGCGGGGGATTGTGCTATTTGTGGTGATGTTTGCCGCCGTTGCCGCGCCGCTGGTGGTCTATTTGCAAACCAATCCAGGCTCTGAGTTTCGTATTGGCGAAGTGGATCAGCCGCTGCAGGCGCTGCGGGCTGGCGATGTGCAGCCGGTGCTGGAAAATGGGCTCAAGCTGCTGGGCATGTTTGGCTTTGTGGGCGATCCGTTGTGGCGTGAGGGCGTGCCCACGGCTCCTGCGTTCGAACCAATTGTGGCCCTGTTGTTTTATGTGGGTCTGCTGCTTTGCCTTTGGCGCTCGCGGCAGCCGCGCTATGCTTTTTTGTTGATTTGGGTAGGAACGGCCGTTATCCCAAGTCTGGTAACGATCAACGCCCCCAGCCACATTCGCAGCATCTTGATTTTACCTGTACTTACCGTCATTCCCGCCCTGGTTATGCACAGTTTAGGGCACTTATCCACAGTTTTCCGGCACTTATCCACAAGAAGTTCCAAAATATTGGTCTTGACGCTGCTTCTTTTTTATGCTCCCCGAACATCTGTTTTGGTCTTCAGTACGTGGCCCAGCGGCGGCGATGTGCCCTTTGTCTGGCAGGCGGCCTTTACAGAGATGGCAGCTTATTTAGACAGCCGTCGCGACCTCACCGCCGCCGCAATTGCCGGATGGTCGCCCAGTACGATGGACAGCCCTACGATGACCCTGCTGCGCCAAAATGATGAGTTGCCGCTTAGCCACTTTGATCCGCAAGAAGGTACGCTCATTTTGCCCAATGCTGAGCCGGTTGTGGTGCTACGGTCGTCTGACCTGCCGCTCAATCCGTTTTGGGAAGGGCAGTTACAGGATTGGGAGGCAGATGTCGCAGAGAACGGCCGTATTACCAGCTACACCTTATCCGTTCAACCGTCCATCCAACTGGCTAATCCGCTGGATGTTCAGTTTGGTGAAGAGTTGGTTTTATTGGGGTATGAATGGGTGGGAAATGGGGAACTGGTTCTGGTGTGGTGGGTAACGGCCGTTCCCACTGGCCCGCGCCAACAGTTCATCCACAGCCTTGCTGCGGACGGCAGCCAGCTGGCCGACACCTACCGCTTTGACGCCCCAGATCCGCAAGGCATCTGGTTTCCCCACTGGCAGCCCGGCGACCTCATTTTGCAACACCTCACCCCGCCCGCGATTAGCGAAGCCACCGAACTCCGTCTGGGGTGGTTCGATCCCACCACCTGCACCCCCGGCCCCTGCCAAAACCTGCGCACTGGGGATGGGATGGAGTTTGTACTCCTGCCAGTGGAGTAATTTAGTAATTGGGTAATTTAGGTAATTGGGAAGACCTTAATCCATAGTCCAGGGGTTAACAACTACTAATTCTGGAATATCCGCAAAATCCTTCTCGTTTCGGGTGGCTAAACGTAGGCCGCCTGCCAGGGCGATAGCGGCAATTTGGGCATCTTCAACGGTGATAGGACGGCCGTCTCGTGAGCGCGTTGCCACCAGTTGACCGTATTGGATTGCGGCCGTTTCCCCAAATACCAGGCACCTTCCCGAAAATTGAGCAAACATCTGCTGGGCGGCATCTACAATTTGCTGCTTGCGGCGACCATCAGGCAGTAAGGCAATGCCCAACTCAATTTCTGCCCGCGTGATGGCACTAATGTAGAGGGTCTCTACCAATTGATCATCCATCCAATGTACCACGCTTGCCTCTGGCGTGGGTTTCATCAACTCAGACAAAACATTCGTATCCAACAAGATCATGATGGTTCTTCAAAGTTAGGAGCAGGCCGTGCTGGTGAGCGCGCCGGAAGCTCTATTTCTACGCCGCCAATGGTGGCAAATTGCTCTACGATTAATGTAGCTAGCCCTTTTTGTTCCGCCTGGCTGACGGCGCGATTCAGAATACGCCGCGCTTCTTCTTCCATCGAGTGGCCGTGCCTGGCCGCCAACTGGCGTAATTTTTTCTTTGTTTCGTTATCTAAATTACGAATCGTCAGGGTTGCCATAATTCACCTCGAAAATGCTATCATTGACTGCAATGCAGTCAATGATAGCATATTTTTTGTGAACGAGACCACATTCGCTCAATTTTCACTGATTACTGATCACTGAAAACTGCATACTGAAACTATGTCCAGGCAGGGCTCCATTGGCCAATCATCATCAGCTCTTCTTCTGGCACTTCGTCCAGCTCGCCGTTGAGGATGGCCTGGACGGTGGCCATGGTTTGTGGTAGGGGAACGTAGGCAGAGGGAGTGCCAGACCAGGGTTCAGCCACTGTTAGTGGTTGGGATAAGAATTGGTGCAGCCGCCGTCCGCGAATGACCACCTGGCGTTCGGCATCACCGTAGTAGGCCATATCGAATCCGGCCATGCCCTGATTGCGGTAAATGAGGTGCAGGTCGGCGTAGCGGCGAGCCAGGCGCACGGCCGTTTCTGCCAGAGCTTTGTGTGCCTCGTCTTCATAGTGATGGCTGTAGGAGCGCAGCATATCGATGGCTGGCCACCAGCCTTCCCCGGCTCGCAGTCGGTCAAAGGTAATGGCTGCATCTAAATCAGCCAGCGCCTCCGGTTCGGCGCCAATACTCTCAATGCCATCATACAGCACCGTCACGTTTGTCAGCTCATCAAGTTCGGCAAATATTGACATAACGCCTTCGGTGGGCACAATGCCGGTGTCCACAATAAACAGTACCGGTTGTTGAACTGCTGTCGCCTGAACCCGCTTTACTGCCTGAGTTGCCAAGTGGTGTTTTCGAGCAGGAGAATCGTCGAGTTTGCAGGCAAGCAGCTCTACATGGGCTTCTACGCCACAGTTGCGCCACTGCCACATACGGCTCTGGGCATTAAAGTCGCCCCGCTCTAGCACAAGCTGCACAGTTTTACCCTGATGATAAGTGGCCATACGCTGAATCAACTCGCCTACCATCACGTCAATACCAATGCCAGAGACCGGTGTAAAGATGCCATTGCGGCCTCCCCACTTGAGCGGAACGAGCAGGTCGATGATTTTGACGCCCGTTTCCCAGATGTGGCTTGTTTTGGTCGGCTGAACAATCGTTGTGTTGGCATCACTGCTGCCATCCAACATCTCTACAATAGTCGGTAAGCCTTTGATCTGCGCCCAGTCCAGCGGGGTCCGGCCCTGGCTATCTTCGCTGGTAGCATCACTGCCATACTCCAGCAGCAGTTCTACAATTTCAGGATAGTTGCGCAGCACGGCCGTATGCAGTGCCGTTTGTTGATGGTTGGCCGCAAGGGCCGGATCGGCACCATTTTCCAGCAGCCATTGCACAAGGGAAGTCTGGCCCATAAGAACGGCGCGGTGCAGCGGTGTGCCCCCGCTGTGATCCAACGCATTGACATCAGCACCAGCTTCCACCAGCAACGCAGCTAATGGCTGATTGCCCGTGCTGGCGGCCCAATGCAGCGCCGTGATCCCCAGTGGCCAATACCATCCATCGGAGGCCACGCCCCACTCGGTTATTGTACCGAGCAGGTCTGGGTCACGTCGTACTAACTGCCGAATCTGAATAAGGTCATCATTTTTTAGGGCAATAAAAAATGATAGGCGATTGCTAAATTTGTCGTCTTGGGAAGGGCGATATACTTTGCTTGTCATGGGACTAATGTTCTCCTTAAGCTGTTGTCGTGCGTCGTAAAGACGCTTCTTCACAGTTGATAAGGGCAGATTGAGTTCGTCAGCAATGTTGTGGTAGGAACGGCCGTTTAAATAAAACAGCCGCGTCACTTCCTGGTAGATCTCTGGCAAGTTGTTTACTGCTGCCAAAACGGCTTGCCTTCGCTGCATTTGCTCCAGCATGGCTTCCGGGCTGGCATAGTTGCTGCCCAGGTCTGGAACATCATCCAGCGCCAGCGAGGTGATGCGTTGTCCGCGCGTTAGCCGGTCGCACTGCTTCAGCACAATGCGCCGCAGCCAGCTAGGGAACGCTCGCGGCTCACGCAAGCCAGGTAAGCACCGATACGCTTCCCAAAATGCCTCTTGGGCGGCGTCTTGCGCCTGCTGCTGTTGGCCCAGAAAGCGATACGCTGTGAAGTAGGCCATGTCTTGAAACTGAACCACCAGTTGACCAAATGCAGCGCTGTCACCTTGTTGAACGGCCGTTACCAGTTTTACATAATCACTCATCTGCCTGTTTCCTGATTCTATTATCTGAAGGCCTTCACTAATAAAGTCCCAGATTTGCCCAAATAAGTTACCAAGACCGCAAAATGCACCTGACAGGTGGGCGCAAACATACCAAAAGTGTACTATGGTGTTAGCCGCTTCTGGTCGCGGGGAAACAATGTTGCCAGACGCAAATTAGGCAGTTCCAAAAGCTGCATCAGCAGCCGCTCTAAGCCAATGGCAAAACCTCCATGTGGCGGCATCCCATAGCGGAACGCTTCCAGATAGCTTTCGAAAGGTTCGGCAGGCAGGTTTGCCTTGTCCAGGGCCGCCAAATAGTCGGGATAGTGATGCAGTCGCTGCCCGCCCGTGATGAGCTCAGTGCCGCGAAAGAGAAGATCGAAGGAGTTAGAGAATTCAGGATTTTGCGGGTCGGGATGGGTGTAAAACGGCCGTTTCACCATCGGATATCCCACCACAAACAAAAAGTCGCTGCCGTGATCCTGCTTCGCCCATTCACCCAGCCAGCGCTCGTCCTGTGGCGACAGGTCCGGTTCGCCGCGCACGTCTACATTATGCCGCTGCCAGATCAATTCCTGCGCTTCTGCAAAATGAATGTGGGGTATCTCTGCCGGTACTTCTGGAACTTCTGCCTGCAAAAGAGCCAATTCCGCGCCGTAATTAGCAGCTAGCTCCTGAAAAATTCCGGCAAGCACCGTGCGCACCATGGCCGTCACCGTAAAATGGTTCTCGATAAAGCCAAACTCGACGTCTAAGCTGACGTATTCGTTCACGTGGCGCGAAGTATCGTGCGGTTCGGCGCGGAAAACCGGCCCCACCTCAAACACGCGCGTAAACACGCCAACCATAATCTGTTTATAGAATTGCGGACTTTGGGCCAAAAATGCCTCGCCCCCAAAGTAGTCGAGCTTAAATACGTTTGCCCCGCTTTCTGTGGCCGACGCTACCAGCTTGGGCGTTTGTACTTCGGTGAAATGAGCGGCCGTCAGTGCAGCGCGAAAGCCAGCCATTGCGCCAGCGCCCAGGCGAAAAACGGCCCGCCTTAGCGTATGCCGATTCGCCACCACGGCATGGTCTAGCAGCGTGGGCAGCCCGGCCTTCAAGCGCTTTTGCTGCAAAGGCACGGGCGCTGATTCTAAAACTGGCGTAATGACGTTCACCTTTGGCTGATGCAGTTCTACACCACCTGGCGCTTGCGCGGTAGCCATCACCACACCGGTTAGCTCAATTACGCTTTCCAGGCTTAGCTCAGAAATAGGGTTCAGGTCTGCCTCGCTTTCCGTGACGGCCTGGATCGTGCCCCAGCCGTCGCGCAGCACCACAAAGCTGACGCCACCCAGGCGGCGCACGTTATGCAGCCATCCCCTCAGGCGCACCTGCTGCCCAACATAGCTGCCCGCTTCAACCGTTCTAATTGTGTTCATAAAGCCTCCCATTTAATAAATAAAAAAGCCCTCGTCCTCCAAAACTTGGGGACGAGGGCTGCGCAGAGCCCGCCTTGATTTCCTCTTGAACTGTTCCGTCAAATCCGCGAACAACCGTCAGCACATCGCCGGACACGTTTGTGACTTTCAG
>JBHIWP010000320.1:0-7035 GCA_041987425.1 Promineifilaceae bacterium (SeqCode) | reverse complement strand
GAACGGTAGAAAAAACTCTCGTCCGTAGACGTCGCTGTAAATGGTCAGGCTGGCGGCTTCACCGTCTACGGTAAACTCAACGCGCCCCCAACGGCGAAACGGCCGTACGTCCCCCGTACTGGTTTCCATTTCAATCATCGGTTCCGAGGCGGAAAATCGCTCCACCGGCGCTTCAATAATCAGCATCTCACTGGATTCAAAATAGGCCAATCCGCAAAAGTTCTCGCGCTGCGCCTTGTCTAAAGGTGACTGGGGATGGAATTCCATAAATTGGTCAATTTCGTGGCGAAAATCTGTTAGTTCACTCATCATGCCTCCACTTTCTTATTCTGCACCGATGGTAACACGGCCGTTTGCCCGCAAATGTAAGCCGCCCCACGCAAAGAAAAAAGGACACCCGCTGGGGATGTCCTCAGGCAACAAGCGTTGGTCGCTTTCAAGGTCACCGGTTAGGTAACGGCCAACGCATTAGGCGGAGAGGGTGGGATTCGAACCCACGGTGACCGCAAGGCCACAGTGCTTTTCGAGAGCACCCCAATCGTCCACTCTGGCACCTCTCCGTATTCAGTAATCGGTATTCAGTAGGCCAGTAATCAGTTGTCAAAGGCTGAAACTGATTACTGAAAACTGATTTACTGCTTACTGTTTCGTAGTTTTTGAAAGAACTGCTGCAACAAAGCCGCCGCTTCGGCTTCCAGCACGCCGCTGGCGATACTGACGCGATGGTTAAACTGTGTTTCATCCAGCACGTTGACAATGGAGCCGTGTGCGCCAAAGCGCACGTCCTTGGCCCCATACACCAGCCGGGGCAGCCGCGCCTGGATCATCGCTCCGGCGCACATGGGGCACGGCTCCAACGTGCAGTAGAGCGTGACGCCCAGCAGCCGCCAGTTTTGCACGGTGACGGCCGTTTCCCGCAGAGCAATCATCTCGGCGTGGGCGGTCGGGTCCTGATCGCTTTCTTTGCGGTTAAAGCCACGGCCGACGATACGGCCGTCTAGGACCGCCACCGCGCCCACGGGCACTTCGCCCAGCGCCGCAGCCTCAGCCGCCAGTTCCAGCGCCACGCGCATCCATTGCTCATCCTGCGCCCGTTGCGCTTCCTCTGGATTTGTAACGTTCAATTCATTCACAGCGCCAGAATTATAACAAACTCAGCTAGGGCAAGCGAAAAATGCGGCGAAAACGCTCTACGGTGGGATTTTATACGAAGGAACAAAGGAAGGAAGGAACAAAGAAAAATGTCCTTTGTCTCTTTGTTCCTTCGTTTCTTCGTATAAATCAAAAGTTGAGCTGCTAACTTACTAACTGCTCTGGTCACAGCGGCAAAAAGCGTAGCCCAATCAGTGCGCAAAAGCATGGATGCTGTGATGATCGGCTTGTGGGGTGTGCTATCATTGGACAGCAGCGAACTGTTAAAATCTGGTGCAGGGGCGGCCTGGAGCGAGCCTTTTGCCGCTTTCCCTGCATGTCACTTTCCGTGTATTGGAGAATAAACCACGCCATGCGTAAAAATCGACTACTTGCTATCTTTGTGATTGTCCTGGCTATTCTGGTGGCCTGTCGAGAAGAGGAACCACTACCAACCCCGGTTCCCACCGTCACCATGCCAACGCCCATCCCGACGGAAACGCCCATTGCCACGGAATCTGGTGTGGAAACGGCCGTTGCCACGCCCGCACCCATCCAGATTGATCCAGCCAACATCGATTGGGCGCCGCAGGTGCTCTACAGTAGCCCGGCCCCTGGCGAAGAAGTGCTGCTCGATGGTGCGATCACTATTCGTTTTGACCAGCCCATGAACCAGCGGGCGGTGGAAGATGCCTTTGCCGTCATCCCGGTTGATGGCGGCCAAAAGGTCAACGGCAGCTTTTCCTGGCCGCGGCCAGACACGGTGATCTTCACGCCGCAGTCTGATTACCAGCGGCGGCAAACGTACACTGTGCAAATTGGGGATACGGCCGCATCCGCCAATGGCCTCACGCTAGAAGTACCCGTGGAATTGGTGCTGCAAACCGTCGGCGCACTGGAAGTGAGCCAGTTGATCCCCGGAGACGGCAGCATCGACGTGCAGACCGACGGGGCAATCACCGTTCTGTTTAACCGGCCGGTGGTGCCGCTGGTGAGCAGTGGCCAGCAGGCCGATTTGCCCCAGCCGCTTATTTTTGATCCGCCCGTCAGCGGGCAGGGGGAGTGGACCTCCACCAGCATCTACCGCTTGGTGCCCGATGAACCGCTGGCTGGGGCAACGACATATCGCATAGCCATTGATAGTGATTTGACTGACCTTGTGGGCGTGGGACTGGAACAACCATTCACTGCCCAATTTACTACATTGGACCCGGCCATTGTGTCCGTGGAGCCAAACGACAACTTTGAACTGATTCCCACGGAGCCACTCACTATCACTTTCAACATGCCGATGGACCGTGCCACGACCGAAGCGGCTATCTCCTTCGGTGGCGTGGAAGCCACCGCTGCCGACTACTCTTTTACATGGCTGGAAGACGATCGCGTAGTGCAGCTAACGCCGCAAGAAGTTCTGGAATTAGACACTACCTACCAGCTGCAAATTAATGGCTCAGCGCGCGCTGCCAACGGCGAGGCCAGCCTGGGCGACAGCGAAACATTCACTTACCAGACCGTGCCGTTTCCAGGCATTGTGCGCACCGCGCCACCGGCTGGCGGCGTTCGAGATCAGTTCCAGCGCGGCGTTACGATACAGTTTGCCTCGCCGATGGATTGGGAAACGGTAGAAGGCAACATTCGTATCGATCCAGAACCGGCCCGAATGACCACATACGTCAACGAGGTTATTAACGAAATCACGCTCGACTTTAACTTAGAGCTCAATGCTCAGTACACAGTCGTTGTGCCGGGCTTTGTGGCCGATCCGTATGGCAACACCCTGGGCGAACCATACACTTTTCGCTTTACGACGCCGGGCCGCATGCCCATTGCCTCGCTCGGGCTGCCGCCGCGCCTGAGCCAGTTCAGCACCAGCTTTGCCACTAATGTGGACGTCATTCATGTAAATGTCTCTGAGCTGTATCTGGAGCTTTATGATCTTGGCCTGCCGCTCAACTTGCTGAATCGGCCGTATGATGTGGTCGATTACCAGCCAGCGGCCACGCCCATCCGCACCTGGGTGCTGCCGCAAGAGACGCCACGCGATGAAGTAGGCACCGTCACGGTGCCGCTGGCCGGGGAAGGCGGCGGCGCGCTGACGCCTGGCGTGTATCTGCTCACGGTGAACGCCCCGGAGACCGGCGCGGAGGTGCGCTTCTGGCAAAATCAGCGAAGCCTGTTGGTGGTGGCCGATACCAACATCGTGGTGAAAGAGATGTTTGGCGCAGTGCACGTTTGGGTGACCGATTTGCAAACCGGGCAGCCTGCCGCGAATCGTAATTTAACGCTCTACAGCGAGCAAGGCGTCTCGCTGGGCACGGCCGTTTCCGACAACAACGGTTTTGCCCAATTCGACTACAGCCCCACCAATCACTCCTTGGACGGCGTGACCGTCGTGGGCGGCCAGCCGGGGCAGACGGGCTTTGGCATCGGCAGCAGCCTTTGGGATGAGGGCATCAGGCCGTGGCAGTTTGATATTCCGGCCACAGGCGGCGATGAAATTGAAACGCTGGCCTACGTTTATACCGACCGGCCTGCCTACCGCCCTGGTGATACGGTTTACTTTAAGGGCATTGTGCGCGACACGAATTACGGCCGTTACAACCTGCCATCTGTCACCAGTATGGACCTGCGCCTGGGCAGCTTCTCCTACTTTGGTGGTGAGTCGTTCGAGCGCACCATTCCTGTGGAGGTGGGGCCAGACGGCACGTTCAGCGGTGAGTACCAGCTGCCACAGGATTTACTTCTGGGAACATATCAGTTCTTTGTGCAAAGCGGCAGCGTGGAAGCCTTCCGCCAGTTTACCGTGGCCGAATATCGCACGCCGGAATTCCTAGTAAACATGACGTCCGACGTTCCGGAACAGCTGCGTGGTGAAACCGTCACCGTGGAAATAAGCGCTGAATACTTCTTTGGCGGCCCGGCTACAGATTTGCCGGTCGAGTGGACGGTCTATGAAGATACCTACTGGCCTGCGCCAGTGGGCGGCCCGTTTTATAGTTTTGGCGATGCGGCCGGCTTTTTGTACCGGGACCCCGGTCTGTTTGGCGGCTTTGGCGGGGGCAGCGCGCTTGGTACTTTCCTGATCAGTGGCAACGGCCGTACCGATGAAAATGGTCGTCTCCTTATTGAATTGCCTGCCGACCTGCTGCAAGAGGTGGAAGCGGGCAGCCGCGTCATCACCGTAGAGGCAGCGGTCCTTGATTTATCCCAATTCCCCGTGACCAACCGCACCCGCGTCGTTCTGCACGCCGCCGAAACGTACGTGGGCATTGCACCAGACAACTTCGTCGGCCGCGCCGAAACGGAATCCACGGTGAACCTGCAAACGCTTGATTGGGACGGCCGTTCCGTGCCCAACCAGCAGGTTGACGTCGTCTTTTACCGGCGCGAATGGATTCCTAACCGCGCGCAGGATTACGGCGTTTATTACACCACCTGGGAAACGGCGGATACCGAAGTCGCCAGCGCCAACGTTACCACCGATGCCCAGGGGCGAGCTGCCGCCAGCTTTACGCCGGAAGAGGGCGGCACCTACATTGCCGTGGCCACCGTCACCGACGAGGGTGGGCGCGAGCAGTTTAGCAGCACCACCATTTGGGTGGCGGATGCGGGTCAGATAGGGTGGCAAATCGACCCGCGCGACAAAACCATGACGCTCACGCCCGACGCCACCAGCTATTCTCCTGGCGACACGGCGCAGGTGCTTATTCAGTCACCCTTTAGCCAACCGGTGCAGGCCTGGCTCACCATCGAGCGCGGCCATCTGCTGGAGCAGCGGCTCATTACCGTGGACGGCAGCAGCGACGTGCTGGAAATTCCCATTACCTCCGAGATGGCGCCCAATGCTTTTGTCACCGTGACGGCGATTAAAGGGATAACCGACGGGCGCAGCCCATACCCGGAAATGCGGTTGGGCATTGCTGAACTGCCGGTTTCTACCGAGCAGCAGGCGCTTACCATTACCCTGACGCCGCAGCAGGAGACGTTTGGTCCGGGGGAAACGGCCGTTTACACTATCAGCGTCACCGATTACCAGGGCAATCCTGTTCAGGCAGACGTGTCGCTGGCGCTGGTGGATCTGGCCGTGCTAACCCTGAAAGAGGACAATGCCCCCCACATTTTGGACGCCTTCTATGCCGAACAGCCGTACCGCAGCCGTATCGGCTCCGGGCTGGTTTTCTCCGGCGAGGGCTACCCCACCGAAATCCCCGTGGAGCAGTTGGGTCTGGGCGGTGGCGGCGGCGGTGGCGAGGCCGATTCGGCGCTGGCCCGTTCCGTGGGCGACGATGATGACGTGCGCCAGGACTTTCCCGACACGGCCTTCTGGCAGGCCAGCCTGACGACTGATGCCGACGGTCAGGCGACCGTGGAAATTCCGCTGCCGGACAGCCTGACAACCTGGCGCCTGAGCAGCAAGGCAGTGACGCCAGACACGCTGGTGGGCCAAAGCTCAGTCGATATCGTGACGACGCTGCCGCTGCTGGTGCGCCCCGTCACGCCGCGCTTTTTCACGATGGGCGACGTGGTAGAGCTGGGGGCGATTGTGAATAACAATACGGGGGCGGCCTTGGAAACGGTCGTTACCCTCGAAGCCACCGGCGTTACCCTGAACGGACCCGAAACACAAACCGTCACCGTGCCTGCTAATGGGCAAATGCTGGTGCGCTGGCCCGTTACCGTGGCAAACTTAGATGGCGTTGACCTGACCTTCCGCGTTGCGGGCGGAGCATATACCGATGCCACCAAGCCCACCTTTGGCGATGGCGGCGATATCCCCGTTTATCGCTACACGGCCGATGACGTGGTGGCCACTGCTGGCCAATTGGATGCCGCAGGCAGTCGTGTGGAAGCTGTCTTGCTGCCCCCCGGCGTCGATCCGGCGCAGGGCGAGGTGGCCATTACCCTCAGCCCGTCGCTGGCGGCGGCGCTGGTAGACAGTATCGCGCTGAATAACGAGCTGGAATACTCATCCCTGTGCGCCTACGCCATTACCGACCGGCTGCTGCCCAATGCAGCCTTGCTGAGTCTGGCCCAGCAGCTGCCCGCAGCCGATTTGGACGCCGCCGACGTGGCCGAAGCTGAAGCCATCGTCAAGATCAGCGTGGCGCAGCTGGAGGAACTGGTTTTGGCTGATGGCGGCTGGGGCTGGTGCAGCAGTACGGAGAGTGATCCGTGGCTGACGGCTTATGCCCTGCTGGGCCTGGCGCAGGCGCGCGAGCTGGGCTACGCGGCGCGGGCCAGCGTGCTGGAAAACGCAGCTAACTATCTGGTTACTCAGTTTGTGACGCCGTCGCCGCAGGTGACCGCCTTTGCCGCTAACCGGCAGGCGTTCTTTCTTTACGTGCTGGCCCGGCTGGATGCCGGTATTGTGCCGGATCTAGACCGGCTGGTGGAGGAAAACCGCAGCCTGTTGGATCCCTACGCCCGAGCGCTGGTGGCTTTGGCCTATGCCGAATTGGGCGTCACCGATAATCGCGTGGAAACTTTGTTGAACGACCTGAATGACAGCGCAGTGGTTAGCGCCACCGGCACCTTTTGGCAAGATGCTAGCCGCGACTTCCGCAACCTGAACAGCGACGTGCGCGGCACGGCCGTTGTGCTGCAGGCACTGGCACGGCTCGATCCGGAGAATCCCCTGCTGCCGGGGGCAGTACGCTGGCTGATGAGTGCCCGAACGGCGCAGCTTTGGTCCACGTCGCACGAAACGGCCTGGACCATCTTTTCTCTGACGGAATGGATGGTGGCCAGCGGCGAGCTAGATGCCAATTATGAATACAATCTGGACGTAAATCTACAAGGGGTGACCGACGGCCGTTTCACTACCAGCACCGTCACCGACAGCCGCGACATCACGCTGCCCATTGACAGACTGCTTCTGGAAGAAGCCAACTTCTTTGAGTTTAG
>JBHIWP010000319.1:0-7056 GCA_041987425.1 Promineifilaceae bacterium (SeqCode) | reverse complement strand
AACCCGGCCAGTTGCACCGCCTCGAAATAGGCTGAGGCGCGGTCGCCGCGCTTGATCAGCTTTTCGACGGTGTCAGGAAGATGGGCCGCGGCCGTCACCCGACCAGGCAAAAACTCCAGGCGGTCCGTCCATGCCGAGTCCGTAGGCATGCCATTCACTTACCGGGGTCCAAGTCGTACCGTCTGCCAGCGAGGTCACTACAAGTTGAACATGGAAAAACTCGGCCTGCTCCTCAGCCAGCAACACAGTCTTGGAACTGGTAATCTGGGTCTGCCAACGGCCGTCTGGCGAAACGCTCGTGCTGCTGAATTCAACATCCAGGTCGGCCGGATCGGGTAGGGTCAGCGTAAGCGGCGTTCCTTCGTAACTGTAGAGGGCATTGTAATCCCACGCTATCCAGCAGTCAGCCGCCCCTTCAACTGGGCAAGCAATCGGTATCCATCCGTCGTGGCCATGGCTAAGACGGTTTACGGTCATGCCAGCGGCCAAAGTGCCAAGAAGGGCATGTTCGCTGCCTGGACCGCTGTAAATGGGCACGGAGTTGATCGCGCTAACCCACTGCGACGAAAGTGGGGTAGCGGTCGGCGTATTTGAGGGAACGGCCGTTGCAGCACGTGTGGGCCTGACTGTAGGCGTGCTCGTCGGTAGGATTGCAGCGGTAGCGGTTGCTGTTGCTGTGCTCGGAGCGGTAGCGTTAGGCGAAGCAGGCAGCGGAGACGACGCAGAAATTGACGTGGCGCGGGGCTGAAGCGGTTCGGGAGTGCTCGTATCTGTTTCAGCCATACATGCTGCTAAAAAGGACAGTAAAATCAGTGACAGAAAGCTTTTTTTAATTGCGTACCAATACCACTGGCTCATTTTTTATATCCTCGTCTCTAATACAAAAGTGGAGAAGCTTTTTTATGGCACTCCCCATAGCCGCACAATGCCGTCGCCACTAATTGTGGCCAGCAAACGGCCGTCCGGACTGAAAGCGCCGGTAGCTCCAACGCTCTGCCCCCATAGCACCTGACCACTACCCGCATCCCACAGGGTAAGATAGCCTAAAAAATTGATCCCTAACAGCAGTCGTCCATCAGGACTGAAGGCCAGGGCACGGTAAGGCAATTCCCCCTCCACAAATCGCCGCAGCGGCTCCCCACTATCAATGTCCACCAGCCAACCTTCACCGTGATACTCTGCCACAATGTTGCCATCGGTACTGAATAATAGAAGCGTAAGTCCCTCAAATTGCTGAAGTAATTCGAAGGTAGCCGTATCCCACACCGCCACCGCTGCGCTGTCTCCATCGTCGGCCTGCAATGAAGTGGCAAAGTAACGGCCGTCCGGGCTAAAGGCAAAACGATTGGCCGGGTGACTAAACACAAGCTGCCCGGTTTCGGTCCGACGCACCTGCACCACTGGCTCAGTCCAATCCAGCCCACTCCTGGTAGCCAGCAAACGGCCGTCGGGACTAAACGTTACTTCATTGATTGGTGCAAGCTCGTCCTCAATGGCATAAAGAAGCTGGCCGGTAGCCGTATCCATCATCTGAAGATAGTACTGCTCCTCACCCCCAGCCAGGGCTAGATATTGCCCATCTTGGCTAATGGCAATCCTGCTCACGGGCGCCTCAATGGCTTGATTTTGCAGCAGCAGCTGCTGCTGAACATCCCAGGTGTGCATTTCGATGCCCCCGACCACTATGAGCGTACTGCTGTCTGCCCGAAACGCCAGTCCAGTGGGGACAAAAGCATAATCGTCCAGGGTCCGCTGCAGGCTGCCGCTGGCCGTATCGTAGAACAGCACCACGCCCTGGCTAATCACCGCCAGCTCACCGCCATCTGGACTAAAGGCAATGGACGATCCGCTGCTGCGCGGTCTTGGCTGCGGCAGGGCAAATAGATGAAGCAGCTGCCCAGTGCCTACATCCCACAGGCGCACCGTTATTTCGTCGCCAGTTGCCAGCAAACGGCCGTCCGCGCTAAAGACAGCGTCATGCCCTTCCAGGTTGTGAAGCAGCGCCCCGCTGGGCACGTCCCACACACGAACGATGCCATCATCACTGCTGACGGCCAGCAGGTCACCTTGCGACGTGAAAGTCATCTTACGCACGGCCGTTGGGAGTTCGAAAGTATGCAGTTGCTGGTTGCTCTCCGTACTCCACAGCTGCACCACGCGGTCCGTAACCTCTAAATTGACTTCAGCCACAAGCTCACCGTTTGGACTCAACTGATACCAGGCGTTTGCCGATTCTAGCTGGACAGTGCGTTGATTCTCTCCTGTGCGCACGTCCTCCCAATGAAGTGAAGCTGTGCCTGATGACACGTAAATGACCGTTTGCCCGTCGGCCGTAAAGGCGGGCAAAAACCACGTATCCAGAAAACGCAGCTGCTGGCCGCTGGCGGTTTCCCATAGGGTTACGCCAGGAACTTCATAGCCACTGTCAAACACAACGAAGGTATCAGCGCCAGGGCTGAAACTGACCGCGGCACTTGAGATTCCCGATCGATCGCCTTCACTTACGGAACGCAAAGCTTGCAGCGTCTGCGCATCATAAAAATCGACGCCCTGGTACCCTCCTACGGCAAAGATCGTGCCGTCGGGCGACCAGCTTATGTTATCGATACGGCCGTTGCCATAGTGAGCAATCTGGGTAAGCTGTGCCGCGTTTTCGGGGGAGATTATTGTCGAGTCCACCGGGTCTGCTACGGGTGCTGCGGGCAGGGTCGGTTGGAGCGGCGTCACTGTTGGCTCAATAGGCGCCTCAGCGGTCGCTGTGGGCTGCGGAGTCGGCGGAGGCACTGTGGCTGTTGAAACTGGGGGTGGCGTCATTACAGCAGGCGTGGGCGATACGGCCGTTTCTGGCAAAGGCGCACAGGCGGCAATGAACAAATAAAAGAGGTACAAAAGCAGTACAAGCTGCTTGCTTTTCACGAACTGCCAGGAAAGTATTGAAGCCCACATTCGACACCTCCGCACCAACCCGCTTTTACTTCACAACATGATATGGATAATGACGAGCAATTGCTCAACGCTTGGCAGATTTCCAGGCTACGGGAGCCCTTTTCTTATCCTTAAGGCGTGGGGGTAGCAGTTGGCGTATGGGTGGGGGTTGGCGTAGCAGTGGGCACAGCGCCCTGCCAGCTAAAGAAGGCGTCGGCGCTGCTGGACCCGCCGAAGGTGTAAATCGGCAGCCCATCTGAACGCACGTCGGTGACGCGCACAATGCTAACGCGCCAGCGCATGCGGAACAGCTCCGCCGTCGTGGGTCGCCACGTATACGGCACGCGGAAGGCAGTGTCGCGCGTAAAGCCGCGCCAGGGCAGGCTGTCCAGTTCGTCGATGTTGGTCAGCTCCACCATGTACATTTCATCTTCGGCCAGGGGCTTTACGGCCGTCCACTGCAGCAAGATCGTCTCGTCTAGTGAATCGACCACCGTATCTGCAATGGGGTAGAGCAGCTGCGGCCCCGGCGGGGGCAGCGTCTCCGTAGGCGTGGGAGACGGCCCCGCTGTGGGCGGAAGGGACTGACCGTAGACGATCTCCGGAATGCAAACAGGATCGCCCGGCTGCAGCAGTGAGGGGTCAGTAATGCGGTTGACCTGCGCCAGCAAATCAAACGGCACGCCAAAGCGGCTGGCGATTCCCACAATGGAATCGCCTTCTTGCACCTGGTACAGGTCGCAGCCCGTGGGGTCTACAATCACCGTTTCGCCGTTGATTTCGGCGGCAATTACCTCCAGCGGCGGTGTAGGCGTGGGCCAGGGAATGAGCAGGGCCTGATTTAGCTGCACCTGCGTGGTGGTATCAATGCCGTTGGCGGCAGCAATGCTCTCTGGCGAAATGCGGTATTGCAATGAAATTCCTATCAGCGTCTCGCCGCTGCTGACGGTATGGGTGCGCGGCGGGCGCGGCGTATCGGTGGGGGCTGGCGTGGGGGTGATGGTGGGCGTCAGCGTGGGCGGGCTGGTTTCGGTGGGCAGCGGCGTCCAGGTTGGCGTAAAGGTAATGGTGGCCGGGATGGATGTGGGAGAAGGGGCGATGACCATGCTCACTTCGCCGCTCTGGTACTGCAAGATCAAACCACCCAGCACCAAGATAACGGCAAAGAAAACGGCCGTCATTATCGTCACCAACGGCGTCTGCCGCTCGCGCATGACCGATTCCACCACTTCTGGCGCATCTGGCACGGCCGTCGTGGGTTGGGGGGCCACGCGTTTAAAGGCCTGAATTTCGGGCATGGGGTCGGGTGTGGGAATGGATACGGCCGTATCTGGCTCGGACGTTGGCTCAATCTCTGGCGCTGGCTGCGGTTCAGGCTCACTTTCCAGCTCTAGCGCTGCTTCCCTTGCAGGCGGAACGGTAGGTTCCAGCCGCGCACCACACATCAAACACAGCGTGGCATTGGGGGCAGCGACCGTGTCGCAAGCGGGGCAGCGCCGTTCGTCGTCTGGCGCCTGGGGCAAATCTGGGAAATCACTCATCATTTTCGGCAGCGTAAATCGCGTGCATTCTCATGTTCAGATCGTCTCTTTCACGGTTTACGCAAATATGGCATAATTACGCGCCGTATTAAAGAGCGCGGCATTATACCAAGCCGGATGCCTCGCTGCCAGTTACGGCGGTCATCACTCATAACGGATTCAGGGATACTGGAATGAGCAAAGTAATCTGCCAGAATATTTAAGCTGGCGCACCACCGGCTTTGACCTCGGTTCAATTTCATGCGTTGAACTGCTATTCTCTAAAACTCTTTGCCACAAACATAAAGGAGATTAACATGGCACTCATCAACACAAATCACAAACTTACTTTCCTTTTTTTGACGCTGCTTTTGTTTGGAGGCGTTACATTGATCAGTTGGGGGGAAACGGCCGCTTCACCGCAGGGTAGTTATTTAACCGCCGTGCAGATAACAGATCATGCGTTAACTGGCGAGGATACGTCCTACTCTCGTACTTTGAGAGTAGCCATGGGTCCCAATAATGCCCACGTTTTTTGGCGCGAACAAAACACGGCCAACACCGGCTTTGATCTATTTTATCGGAGCCTACCCGGAGGAACCACGCAACGTCTCAGCAATGTAGTGGCAGCAAACAATGCCGATGTATTTCTCTATCCCACCATCCAAATTTCGGCGGTGAATATCCCTCACGTCATTTGGGAAGAATACACAAGCAGCTTCGATTCCAGAGATGTAAATTACTGGAATCCCGTTGATGGGGTTGTTTCTCTTGTCAGTCAGACCCCCACAATCGGATACAACAACTTTCGACCGATCTTGTGGCTAGATGGAGATGACGCTCATGTTGTCTGGCAGCAGCTTAACGCTACACAAACAGAAAGTGTTTATATGTATTGGAACTCTGTTAGCCAAACAGCGCTGGAACTACCTGGCTTTGAAGCGGGCTTGGTTCACAATGGCGTCCTGCACATTACCTGGGAAGGTTCTTTTAATGGTCCGGTGAATTACTGGAACTCCAAGACGCAATCGGTCTTTACTCTCCCAAATTCTGCTACGAGCGGTGATGCATCTGTGCATCAGCGTGGCATATTTGCTGATACTAATGGTCAGATTACCATCTTTTATGGCCACAGTGGCTACAGCGATCCAGCAACAACGTGCCTAGCGAGCTGGAACAGCAGCTCACAAGCAACATCCATCCATATAGCCGGAACTAAATGCTTCAGCGTTGCCCCGGTGCAAAAGGATAATCAGGGTGTCTACCATTCCTATGCTGTTGATTCTGACAGCGGATTTTTACCTTACTACTGGAACAGTAACCTGACAAACGCGATTTTCTTTGATGTTAGCAGCGCTGGAACCGGCTTTACCATTCCCGGCGGTGATTTGTATTTAGCTGAAAATGGTAAAGCCCACATTGTATGGGAAGATGATGACGATCTTTTTTACTGGAATCCAGTTGATCAACAAGTCATCAATCTCAGCGAAGCATCAGGGCCAAATTCACATATTGCCAGCTACTTCAGATTTACCAGCTTCGATTCGTCTGGAAATCTCACCATTATTTGGCAAGAGCAAGCGAATTCGGCGTCTCCCACAGGCCCATTTTACTGGCAATCTGAGGAAAAAATAACCACCAACATTCTAATGAAATTAGGCATGAGCAGTATCAACGAGCAAAGCTTTAGGAAGAAAATGCCTCTGGGCCAGTTTATCTATTTTACGGAGTGCCAACGGTTGGGGAGCCAGGCGCTTTCTATTGGAACATAGCAGACGACACGGTCACCCCTATTTGGAAAGGAGGCGTTGCAGATACTTTCTTTAGGCATAGAGAAGGGTTAACGGGTGAAATTTTTACCGCCTGGGTTGATCAAGGCAACAACTTCCTAACCGTTAACTCTACGGCAAAAGGTAGTCAGATTATGAACCAATCGGCCGCTGACGACACTGATAACCTCACTTATTGGATAGAAACCGATAATTTTGGCAATCTCTATGTCGTTTGGACGGAAATAAGTGACAGTACTGGTGAAGGTATCAATTTTTTTTGCTGCTTGGCCATCGGAGTTTATAGAAGGCTCGGAAAAATCATATCTGCCGCTTACAAACAGATAGGCGCGAAAAACCTTTATACGTGAAACGTAGGGCTCTCATGAGGTTTTTGTTTGCTCACGGCACAAATTGCAGCAATATTTGTCCCTGCTCATCCAAAAGCTGCATGGTGAGGGGTCCGACAGCGCCAGACGGCCGTTGCCACACCACATTCAGTGGCCGTTCGGGCAAAAACGGGCCGGTCCAGGTGGCGGTGGGCACGTTGTTCACCAGCAAGGAGAGGGTGCCGGAGGTAACGGCCGTTACCTGCAAGCCAATTTCCGCCCCGCCAGCCGTTTCATCAACGCGCAACGCGCCAAACTCGTTGGCCACGTCAAACGCGCCCAGATTGCCGACCGGGTACCAGCGCTCCGTCCACGTTTTGCTCTGCCCGGCGGCCAGCGGCACGTAGGTCCAGAAGTCTGGCGTGACGCCGCTGCTCCACATTTCCACGTAGACGCTGTCGTCGTTGGTCCACAGGCCGGAGCCCAGGTTGGCCGGGCCAAAATATTTGCTGC
>JBHIWP010000318.1:0-7058 GCA_041987425.1 Promineifilaceae bacterium (SeqCode) | reverse complement strand
CGATCCAGCAGAGCGGCAGGCCTACCTGGACCTGGTTACCGCCTTTGAAGACGCCCATCCAGAAATCGAGGTCGAAGTAACCCACATTCCCTCTGCCAGCGCCTACCGTGACCGTCTGTCTACCGAGTTTGCCGCCGGAACTCCGCCCGACGTTACGCTCATGAACTATCGTCGCTATGGGGCTTTTGCGGCCAACGGGCTGCTGGAGCCATTGGGGCCTTACCTGGCCGAAAGCGACCTTATTCAGCCGGAGGATTTCTATCCTATCACTATCGACGCCTTTACCTGGGACGGCGTGATCACCTGTATTCCGCAAAACATCTCTAGCCTGGTCGTGTACTATAATGAGGACTTATTCGACGCGGCGAACGTCCCCTACCCGGCAGACGATTGGACATGGGACGATTTTGTGGCAACGGCCGTTGCCCTCACCCAGGACTTTGACAGAGACGGCATGATTGACCAGTATGGCGCAGGTATCGAAGCCTCTCTCTACCGGCTGGCGCCTTTTGTGTGGCAAAATGGCGGCCCCATCGTCAACAGCGAGGAGTTCCCCACCCGGCTTACAATCACCCGCCCGCCCGCGCAGGAAGCGCTGCAATGGTTGGTGGACTTACGCCAGGTACATGGCGTGGTGCCAGGCCGCGTAGAAGAAGCGGCGCAAGACAGTGAAAGCCGCTTTGTAGCCGGAACGACGGCCATGTTCTTCGACAGCCGCCGGGGGACGCCCACTTTCCGCGAAATTGAAGAGTTCACCTGGGATGTGGCCCCCCTGCCGCGAAACAAAGAGGTAGCGGGCGTGCTGCACAGCGACGCCTACTGCTTGTCTGCCAGCACGGTCAACAAAGAAGCAGCCTGGACGTTTATTGAGTTCGCCAACTCTTTTGAAGGCCAGACGATTATTGCTGGAAGCGGCCGTACCGTGCCTTCGCTCATGGCCGTGGCTGAATCAGATGCGTTCCTTGACCCCGGTAAATTACCGGCGCGCAGCCGGGTCTGGCTGGATACGGTCGACACCTTGCGCCTGGTGCCCATTATCAGCACCTGGGAAGAAATTGAAAGCACCGCCAGTGAGGAAATTGAGCGGGCCTTTTACGGCGATATCTCGGCTGAGGAAGCCGCCATGCTCATCGACATGCGCACTGAAGAATATTTCCAGCTTGGCATTAGCAGGTAAAAAGCGACGCGCTTCACCCAAAATCGCTTGTCCGCGAATTTTGCAAATTACCGTGAAGTTTTGTGTCATCAGCGGCCGCTTTTAGTTAAAATTTCATAAGTTCTATTTATTACAATTTCTGGCATCAGGTGAAGTTTCCCCTACGATTTCCCTCTGGAACCGAAGTCAGGCTTGATCGTTTTCTGGCAGGTGGGTTATAGTCTGGATTATGAGCAATATTGGGCAAATTACTGCTGTGCTGCGCACAGATACCGGCCAGGTTCGAGGCCACAACGAAGATTTCGTTTCCTATTGGGAGCCGCCAAACCAGGAAGCAGAAAAGGAAAACGGCTGGCTTTACATTGTGGCCGACGGCGTTGGCGGTGCCGATGCTGGTGAAGTTGCCAGCGAGATGACAACAGAGAGCACAATCACCCATTACCTGGAACACAACGACGAGCCTGATTGGGGTCAGCGTCTGCTCAACGCCATGCAGGCTGCCAATACGACGCTGCGACAGTACGTGCTGGACCGTAATGACAACTCGCGCATGGCAACCACCATGGTAGCGGCCGTTTTACAAGAAAATCGTGCCTATATTGCCAATGTGGGGGACAGCCGGGGCTATCTGTGGCGCAACGGCCGTATCGAGCAAATCACCAAAGACCAAAGTTTGGTGGCCAAGCTGGTGGAAGAAGGCGCCATCACCGAAGAAGAAGCCAGCTCCCACCCGCGCCGTAACGTCATTCTGTACAGCCTGGGTTCAGAACGCTCGCCCAAGATTGATTTGTTTGAGCAAACGATGGAAACGGGCGATATTCTCTTCCTCTGCTCAGACGGGCTGACGCGACACGTGTTGGATGAAGAGATCGCCCTCACTTTGGGCCAGGAGCCGCCGGAAGAGGCGGCCAACACCCTCATTCGCAAAGCAAACGAACGCGGCGGCGAAGACAATATTTCTGTGGCAATTATTCGTTACGATAGCGAAACGGCCGTTCGTCCTGAAAAAAAAAGCGGCCAGAACCGCCGGCGCCACACTGAACCCCTCGTTATCTCCAGGAACCAGCCAAGCAACGAACTGGCCGTAAACCGCTCCCTGCTCTGGGCATATACCCTGGCTCTGGGCACGGTGCAGACATTTCTTATATTTCTGGTTTGGTTTCTACTCCGTGTATAATACCCTCAGCTTGTTTGCAAATTGTTTTTAGTAGACAGCATCACGCGAAAGCACTTTAAACGAAACAAACTGGAATTGTCGGCAGCGATCTGTCGACAATTCTTTTTATTCTTTGGGAAACGGCCGTTGCAAAACGACGCTTCCTGCTCACACAAACTCAACTTTAGCGATGCAGCTAATTTAACCACGGGCATTCCTGGCCCTGACAGTGGACTGTGCTTAAAACAGCGACGGCTGCCTCGTCACTTTTGGAGGCTTTATGACTAACAAACTGCGCATCACGCCGCTTGGCGGATGCGGGGAAATTGGCAAGAACATGACGGCAATAGAGTACGACGATGAAATAGTCGTTGTTGATGCTGGCATCATGTTTCCCCAAAACGATATGCTAGGGGTGGATGCCATTATTCCCGACTATAAATATCTGATGGATAAATTAGACAAGATCGTCGCCGTCCTCATCACCCACGGGCACGAGGACCATGTTGGGGCGCTGCCCCACGTGATGCGCGACATCGACGCGCCTATCTACGCCACTCCCCTGACCCTGGGACTCATCGAAGTTAAAATGCGGCGTGCGGGGCTTAAGAAAGAGGTAGAGCTGGTAACCTTCCAGGCTGGCGACACCTTTAACGTGGGGCGTCACTTCACGGTAGAACCGTTTCACGTCACCCACAGCATCCCCGACTGTGTGGGTTTTGGCATCACGACGCCAGCGGGCCTGGTGGTGCATACGGGTGATTACAAATTTGATCACACGCCTGCTGATGGCTGGCCGCCAGACTTTGCCAAAATAGCCGAATTCTCGCAGCGCGGCGTACTTTGCCTGATGGCAGACAGCACCAATGCCGACCGGCCGGGCTGGACCAAATCAGAAAAAGAGATCGAGCGGGCCTTTGACGATATGTTCCGTGACGCGCCGGGGCGCATTATCGTAGCCAGCTTTGCCTCGCTCATTTCGCGCATTCAGCTCGTGGCAGACACGGCCGTAAAATACGGCCGTTACCTGGCCATCACCGGGCGCTCCATGCGCGACAACACGAAAATGGCCATGGAGCTGGGCTATCTCAACATCGACGAATCCACCCTGATCGACATCGGCGATATCTCCTCGCTGCCGCCGCAGCGCGTCGTTATTATGGCAACCGGCTCGCAGGGCGAACCATCGGCAGTGATGGGGCGGCTGGCGCGCGGCAACCACAACCGGCTGCAAATCGAGGAAGATGACACCGTCGTGCTTTCCGCCCATGCCATTCCCGGCAACGAAGAACTGGTTTATCGCACCATCAACCAGCTCTTTCGGCGCGGCGCCAACGTCCTGTATGAAAATATTGCCGATGTTCACGTCTCTGGGCACGCCAGCCAGGAAGAGATGAAGCTGATGATCAACCTGGTACGGCCGAAATATCTGATGCCCCTGCACGGCGAACTGCGCCACCTGAAGCAGCACGCTGTTATGGCCCAGGAGTTAGGCATTCCAGCAAAAAACATTGCCGTTCTTGAAAACGGTACTCCGGTGGATATGACGGCCGACTCCCTGGAAATATTGCCGCGCATGCGTGGCGGTTACATCTTTGTGGATGGCGACAGCGTGGGCGAAATTGATTGGCCCGTGCTGCGCGATAGGGAAAAGCTGGCCCAAAGCGGGCTGTTTTTTGCCGTCGTTAGCCTGAACGGCAGCGGGCACATGGTGGGTCAACCAGAAATTATTTCGCGCGGCTTTATCGACCGGCGCGATGAGGACGAGCTGCTGGACAGCGCTAAAGAAACCATCGAACGCACCGTAAAGCAGTTTGCGGGCCAGGGCAAAGGGCTTACCAAAAAGATTGAGGATGCTCTGAGTCGTTTTCTCTATGCAGAAACAGGCCGCAGGCCAATTGTGCAGGTGGTGCTCAAGTAGCAGCGGAATTCCGGCCCGCACTAATGGATTGAATCCGCCGCCTGGGTTTGATCCAACAGGCTAAAATCGAAATGGGCCAGCGTGGCAGGTACCTGCCACCAGGTAACATGGGCTGAAGCCAACGGCCGTTGCAACTGCGACGGCCGTTTTATTTTTTCGGGGGTAGTCACGGCCGCATTTGGCAGCAAAATTGCGCTCAACTGGTGGCCCTTTTCCAGCGGCGTTTCCCGCGATGGATACACGTAGGCAGGCAGCCTGGCGTACAGTTCTAGCTCACGCAAGAAGTATTGCACGGACGCGCCGTACCGGTTAAAACCGAAGATTTCTGCCCGAGGAAAGTGATTGCCATTTTCCCGCACCCAGTCGTATAGCGCCAGGCCCCGCACTTCCCCGCCCCAATCATCTATCAAAAAGCTGGGAAAAAGATGCGCCTCTGTGCCCATCAGCACCAGGGCAAAGCGCAAAACGAGCAAATCGGCCGCATCTGGTTCTGGTTTAGAATTAGTGAGCAGCAGGGCAAGACGGCCGTCTCGCTCTGCCCCATTTTCCCACATCAACTTTCCACAAACCTGCTGCGCCACTGCTTTAGCCATGCCTCAAATCCTTTTCTCACCCTTGTTGATTCAGCTCCCATTGCTGTGACGATACCAAAACGGCCGTCAACCGGCAAGATTCATGTTGCGAGTTTGCGCCGCACTGTCTATCATTCCAGCCAAATGCACACACCTCACGCAAGGATGCAGACAACACTTTCTGTTCTGTATCCGCTGTGGCAATTCCAGGAGAAATTCAGTGATCGAAGAAACCATTGCCCGCGCCAAAGAGCTGCGCCGCGACGATGAGCTAGACAGTTCACAGGAGCTGCTGCTTGGTCTGCTGGCCGAGAATCCCGACCACCCGCTCGTGCTATACGAAGTCGGTGGCTCTTACGACGTGATGGGCGAAGAGAAACAGGCCATCCCCTACTATCATCAGGCGGTTCAAGCCGGGCTAGACGGGGACGATTTGCAAGAATGCCTGGTTTGCCTGGGCAGCAGCCAGCGCAACGTCGGCGACTTCAGCGACGCAGTGGCAACGCTGGAAAAAGCGGTGAAACAGTTTCCAGAAGACAACAGCGGCAAGGTCTTTTTGGCACTGGCCTATTACAGTGACGGGCGAGAAGATGAAGCGGTGCGCCTGCTGCTGGAGCTCCTGCTGGAAACCACCACTGACGAAAATATTCTAAAGTACGCCGATCCGCTCGACTACTACAAAGACAATCTCGACGAAGTATGGGATGACTAAACAGAAGGAAGTTTCAATGAAAGCTGTTGTATTTTATGAACATGGCTCGCTAGAAAACGTGCAGTACGCCGACGTGCCAGAACCAGAAATTGGCCCCAACGAGGTGCTGCTAGAAATAAAGGCCGCGGCTCTAAACCGGCTAGACCTTTGGGTGCTGGCTGGCTGGCCCGGCCTGAACCTGAAGCTGCCGCACATCATGGGCAGTGACGGCGCGGGCATTGTCGCCAGGGTTGGGGCAAACGTTACTGATTTTGCCGTGGGCGACCACGTAGCGGTTAACCCGACAAAAGGCAGCGACACAGATTACTTTGGACGCCGCGGTCTGGACAACATGAGCGACAATTTTGCTATTTTGGGCGAGCATGAAGACGGCTTTTTTGCCGAGTATGCGGCCGTTCCGGCTCGCAACCTGCTAAAAATGCCGGAAGGCGCTGATTTTGTGGCCGCAGCGGCCGCCTCACTCGTTTTTGTCACCGCCTGGCACTCTCTCATCACCAAGGGCGGCCTACAGGCTGGCGAATCGGTGCTGATTGTGGGCGCTGGCGGGGGCGTGAACACGGCTGCGGTGCAGATAGCCAGTCTGGCCGGGGCCGAACGGATTTACGTCGTCGGCTCTTCAGCAGACAAATTGGCCAAAGCAAAAGAGCTGGGTGCGGATGTGCTCATCAACCGGAATGAAGAAGATTGGGGCAAGGCGATCTTTAAAGCCACAAATCGGCGCGGCGTAGACGTCGTGGTAGATAACGTGGGCGCAGCCACTTTTCACACGTCGCTGCGGTCCCTGAAAAAAGGCGGGCGGCTGCTTACCGTTGGCAACACCAGCGGCCCTAAATTTGAGCTCGACAACCGGCTGATGTTTGGCAAGCACCTGAGCATCATTGGCAGCACGATGGGCACCTCGGCCGATTATGAAGCGGTGATGAAACTGATTTTTAACGGCCGTTTGCAGCCCGTAGTCGATTCCGTCTATCCGCTTAGTGAAGGCCTTACCGCCTTGCGACGACTGGAAGAAGGCGACGTAACCGGCAAGCTCGTGCTGACCCCTTAGCCCAAATGCGCTTTTTTGAGATCGTCATTCTCGTTCTGCTCCTGCCGCCCTTGCTGTGGCTCATCTTTGGCCGCAGACGCCAGGGGCAGGCCGGCAAGAACTGGCTGGCGCTGGCCCCGGTTTTGGGCGTGCTGTTCATTGTGGTGCACGTGGTGATAGAGGGATATCGCTGGCAGATGATTCCGGCTTATGGATTAACGGCCGTTTTGCTGCTGCCAGCCCTACGCTGGCGCGCCGCAGCGAAGGCGCCCTCACGCGCGGCACGGGCCGGGGGCCTGCTTGGTTTGCTCATCTGGATTACGGCCGTTGCCCTGCCGGTGGCCCTGCCCGTCCCGCGCCTGCCACACCCAACCGGACCTTACGCCATCGGCACCTTCACCACGCACCTGGTAGACAGCACGCGCACTGAAAATTACACGCCAGACCCCAACGATAACCGCGAACTCGTCATCCAGGTGTGGTATCCAGCCGCCAGCCAGTCTGGCGCACCGGC
>JBHIWP010000317.1:0-7058 GCA_041987425.1 Promineifilaceae bacterium (SeqCode) | reverse complement strand
TCTACAAAATTAATTATTATTCCAAGATTCTTACTTTCTCTACAATAGTTATAAACCAGAAAGGAGAAATGGTGCAAAAAATCTTCGTTTTGCTTAAGTTGAACCTACTTTATGAGTGCGCTTTTGCCTTCTTGGGGAAAATCTAAGCCAATTTGCCTCATTTCCAGAGTAATAGCTTTTAAAGCCTGTTGATTTTGCACGGTACCGGGCGCCTGCCGCAGCGCCTGTCGTTTTTGCGTAAGCTCATTTAAACGCTTCTTCAGAACGGCCGTCTGCACCACCACCTCATGATCTAGGAGTATATCCTCTGCATTACGAATTGCTGGGAACAGGTAAGCCCCCAGGCCAACCGCCACCCCTATCAGACCCGTCAGCACAAACATCAGCCCCATGCCCGCACCGCTGCCGGTACCCACAATCCCGCCAAAAATAGGTGCCCAGGCGCCATCTGGCTGCATGGCCGGTTCAAACAGGTTGTCGGCCAATGGACCAGCCAGCGCAGTGGCCAGCGGCGCCGTAATCTGGGCAATGAGCCGCCGCACGGCAAAAACACGTCCTTGCACATCGGGCGCTACCTTGGCCTGCCAGATTGCCTGGTTGGAGCCGTTAAGAATGGGAATAATGAACTGCCCCAGGAACGAAGCGGTTGCCCAAACAAAAACAGTCTGCCCCACACCCATTAAAGCCTGGCTAAAAATGCTGACGGCTACCATGCCAATCAATACGCCATTGACCTTGCGCCGGGGACCTCCCCAGGTGCTCAGCAGCAAGCCGCCCACCACACCGCCAATGGCCCCCAGCGACTGCACGCTGGCCAGGGTCACCTCGTTGTTGCCGGTGCGGGCCAGGATCATCGGTATCATTACGGCAAAACCAAACATGGCCAGGAAGTTGATGCAAAAGAAAACCAGCTGCAGCCCCAGCAAACTGGGGCGCTCAAAAATGTAGCGAAATCCGTAGGCTGACTCTTGCAGCAGCGTGCCCTGGCCCGTTCTGCCTGCGGCGGTCACTTCTGGCTCGGGAATATGCACAATAAATAAAGCAAAAATGGCAAAAAGAAAGGTGATGACATCAATGCTCATGATGCCCACCAGCCCGAGAGGAGCCAGCAATGCGCCAGCAAAGGCGGGGGCCAATATGCCGGAAGCCGATCCTGCCAGCGACAGCATTCCGGCAGCACGGCCGTATTGGGCCTTGGGCAGCATCATCGTCACAGCCGCCGAGTAGGCCGGAAATTGAAAGGCATTTGCTGCGCCCGCCAACAGGTTAGCCAGGTAAATGTGCCAGATTTGCAGGCCATCTACCGCCAGCAGCGAAAGCAAAATGATGGTGGCAACCCCTGCTAACAAATCGCTGACGATCATCACCATTTTGCGATTGGCGCGATCAACAATGGCTCCCGCAATAGGACTAAATAAAACGCTGGGCGCCATGAAAAAGAAGAGCGCCCAGGTCAATGCGGTGGCTTCACCCGTCTGCTGAAAAATCCAAAAGGAAATAGCAAAATTGGTCATGCCGGTGCCCAGCATAGACACCACCTGACCCAGCCAAACGACCACAAACCCTTGCATGCCAGACGGCCGTACAGAAAATCTCATTCCTTAATGCTCCATCATATTGTCCGTAAATTTCTTGAGCCCAATAGTCTCAACACTATCTCTGACAGGCGCTTCCAACAGGCAAGAATTGTGGGAACCGGCCACATTCAAACCCCATATGTTTAACGGCCGATTCCCACATTCTACAGAGAAGAGGAAAAGCATGTTTCCAGGAATATTTACATATCCCAGGTTGCATCACCAAAAAAATCACCGTGATCTTTGGCTAAAAACGCCTCGATCTCGGCCCGCCGGTCGCCCAGGCGGAAGTGCGGGCCGTGGCCCGGATAGCAGACAGTGTCGTCCGGCCAGGACAGCACCACATTGCGCAAAGTTTCCAACGTTGTCTTAAAGCCTTCGCTTGTCCAGGTGCGGCCGGGACCGCCGTCAAAAATCGTATCACCAACCACCACGCGATGGTCATCTTCCAGCACGAGACAGATTTGGTCGCCAATGTGACCCGGCGCATACACGGCCCGCAGCGTATGGTCACCCACAGAAACTGTATCCCCATCGCGCAGCCAGCGGTCTGCCTGAATATCTTTACCACCAGGCTCGTGCGGACCATCGTTGCCCATGACAGGCACGCCCAACGCCTCACGCATCTCGGGCAAAGCCCCGATGTGGTCAATATGGGTATGGGTTAGCAAAATAGCCATCGGCTGGCTGTCGCCCAGCATTTCGCGCAGCGTGTCCGGATCATCCCCCGGATCAATTAGCACGCTCTGGTTGGTATGCGGACAAATAAGGGCATACGTATTCATACCCCAGGGCCCAACCTGGCGAGTAACAAGTTCTAACTGTGACATCACATTCTCCTTTTCTATAAACAACTTTTAGATTAAGGAATGGTAATGTACCACTGAATAACCCAGTTTGACTGTTTTTGCTCGCATTCGGCCGTTTTGGGGGTCGTTTCTTTATCAGACATTCAGTCTCCTACAGTTTGAGAAAGAATCTCCCACAGGCTTCACTTTGCTATTTGTTGAGCAAAACCTGCAGGAAATTCGCTGTATCTAGCCGGTAGATTGAAAAACGGCCGCAGAATAGCCCATCTGTTGCAGCGCATTATAGAGGGGCGAGGGATCGGCCATGCGAACGGCGCCAAACCACCACTCACCCTGAGTGCCACGGAAGACATACGCGCCTGAAGCGTGACGGCCGTCTATGGGAATAAGCAACTGCGTGGGATCACCGGTGCGCGCCAGGGTGTTAAACTGCAACGGCCTGTCAAAATACAGCTCAATCACCAGAGAATCCTGGGCATAGTCAGCTAGCGTCTGGTCAGAAAGACCAATACTCACCAGATCAGTATTGCTAAATTCACTTAACGCCTGCACCACTGCTTCTGCAAGTGCATCATAATGGTCTGCGCCAGGCTGCAAGGTTGTCTCCACGCCGTTGTCTATTACCACGATTCTGGAGGGCGGATCAATTACCGCCGCCTTGCCCTGGAACCAAAGCCAGCTGCCGCTGTTAAACACGTTCAACAGATAAATACCCACAACTGTTATCACTACCAGAATAAGAAAAGGCTCAATAACCCTAATCTTATTGGGATGGTTCATCGTACTCATACTTTCTCCAATGCTTCCCGCGCCGCAGTTAGCAGCGTTTGAATTTCACCAATGTGGGCACGCGTGTGGCCGGGAAGCGCGTTTAAGAACAGATTGCCAATATTGTGGTAGGTTGCCTTGCGCGCTACTGTTGCTTCTGGCAGATTGGCCAGCAGCGCCACCGTTTCTGCCTCGGTGCGTTTCCACAAGTCAACAAGCTCGGCCAGCGTAGGATAAACGGCCGTTACCGACCGCACCCAGGCGGCAGGATTGTTGGGGAAGCCATCCAGCACGCCATCGGTAACCTGAGTAGCCACGCCCATTTGTGAGCCGCGCTCAGAGGTAATCAGGTGCGCCAGGAGCTCTTTAACGTTCCAGCTATTTTCATCGGGCCGGTACTCTGCTTCGGCTTCAGTGACGCCAGCTAACACGTCATCCAGTTCCTGGTCTAGCTGGGCGTAGGCTTCTTCCAGCGCCTCTGCCAGGGCTTCGGCCGTTTCTGGCACATTCGGTACCGGCCGAGTCATCAGGGTCATCACAGCCTGCTGCCGCTCGCTATCACGATAGTAGCTAACCTTAACAGAATCACCGGGGCGATACGGCCGTATAGCCGCCTGCAAGGTGGTAAAATCCTTTGTTTCGTTGCCCCCGATATCCACAATCACATCATTGGCCTGCAAACCGGCAGCCGCAGCTCCGGTTTCGGCCATTGTGCCGCTGATGCGAATGCCGCCCTCAGCATCGATTCCCAGCTCTTCGGCCTGCTCCGCAGTGACCTGCCCAGAAATCAGAATGCCTAAGAACGCCCGGTCGTACAGACGTTTATCCAGACCGGTTTCTAAAGCTGCCTTCAAATTTGCTAAGCCAGCTTCCCAGCCTTCCTTTAAGCTTTGCCGCATTTCGGCCGCATCATCGCCAGCGGGCAATCCGCTGTGAACCAATTTTACGCGGGTTCCCTTATCCGTTGGCTCCAGTGTAAAAGCAACCGTGCTTACAACCGGTTCATTTTTACCTTGCCAGGTGTAAGCCACCTCTTCATCTTGCTTCAGCTTCTGGAATTCTCCAGCGGCGAAATACCCTTGCTGCCAATACAGAAAGAGCCGCCCGCCCACTCTGGTAGAGACCTGCGAATTAGTGCATAACCATTCTCGCATGGCTGCCCCATTGGTCAGTGCATAATAAACAGCCGCCGGTTTTGCCTCGATGTCTTGTGAAAATGTCAATTCGGTATTCTGGTCCATTTTTTCCTCCGCTTAGGGCGTAAACTGCCAAGCGCCTTTGGAACTAAATGCCCTGGCAGTTTACATACGATGAATCTGCTCGACTAAAAATAACAACTTAGGCAGCCTGCGGTTTACACATGGGCTGCGCTGCGTGAGACTTCAAATTCTTGCCTAAGACAATAAAAAGCTCGCCACTATAGAGCAAAAAGCGGTCTTTTACGCTACTGGGAACGTAGCGGGAACGGATGAACGGCCGTACGCGCTGGCTCTCTTCAAGGCGTTTCTTTTGATATTGACGATTGGACTCATAAAAAGTGTCTGGGTGCATTAAACTGTTCATGGTGACTCTCCTGCCGCCACAAGCGGATGCCGATTACGTACATTAACAGCGATCAAAATCGGCAAAAATGTTGGCCAAATGGGGCCAGGCTGATAAAATGAGTTTATTAGGTCGCCATCTAATTAATTAGATGAACACCTAACTTGTTAGATGATAATCTAATACGCCGTCTTTGTCAATACCCAGGGCAAATCTGTTCGGCTCCCCAACCCAATTAACACAACATTTCCCTACAATTTCATCACAATCCTTACAAAGGCTTGGAATTTGTCAGCTTGCCGTTTACAATGCAATCAGCGTTTTTCTACAACTTGTTGCAGTTTGCAAAGGGAGGTTCTTCGTATGAATTTCAGGCATCCCCTTACGGCAGGCGTGGCAATCCTATTTTTGGGCTTTGCTACTGTTGCTGCCTACACAGCATTTGGCGTTCTTGGCATCATCTTACTGTTGCTGATAATTGCTCTTTTTGTCATTGGCGTCTCTCTCACCTTTCGGCGAGCCGTTCTGGTGGATGAAATGGAGGTAGGCGTCATATTCAACCGTTTCAACAACAGTTTTTCCCGCTTTGCCATCAGCCCAGAGCCTGAACCAGCGCGCCGCTTTCAGCAACAGCACAGGCCCAGTTGGGTTCCCCTGGGGCGTCGTATATTTATTTTCAATGATCCGTACCATTTACGCCTGCACTGGTTTGAAGAAGTGCGTGGCTCAATTCCCAAAAAATCCCAGACTGCCAAGGGAACATTAAAAAATGTGCGCACCGCCGATGGCATTCCTATTTCCATCTCCTGGAAAGTTTCCTATACAATTGATGTCACGCTCATCACGCCAACAATCAGCCACAAAATGGCCCGCACGCTCCCAGAAAATTCCGACAAGGTGATTACGGGCAAAGCAGAGAGCGCCCTTAAACATCTGGTGGAGCTGCGGTCAATTCAAACCCTCTACGAGATAAGTGAGCTGGGAGAAAATGGCGCCATTCAGGGTCTGGAACAGGAAATTTGCCAGCGACTCAACCGGAAATTATCGCAGCCCGTCAACCTCGGCTTCAAAGAGCTAAAATCCAAAGACATTTCATTAGGCCCTATTGAGATTCCAGCAAAAGTAGAAAGGGCGCTGGAGCTGGCGCACCAGCGCAAAATTCAAACAGAAATGGTAGCCAGTGCGTTAGAGCGGCTGCAACGAGCAGTGAGCGGCTTTTCGAATGAGGATATTCGACGCCTGACGGTATTGGAACGCCTGCGCATTTTGGACGACAAAGAAATTCGGTCGCTTTATCTTTCTGATGCCTTTGTGCGCAGCGAATCTATCAAGCTAAAGAAGCGCTTAAACGGCCGTTCCCAAGCCTGACAGCCAGCTAACCGCTAAAGGCTCAGTCGGGAAAACGAAAAATAGCCACCAGCGGATCATGATCTGAGACGCGATAGAAAGCGCTGTCTTCTGGATGAGCAATCGGGTAGTCGGCGTTGCTGTGCAGCACCTCCACCAGAGTTAGCTGCTCAAACAGCGTGAGCGAAACAAGTATGTGGTCCAGGGTTTGCGTGCGTCCTTCAAAAATATAGGTGTACGGCCGTTCCACCTCCGGCAAATATCTGTACACATGCTGCAATCCCGCATCTTCCAGCGTGTTCAGCGGCAGCGTCTGGTAGAACGAATTTAAGTCACCCAAAACCACAAAGTGCGCCTCGGGCGCGTTTGCCGCTAGCTGCGCCACGACGCTGGCGTTCCAGGCAGCTTGTGCAGCCCGCACCGGCTCAGTCGCCTCTTCACCGGCCGAGAGAGAAAGGAAATGGTTGTTCAGCACAATCACTGTCTGGTCGCCGCTTTGGAGGTGAGCCGTGACCGTAATCACTAGCGGCGGGCGGGCAAAAAGGTCGCCGGGCGCATCGAAGGCGGCGACAGATGCCACTGTTGCCTGGTCGCTGCGCACCAGATAGGCCACATCGATACCTCGCGAATCATTGCCTTCCACCAGGAATGGCTCATAGCCAAGCGCAGCTATCGCTTCTTCTTCACGGCCGGTTAATCGCAGATAATCAAGGGTCTTATCATCGACGGGGAAGAAACCGCAGGTAGCCCCGTACTCCGGCGCCATGTTGGCGATGGTGGCGCGGTCGGCCAGGGGCAGATCGGCCAGGCCCGCACCGTAGAATTCGACGAACTTACCCACCACGCCGCGCTCGCGCAGCATCTGCACCACGGTCAGCACCAGGTCGGTGGCGGTGATGCCTTCGCGCATGCGGCCGGTCAGCTTGAAACCCACCACTTCGGGAATGAGCATGGAGATGGGCTGCCCGAGCATGGCCGCCTCGGCTTCGATACCGCCGACCCCCCAGCCGAGCAC
>JBHIWP010000316.1:0-7096 GCA_041987425.1 Promineifilaceae bacterium (SeqCode) | reverse complement strand
GCGCCAGCGACCAACGCTGCTGCCACGACAGAGCCAGTGCCCGTTAATTTGAAGAGTTTCTTTGTGGGAAAGGCGGCTTTAGAAACGGCCGTAGCTTCTTCCTGCTGTTCTCCTGCCGCACAACAAACCTGCTGTGAGCCAGAGGACAAAGCCGACTGCTGCGGCACGGCCAGCGCCAGCGGCGGCTGCCAATAAGGTAGATTTTTGACGCAAAGGACGCAAAGAATTAGAAGACGCAAAGGATAGACTCTAAGATTGCTGGATCATTTCTTTGCCTCTTAGCGCCTTTGCGTCAAGTTTTTTACCTACTGAGTCTGCTGATGCTATACTCAAAACGATGAGCCAGACAACGACAGTGAATGTAACCGACCAGATGTGGCGCGAATACCGGCAGCAGCTTTACCGCTTTATTCTCAAGCGGGTGAGCAACCCGGCCGTGGCGGAAGATCTGGTGCAGGACGTGATGGTGAAGATGTTGACCCACCGCGACTCGCTGCGGGACGGGGCCCGGCTGCGGCCGTGGCTGTATCAGATCACGCGCAATGCCATCACCGACTATTATCGTACCCGCAATAAGGCAGCCGCCGAACTGCCAGAAGACCTGCTGGCGGCAGATGAGGATACGGCCGAAAGCGCCAGCCAGGAGTTGGCCGAATGTTGCATACGGCCGTTCATTGCCGAACTGCCTGCACCGTACCAGGAAGCGGTGCTGTTGTCGGAATTGGAGGGGCTAACCCAGGCCGAGGTGGCCGAACGGCAGGGCATTTCATTGTCTGGGGCTAAGTCCCGCGTGCAGCGGGGGCGGCGCTTGCTAAAAGGGGCGCTGCTGCAGTGCTGCCAGCTTGAATTTGGGCAGCGCGGCGACCTCACGGGGTACGAGCCGCAGCAGGATTGTGCGGGTTGTTAGAAGTACGGACGATTATGCATCTAAAGATTATACCAGGGCAACTTGCAACCGTTTGCCAAGTGCCAGAGCTGCCTTTTCAAGCGTAGTTAACGTGGCAGATTCATTGCTAGGATCAAGTAGCCGGTCTACGGCCGCACGGCTGGTTTGCATCCGTCGGGCCATCTCGGCTTTGGACAAATCTTGCTGCTCCATTAGCTGCGAAATCTGAAAGGCAATGACTCGTTTGATAGCAACAGCTTCCGCCTCAGCCAATAAACCTTCTTGTTCTAAAAAGTCATCCCATGTGTCACCAAGATGTTTTTTGTTCATGACGGTGCAGTGTATCATTTTTGATACGCATGAGAAAGAGAGAATCTAGTTATTTTTGTACTTTTGTTCCTAAGTTTTCAGCGAGGTGGGGCTCAACCTGCCAAAATGATTAGAGCTAGATGCATTCAGCAACGGCTGTTTCACTCTCTTTCTTTACTGGCGACAGCACCAAGCATCTAGATTATTATGCTTAATGTTAAACTAAGAATTATCATGGTTCCATAGTGCAAGTAAAGAGTTCGGTAACCAATAATATGCCAAAAACTTGTACGTCTGGAGTATTCTTCGGTTCCTCGATATTGTTCCCCCATCACATCGTAAACAATAAAATCATGTAGTCTTCCTGCAGAGATAGTAGCCTGTAGATCAGAACTGTTAATGAAGTTTTTAATTTCACGTGCCCTGATCATTGGTCCTTTTGCAAATCGTATCCATCTAGCGTCAATAATCCAAAATAGAATGGGTATTATGGAGGTGAGAAACAAAAACGGCCTCAGAGAACTATCCCCTATCATTATAGTTAAGCCGCCAATCCACAAAGCAATCGAGAAATTGCGTGAGTTTTGAGAATATGTTTCTAATCTCCCAATTACCGTTTCAATTTGCGAGATTTCTATCTTTAAACAATCGAGTTGGAAATTTATTGCATCATTTTTCTTCTCTAGAGATGTTCCATCCTGGGAAGGGGGCGTTGCTTGAATAACCTGTTCCTCATCCATTTATATTTAAAATCCTTAAGATACTTGATTTTTCGCTTTCTTCAGAGTTTGGATTAAGTATGGTTCCATTTGCCAAAATTGCTGGAGTTTGTTGTATTCGGCCACGGCCGTTTCCCCACCCTCTTCACTCTTCTTCACCGCGCGCAAAAGCAAGTTTTTCGGCGTGTGGTCTGGCGAGATGAATTCCATTGCAGTAACCTGATAGCCGTGCAGCCGCAAAATGGCGGCGCGGAAGGCGTCGGTGAGGATGTCGCCCAAACGCTCGTGCAGCAGGTTGTGGCGCAAAACGGCCGCAAACTCTGGGGGAGACGGCCGTTCCCTCAGCTGCACCTGCAAATGGTGATGGCAGCAGGGCGCGGCAATAATCACCTGGCTCTGCCAGCGGATGCCCTGGGCCAGCGTGTCGTCGGTGGCCGTGTCGCAGGCGTGCAGCGCCACCACGATGTTGGGTGGATTCTCCACCTTGTAGTCGATGATCAGCCCCTGCTCAAACGTCAGTCCGTCCCAGCCCAGTTTGTTGGCAATCTGCTCGTTCCGAGCGATCAGCTTCTCTTGACCATCCACACCCACAATCATGGCCTGCTTACCCAAAATGTTGACGAGGTAATGGTAGGCGGCAAAGGTGAGGGTGGCGCTGCCGCAGCCGAAATCGATCATGCGTACCGGCTCGGGCAGGGCGGCAATCTCATCAATTTCATCCAGAATCTTGAGAAAGGCGTTTATTTGTTGGAACTTGCTGCGGTAGTTGGCTTTGATACGGCCGTCTTGCCGCATCACCCCCATTGCCCGCAAAAAGGGAATATCTTCGCCCTCAGACAAAATGGTATTTTTGCTGCGATCATGGGCCAGATCAACTTCTTGCGGCGTTTCGTTGGCCCGCTTGTTAACGATGGCTTTGCCCTTCTTGGTCAGGTTGACTTGAAGGATTTCGTATTGGCTAATGATGTGGAAATTGCGGAAGGGCAGGTCCAGGGCGCGGTTGAGTTCGGAAACGGCCGTACTGCCCGCATAGTTCTTCACAATATTTTGTTTCTCATCAAAAAAGGAAAATTGCAGATGCCGCTTGCCCTGCACTTCTACAGGGCGCAGCTCCAGCCGCTGCCAGGGGTTCGTCTGCCCTCGCTGCCGCCCGCTAAACGCCGCCCGGACGAAATTAGTCTCGTCAAAAACCGCTTCGCGGATTGTGTCTAAATAACCGGTCATCGGTGAACGGTAATCGGTAAACCGTAAATGGTTACCCGTACGCGAAGCGGTCGCGCAGCGACATTACGGATAACGGATTACCGATTACCCCTATCTTAATCTTCCATGGTGAAGCCAATCTTCACCGTGACCTGCCAGTAGCCCACGGCATTATTGTCAATCATGCCGCGAATGTCCGTCACTTCGAACCAGCGCATGTTGCGCACGGTTTGGCCCGCCTTGCCGATGGCCCGGTTTATGGCATCCTCAACGCCGGTTTTGGATGATCCGGTTAACTCGATCTTTTTATAAACATGGTCGCTCATTTTGCGTATCTCCTTTCACCTAAGACGGATGAATACTATCTTCGCAGATTGGGCTTGCAGCTTTTTTTTTCTATACTCTCAAAAATCTCTGCGCTCTCTGCGTCCTCCGCGGTTCAAACTATTTCCAGATTGGCAAAGCTGGCCGCCAGGCGCTTCACGCCCACGTCGGCAAAAGCCACAGATACTTCCTCGTCGTTGCCTGTCAGCTTACTCTCGATAACGGTGCCTTCGCCAAATTTGCTGTGGCGCACTTTCTGGCCAGTACGGTACTTTGCTTTCTGGGGTCCGGCTGGCTCTAAATCGTCTTCCTGGTAGCGCGGTTTGGGCAGATGGCTGGCGCGGCGGGTGGTGGGCTGTGGGGTAGACGGCCGTTGCGCCGCCGATGATCCCGAATCCCACGAGTAGCTTTTTCGGCTGGCCCGGCTGGCGGGACGGGTGCTGCTGCGCTGGCTTGAAGAAGAACCAGATGACCAGTTCCAGCTGCTGGCCTGCTGCACGGTCGCTTCGCGCCGCTGTTTGGCGCTGCCGCCCTCCGCCAGATCCTGCGGAATCTCCTGCAAAAAGCGGGAGGGAATAGCCACTTCGGTTTGACCAAAAAAGGTGCGGCGAAAGGCGTGGGTGATATACAAAATGTCTTTGGCCCGGGTGATGCCCACGTAAAACAGGCGGCGCTCTTCGGCCATTGATTCGCTGTCTTCCATGGAGCGGCTGTGGGGCAATACGCCATCCTCCAGGCCGGTGAGGAAAACCACCGGGTACTCTAGCCCTTTAGCCGCGTGCAGCGTCAGCAGCGTGACCGCCTTGGGGTCGTCTTCCAAATCGTCCGTCTCGGAGACCAGGGCCACCTGCTCCAGGAATTCGCTCAGGGACAGTTCGCTGCCCATTAGCGCCACGCCGCGCAGCTCCATCACGTTGGCCCAGCGGTCCCGCGCCTCGTCTGGGTCTTTGGCGCTGTTTTCGATGTAGTCGCGGTACTCCGTTTGCTCCAGAACCAGATCCAGCAGGTCGCCCACGGTGGCCGAATCGCGCACGGTGAGCCAGGCGTGCAGCATGTTGCCGAAGTTGGCCAGGGCATTGTAGGCACGGCCGTTAAACGGGTGCTGCAAATCGGGATCAGTCGCCAGGCGCACCACCGCCTCACTGGGGGACATATTATTGTAAAAGGCCCACTGCTCCAAATCCTGCTGCGTTTTATTGCCAATGCCGCGCGATGGCGTATTGACCACACGGGCGAAGCTAACGGAATCCAGCGGATTGTGCACCAGCCGCAGGTAGGCAATGATGTCCTTGACCTCGCGCCGCTTGTAGAACTGCGTCGCGCCGACGAGCTTGTAAGGCATGTTGGCCCGAATGAACGCCTCTTCCAGCACGCGGGATTGGGCATTGGTGCGGTACATCACCGCCATCTCGCCGGGCGAATAGCCCTGAAGCCGCAAATTTTGAATTTGGCTCAGAATAACGTCGGCCTCTTCACGCTCGTCATACACCTCGCGCACGGTGATTTTTTCGCCGCCTTTTCGGGTGGTGAACAGCTCTTTGTGCACCCGGTTTTTATTTTGCTTGATGACGGCTTTGGCCACGTCCAGAATAATTTGGGTGGAGCGGTAATTTTGCTCCAGCAGAATGAGCTCGGCGTCTGGATATGTCTCGCGGAACTTGTTGATGTTGCGGTAGTCGGCCCCGCGCCACTTGTAGATCGATTGGTCGGAATCGCCCACGGCGAAAATGTTGCGATGGGCGGCGGCCAATCTTTGCAGCAGGCCGTATTGGGCCGTGTTGGTGTCCTGAAACTCATCGACCAGGATGTGACGATACCGTTCCTGGTACTTTTGCAGGACGTCAGGTCGCTGGTCTAGCAGGAGAACGGTGTTCATGAGCAGGTCATCAAAATCCATGCCGTTGTTGGCCTGCAGTACCTGCTGGTAGCGGGCGTAGACGCGCTTGGTCACCTCGGCGATGTAGTTGGTGGCGGTGTACAGCTCGGCGGTGATGAGCTCGTTTTTGGCGTTGCTGATGCCGTTGAGCATCTTGTTCACGGGGAATTTTTTGTCATCCAGATTGAGGTCTTTAAGGGCCTGTTTAACCACCTGCTGCTGATCGGCCGTATCGAAAATGACAAAGTCACGCTGGTAGCCCTGCAAATTATCACTTTCCTGGCGCAGAATGCGGGCGCAGATGGCGTGGAACGTGCCCATTGTCAGGCCCCGAGGACGGCCGTCTAGCAGCTCCTCAATGCGATGGCCCATTTCTCGCGCCGCCTTGTTGGTAAAGGTCATGGCCATGAGCTGCCACGGCGGCACGTTCATTTCGCGAATGAGATGGACGATGCGGTGCGTGAGAACCCGGGTTTTGCCGCTGCCCGGCCCGGCCAGCACCAAAATGGGACCTTCTCCGGCGGTAACGGCCGTTATCTGTGCTTCGTTCAATCCTTGGAGGTAAAAAGTCATGCGGCTATTGTAACGTGCCGGGCGGGCTGCGTCACGCCGTTTTCGGTTATCGGCATTTGGTAATCGGTGAGTTGTTAGTTTACCGACTACCGTTCACGGATGACGGATTACCGGCCGCGTATTTCCAGCATCAATTCAACAAGATCTCCATCAAAACTTGACAACTGGTTCCGTATACTCCTGACATCATTTACCAAATACGGGAGTTATCTTGATGAAACGCATGAGTTACCGGGTCCTGGGAATTTTAGTTGTCCTCTTGCTGATTGGCGTCAGCGGCTATCTGGGATTCTATGCCGATACGGCCGCTTCCCCAGCTTCTCTGTGGCAGCAGTGGCCGTTTGGGTCGCAAGCGGCCAACGCAGACGACACGACGAACGCGCCCCCGCAAACGGTTCCCGTTGAGCGCGGCACCGTCGAGGAAACAGTTATCGCCCCTGGGCAGCTAGAGGGGGCCAAGGAACAGATCGTGACAGCTGCCGTTGGCGGCACGATTGCTGAGCTGACGGTGCGGCCTGGTGACCCGGTTGTGGCCGGGCAGGTGCTGGCGCAGTTAGAGAAACGGCCGTATGAGGAGGCGCTTTCGCTGGCGCAAATCGAGCTGGAACAGGCCGAGGCAGACCTGGCGCGGCAGATTGCCGTGGCTCAACTTGGCCTGCAAACGGCCGAAACCGGCGTCACGTCGGCCCAGGCTGGATATCCCAATGTGACCACAGCCGAAATTAAAGTGGCGCAGGCAGGGCGCGCCCTGGCCGACGCACAGGCTGCCTACAGCAAGGCGTTCGACCCGGGCCGCGACTGGGAGCTGGGCATGCCGGGCCAGGCGGAGATGCTAAACGCGGAGCGTGATGCCGCCGCGCGCAGTTTGCAGATGGCTGAAGATAATTTAGCTATCGCCCAGGCGGAGCTGAGCGGCGTACAAAATCAGCAGTGGGCCAACAGCCAAAGCGTTAACGCGGCGCAGATCGGCGTGGAAGAAGCCCGGCTAAGGCTGGAAACGCTACAGGCTCAGGAGACTGATCCGCTGCTGCAGTGGAACGCAGACAAGGCTCAGGCCGATCTGGAGGCCACCACCATTACCGCACCCTTTGATGGCGTGGTGCAGGAACTCATGGTGGAGATCGGCGATCGCGTTTTGATTGGTTCGCCCATCCTTGCCATCGTCAATCTCGATCGCATCGAAGTGCCTTTGGAACTTCCGGTGTC
>JBHIWP010000315.1:0-7162 GCA_041987425.1 Promineifilaceae bacterium (SeqCode) | reverse complement strand
ATGAATTTATGGCCGACAATCCCTGCGTGCAAATCAACATTACCGTGCTGGAAAACGAGGCCTTTAAAGCCCGGCTTACCACCGTTATGCAGTCTGGCGAGCCGCCGGACATTTTCCAGAGCTGGGGCGGCGGCGTGCTGTGGGCCTATGCCGACGCGGGCCTGCTGCGCGATATTTCCCCGGAGCTTGAAGGCGAATGGCGTGACTCCATTGCTGCCCAATCGGCGCTGGAGCTGTTTAGTAAGGATGGCGCTTACTATGGCGTTCCCTGGCAGTGGGGTGCGGTTGGCATTTATTACAACAAAGATTTGTTTGCGCAGGCCGGGCTCGATCCGGAAAATCCTCCGGCAACGTGGAGCGAATTCTTGAGCGCGGTTCAAGCGCTTAAAGATGCTGGCATTACGCCTATCACCGTGGGCGAGGGCGATAAATGGCCGGGCCATTTCTGGTGGGTTTACCTGGCGATTCGTAACGGCGGCCAGCAGGCGTTTCTGGATGCCTTCAACCGTACCGGCAGCTTTACCGACGCCCCCTTTGTGAAGGCAGGCCAGGATTTGCAAGATCTCATTGCCCTGGAGCCGTTCCCGGAAGGGTATCTGGGCTTTGGCTACAATGATTCTGCGGCCGTTTTTGGCAACGGTGAAGCGGCGATGGAGCTCATGGGCCAGTGGCACCAGAGCGTGCAGCGGGACTCTAGCGAATCGGGCGAAGGGGTCGCCAACTTAGGCTGGTTCCTCTTCCCCATGGTGGAAGGCGGTGCGGGCAACGCAAGCGATGTGCTGGGTGGCGGTGACGGCTTTGGCATTGGCAAGGACGCCCCCGATGCGGCCGTAGAATTCGTGCGCTTCCTCACCAGTGCAGAAAATCAGATGGAAGCGCTGGAAACCGTAGGCTTTGGCCCGCCCACAACCGAAGCGGCGCAGAGCGCCATTACGGACCCGGTGCAGCAGCAAATTTTGGAGGCGCGCAACAGTGCCGAATATTTCCAGCTTTACTATGATCAATTCTTGCCGCCAGCCGTGGGCGGCACGGTGAATGACGCTGTGGAGCAGATTTTTGCCGGTGTGGCCTCTCCAGAAGAAGCGGCTCAGCAAATTGAAGAGTCGGCGGTCCAGGAACTTGAGAATTAACGGTTAGAAGTAGAAGAGTGTGGCGGGAAGGGAACGGCCGTTCCCTCCCCGCCAGCTAGTTAGATGAGGCACCCATGAGCGAAACAAGAACCCTCTCCGGCTTAACTGATTCCCTAAGCATCAGCCCAGAGAAGCGGCAGGCACAGTGGAACAAGGCGCTGCTCATACTCTTTTTTCTCCTGCCTGGATTTGTTTTGCTGGTCACCTTTTTGGTCATTCCCATTGGTCAGGCAGCTTACTACAGCCTTTACAACTGGAATGGTTTAGGGTCGCTCGACGACTTTGTTGCCTTCGATAACTATGTGCGGGCCTTTGGCCAGCCAGTGTTTCGCGGCGCGGTATGGCACTCACTGCTTATCATGCTCCTGTCGCTGCTGCTACAGCTACCCCTGGCGATGATCCTGGCCATCATTCTGGTGCGCGGCGAGCTGCGCTTTCAAAGATTCTTTAGAACTTTGTTTTTTCTACCCTATGTGTTTTCTGAGATTATTGCTGCCTACATCTGGCTCTATGTCTACAATCCGCGTGGCGGTTTGCTCAATGAATTTTTGAGCATCTTTAACCCAGAAGTTGCCGGAACGGCCTGGCTGGCGGATCTGGATACCGTGCTGGTAGCCATCTTCTTTGTGCTTACCTGGAAGTTTTTTGGCTTCCACATGCTGCTGTATATGGCTGGCCTGCAAAATATTTCCCGAGAAGTGGAAGATTCTGCCCGGGTAAGCGGGGCTAACGAGTGGCAGGTGCTTCGCTTTGTCACGCTGCCCATGATGGGCAGCACCATTTCACTGTCCGTCTTTCTCTCTATTTTAGGTTCGTTTCAGCAATTTATTATCGTCTGGATTCTAACAGAGGGCGGACCGGCCTACAGCAGTGAGCTCATTGTGACCTATCTATACAAATTTGGCATCCAGCGGATGCAGCTAGGGTTTGGCAGCGCCCTGGCAATTATCTTGTTTTTGATGACTCTGATATTTTCCATTGGTTATCAACGCACGGTTCTGCGGCAGACCTTGGCAGAATAAGAGCAGCTAATGTGGCAAAGATTGGACCAATTTTCTCAGGTAGATGCGTGTCTAAGCAGCAAATTGGTCCAATCTCCTGAGTTTGAGTTAAGGAGCAACTATGGCCCTGGCACCAAAAGGCTCAATACGCCGAATAGTGATGTACTTATTTGTTATTATCATGGCAGTCCTGATGATGGCTCCCGTTGTCACCGTCATTCTGGGCAGCATTCGCACCACGGGTCAATTCTTGTCTAACCCCATCGGCTTGCCGCAGACGGGCATACAGTGGGAGAATTACACAGACATCTTAAGCAACGGGGATTTTTGGCGTGCGCTCAAAAACAGCCTCATCATTACCCTTACAACGACTTTTTTGGTGGTGCTCATCGCCAGTCCGCTGGCTTTCATATTTGCCCGGGTTAATTTTACAGGAAGAAACATTTTCTTTAACGTGCTGTCGGTTGGCCTGCTCTTTCCGCTGGTCGTGGCCATCTTGCCCGTTTTTCTTCAGGTGCGCACGCTCGATCTCATTAACAGCTACTGGGGCGTCATTTTGCCGCTGGTGACGTTTACCATTCCAGGCAGCACTGTTATTCTCATCGGCTTTTTTCGGGCGATACCTTCTGAGCTGGAAGACGCCTCATATATTGATGGCTGTACCGCCTTTGGCTTTTTCCGGCACATTTTGTTGCCGCTAGCCAGACCGGCCGTAGCGGCCATTGCCACACTTTCTATTGTCAATGCCTGGAACGAATATTTTTTGTCGCTGGTGGTGCTGGGCAACGCCAGCAAATGGCCACTGACGCTGGGGATCATGCAGTTTCAGGGCCAGTTTGGCACCGATTGGGCCAGAGTGATGGCTTACGTAACGCTGCTTATTATTCCGGCCGTGCTTTTTTACCTGGTGGCCCAGAAGTACATTGTGACCGGCTTAACCGGCGGCGAATTAAAAGGATAAACAGTCCCTAGGGTGAAAGAAACAATTATGCAAAAAACATCTCAGAACAAATCTGCCATTTACCGCGACCCAACGCAGCCGATAGACGGCCGTATCGCCAACCTCCTTGGCCAAATGACTCTGGAAGAAAAAGTGGCCCAGCTGGGCAGCGCCTGGGTCTATCAGCTTCTAACCATCATGCGGTTTGATGCGGCCAAAGCGGCCAAACAGATGTCGTTGGGGATTGGGCAGATTACGCGCGTGGGCGGTGCCAGCAGCCTGGCCCCGGCAGAAGCAGCGGCCGTTGCCAATCAGATTCAGCGCTACCTGGTGGAAGAAACGCGGCTGGGCATTCCGGCCATTGTGCATGAGGAGTGCTGCAGCGGCTATATGACCCGCGATGCCACCTGCTTTCCCCAGATCATTGGCGTCGCCAGCACCTGGGAACCGGAGTTGGTGGAGGCGATGGCTGCCGTGGTGCGCACGCAGATGCGGGCCGCCGGGGCCCAGCAGGGGCTCTCGCCTGTGCTGGACGTAACGCGCGATCCGCGGTGGGGTCGGGTAGAGGAAACGTTTGGCGAGGACCCGTACCTGGTGTCCCAAATGGGCGTGCATTTTGTGCGCGGCCTGCAGGGCGAGAACTGGGAGGAAGGCGTGGTGGCCACGGCCAAGCACTTTGTGGGCTATGGATTGTCCGAGGGGGGCATGAACTGGGCGCCCGCCCATATTCCGCCGCGCGAGCTGCGCGAGGTGTTTTTGATGCCTTTTGAAACGGCCGTTAAACAGGCCAATCTACAATCCATTATGAACGCCTACCATGAGCTGGACGGCATACCTTGTGCCGCCTCTAAGGAACTGCTCAGCGATATTTTGCGGGACGAATGGGGCTTTGACGGCACGGTTGTTTCTGATTACTTTGCCGTGCAGGAGATAGAACGAACGCACGGGCTGAGCGGCAGCAAGGCGGAGTCGGCTGGCCTGGCGCTGACCGCAGGTATTGATGTAGAGCTGCCCCATACGGATTGCTATGGTGACCCGCTATTAACGGCCGTTCGCGCCGGGCAGATCGATGAAGCGCTGGTAGACCAGAGCGTCGCCCGCGTTTTGCGCACCAAATTTATGCTGGGTTTGTTTGAGAATCCCTATGTAGATGAGACCCAGACAGCGGCCGTGTTTGACACGCCAGAACAGCGCCAGCTGGCCCGCACCATTGCCCAAAAGTCGATGGTGCTGCTCAAAAACGAGAACGAGCTGCTGCCGCTGGACAAGAATATCAGCTCTGTCGCCGTCATTGGGCCGCAGGCCAATACAGTGCGCCATCTGTTGGGCGATTACGCCTACCCGTGCCACATCGAAACCCTGTATGAAATGACCCGTTCCAACAAAAACGTGTTCAACATCCCCATTCCAGACAGTGTGGAGCTGGTGGATAATTTTGTGCCCATTCGCCCCAGTTTGGCCGCCATTCAGGAGAAGGTGTCGGCGGGAACGGCCGTTCACTACGCCAAAGGCTGCGAGGTTATTGGCAACGATCGCTCGGGCTTTGCCGAGGCGGTGACCGCAGCGGAAAAGTGTGACGTGGCGCTGGTGTTTGTGGGCGGTAAATCTGGCCTGACCGAAGATTGCACTTGTGGCGAGGCGCGTGACCGGTCTGAGATTAATTTGACCGGGGTGCAGGAAGAGCTGGTGCAGGCGGTGGCCGCAACGGGGAAGCCGGTGGTGGTGGTGCTGGTGAACGGCCGTCCCCTGAGCGTGAACTGGATTGCGGAAAGTATCCCCGCAATTCTAGAAGCATGGCTTCCTGGTGAAGAGGGCGCGGAGGCCATCGCCGACGTGCTGTTTGGCGATGTGAACCCGGGCGGTAAGCTGCCCATTACTTTCCCGCGTGACGTGGGGCAGATACCAATTTACTATAACCACAAAGTGTCTGGTGGGCGGTCTCACTGGAAGGGTGATTATGTTGACTTAAGCAACAAACCGCTGTGGCCCTTTGGCTTTGGTCTGAGCTATACGCAGTTTGAGCTGGGCAACTTGCAGCAGGACAAAACAACAGCGGCGGCCGGAGAGCATATTGAGATAAGCTGCACCGTGACAAACCGCGGCTCACGCGCGGGCGAGGAGGTTGTTCAGCTTTACATAAGTGATCCGGTGGCCTCTGTAACGCGGCGAGTAAAGGAGCTAAAGGGCTTCAAGCGCGTGGCGCTGGCGGCCGGAGAAACGCGGCAGGTAACCTTTTCGCTGCCGGTAAGCGCCCTGGGCTTTTATAATCGGGATTTGCGCAAAGTGGTGGAGCCGGGCGAAATCCGGTTTATGATTGGCACCTCGTCTGAAGAGATAGATTTGAACGGCCGTTTCCAAATTATCGGAGACGTCACTGACGTGAGCCAAAGCCGCGCCTTTTTTAGTGAGGTCACCGTTGCCTAAAAGATTGGTCCAATCTCCAAGTTTGGACCAATCTCCATGAGGAGAAAAATCCATGTACGAACCAAAACCAGAACACAAATTTACCTTTGGCCTGTGGACCGTGGGCAACGTAGGGCGGGACCCGTTTGGCGAACAGGTGCGCCAGACGAAGTCGCCCGTGGAACTTGTGCACCTGCTGGCCGAAGTTGGGGCCTGGGGCGTTAACTTTCACGATAACGACCTGGTGCCTATTGACGCTACGGCCGTTGAGCGAGACAAAATCGTGCGCGACTTTAAGGCCGCCCTGGACAAAACCGGCATTGTTGTGCCCATGGCGACGACGAACCTGTTTAGCGATCCGGCTTTTCGAGATGGCGCGTTTACCAGCAATGATCGCGACGTGAGAGCCTATGCGCTGCACAAAACGATGCACGCCATCGACCTGGGGGTTGAGCTGGGGGCGAAGATTTACGTCTTTTGGGGCGGCCGCGAAGGAACCGAGACTGACGCGGGCAAAGACCCCATCACGGCCATCAAGCGCAGCCGCGAAGCAATGAACTACCTGTGCGAATACGTCCTTGACCAGGGCTACGATCTGAAGTTTGCCCTGGAAGCCAAGCCCAACGAGCCGCGTGGCGACATCTACAACGCCACCACGGGCAACATGCTGGCCTTCATCGAAACGCTGGATCATCCCGACATGGTGGGGGTGAACCCGGAGGTGGCGCATGAGCACATGGCCGGGCTGAACTTCACCCATCACGTGGCCCAGGCTATGGAAGCAGGCAAGCTGTTTCACATTGATTTGAACGACCAGGCATTCGGCCGTTACGATCAGGACTTTCGCTTTGGTTCGGTTAACCTGAAGTCTGCCTTCTTCCTGGTGAAGCTGCTGGAGGATAATGGCTATGATGGCAGCCGCCACTTTGACGCCCACGCCTACCGCACCAGCGATTATGAAGACGTAAAAGCGTTTGCCCGCGGCTGTATGCGCACTTATCTCATCCTGAAGGAAAAAGCGGAACAGTTTAACACCGACGCTGAGATTCAGGCGCTGCTGGCGGAGATCAACGCCGACAGTGATGAATTGACGCCGCTAATGGGCCAGTACAGTGCGGAAAAAGCGGCCCAGCTGCGGTCGCGCCACTTTGACCGGGCTGCGTTGGGCCAGCGGGGGCAGCCTTACGAGCGGCTGGATCAGCTGGTGGTGGAGTTGCTTTTGGGGGTACGGTAGAAGAGAGTGATAAGTGAAAAGTAAAAAGTGGACCTATTTGCTTTTTAACCCGAGAATAAGATATGGGCTATTTCATCGGCATCGACAGTTCAACCACCGCGACGAAGGCGCTGCTGCTGGCGGAAACGGGGGCGGTAGCAGGCGTTGCGTCGTCTACTTACGATTACGAGACGCCACGGCCGTTGTGGAGCGAGCAGCAGCCAGATTTGTGGTGGACGGCCACAGTTGACAGTATTCGGCAGCTGCTCTCACAGGCGGGAATTGCGCCAACGGCCGTTGCTGGCATTGGTCTGACAGGACAGATGCACGGGCTGGTGCTGCTGGACAAAGATGGGCAGGTGCTGCGTCCGGCCATCTTGTGGAACGATCAGCGCACCGCCGCCGAATGTGACGAAATGCGCGCGCTCGTTGGCAAGCAGCGATTAATTGACATAACGGGAAACGATGCCCTGAC
>JBHIWP010000314.1:0-7200 GCA_041987425.1 Promineifilaceae bacterium (SeqCode) | reverse complement strand
GATGGGAGTGGGGCTAAACATTGCCATCGGCCTGGCCGGGCTGCTGGACCTGGGCTACGTGACCAACTTTGCCGTGGGTGCCTACATCATGGCGTTGCTCACCTCTTCCAGCGAATTTGGCCTGAGCGAACCTGTCTCCTTTTGGATTGCCGTGCCTATCTGCATCATTGCGGCGATGGCTACCGGCTTCATTCTGGCGCTGCCCGTTTTAAAGATGCGCGGCGACTATCTGGCGATTGCCACGCTGGGCTTTGGCGAGATCATTCGCGTATTGGCCCGCTCCGATGCGCTAAAAGAGTTCATTGGCGGTGCTCAGGGCATACTGCAAATCCCTCAGGCAAAAATTAGCGGCTTTTTTGCCGAAGCGCTGGGCGTGGTGCTGAACCCCATCAACAACTTCTTGCAGCAGTTTGAATTGGGGATATTGGCCACCAACGGCAGTGGCGAAATTATATTTGGCAATCCGCCGCAGCTTTATTACTTGCTTATTTTGGCCTCGCTGCTTATGTTGTTTGTCTCGCGACGGCTGAACAATTCCCGTACCGGGCGGCGCTGGATGGCCATTCGAGAAGACGAAGATGTGGCGGCGGCGATGGGCATCAACACGACCAACGCTAAGGTGATTGCCTTTACGCTTAGCGCCGCCTCTGGCGGGTTGGCCGGGGCTATTTTTGCCGCCAAACTTGGCTCTATCTTTCCCCACAGCTTCCAGCTGCTCATCTCTGTGAATGTGCTGAGCCTGATTATTGTGGGTGGCTTAGGCAGTATTCCCGGCGTGATCGTGGGGGCATTTGCCCTCATTGGTATTCCCGAACTGCTGCGTGAATTTGCTGAGTTTCGCTTGCTGCTTTATGGCATTGCCCTCATTATCATGATGCTGGTTCGGCCAGAAGGCTTATGGCCTTCAGAGGTGCACCGACGTGAAATTCATGGAGATGGTGACGACGAAACGGCCGTTCCCGTCACTGCCAGGCCCTAGGTGAAATCATTATGAGCGACTACATTCTTGAAGCACACCAGGTTGTCAAACGGTTCGGTGGTCTGCTGGCAACTGACCATCTGGACTACGTTTTGCCCCGTGGCATGATTGCCAGCATCATTGGCCCCAATGGCGCCGGGAAAACAACTTTTTTTAACTGCCTAACCGGTTTCTACCAGATAGACGAAGGCACGCTTAAGTTCAATGGCGAATCGCTGGTTGGGCTAGAATCCTATGAGATTACCCAACTGGGCATTTCTCGAACCTTCCAAAATATCCGTCTGTTTAACAACATGACCGTGTTGGAAAATATTATGGTGGGTCAGGAACCCCATCTTAAATCCACCTGGATTGGTGCCTTGTTTGGCCTGCCCAGCGTGCGCCGCGAAGAAGAAAACACGGTTGCCCGCGCTCGCGAACTGCTGCATTTTGTGGGCCTGCGCGGCAAGGGTGATTCACTCGCCAAAAATCTGCCGTATGGCGATCAGCGGCGGCTGGAGATTGCTCGCGCTCTGGGAGCCCGGCCAAAGCTGCTGCTGCTGGATGAACCCACTGCCGGGATGAATCCCCGGGAAACGGCCGAAACCACAGAGTTTATTCGCCGCCTGCGAGATGAATTGGATATTACGATTTTGCTTATTGAACATGACATGCGGGTGGTCATGGGCATTTCAGAAAAAGTAACGGTGCTGGATTACGGCCGTAAAATTGCCGAAGGGCTGCCGCGCGAGATTCAAAGCGATCCCGTTGTCATCGAAGCATATCTGGGCAAAGGCGCCACGGCGGCAATGGCTGCCAAAGAAGAGCATTCGTAAATGTCACAGGCGAACAGTCACCTTTTTGGCCAGACGCTGCCTGCCTTACTGTATTGAGATAACTGTCACCTGCTAAATTGAGAAAGATCATGCCATTACTTGAAGTAAACGACATCCACGCATATTACGGCAACATCCACGCGCTTAAAGGCGTCAGCCTCACCGTTGAAAAAGGCGAAATCGTCTCTCTCATTGGGGGAAACGGCGCGGGCAAAACCACCACGCTGCGCACCATTAGCGGCTTGATGACCCCACGTGGCGGCCACATCGTCTTCGACGGCGAAAATGTGTCCGACTATCCGGCACACGAATGGGTGGGCAAGGGAATCGCTATGGTGCCAGAAGGGCGCGGCGTCTTTGCCAAACTGACCGTAAAAGAAAATTTAGAGATGGGCGCCTTCCACCGCAACGACAAGCCTGGCATCAGAGCCGACATTGAGAAATCGTATGAGATGTTTCCCCGGCTTGGCGAACGGCGTACCCAGCTGGCCGGAACCATGTCCGGCGGCGAACAGCAAATGCTGGCCGTGACCCGCGCGCTCATGTCCAAGCCGCGCCTGCTGCTGATGGACGAACCGTCAATGGGTCTGGCACCCGTATTGGTCGACGTGATTTTTGAAGCCATTCAAACCATCAATCAAGAGGGGACAACAATCTTGCTGGTGGAGCAAAACGCGCATATGGCTTTGCAGGTGGCAGACCGTGGCTATGTGCTGCAAACTGGCAAGATTGTGCTTACCGACTCGGCAGATGTGTTGCAGAAAGACCCGACGGTGCAAAAAGCGTATCTGGGCATTGAGTAAACGGCGCTCCGCGACTGGTCTGGCAGCCCTGTGTTTGGGGATTGCTTTTCTCATTGCGGCTTGTCAATCTGATACTTTGAATTGTGAAGACCCGTTAGGCTGCGTTGTCGTTCGGCCGAATTCACCCCTGCGCTTTGCCACCTTGTTACCAGCTTCGGGGGATACGGCCGTATGGGGGCAGGAGCTATCTCGCGGCATCGACCTGGCCGTAATGGAGCAAGGAGAGGAATTGCTTGATCACGAAATTGAGCTCGTTCCTCTGGACTCCGCCTGTGACGCCGAAACTGGCGTGCAGGCCCTGCAATCTCTGGGTGCAGACGCCTCCTTGCTAGGACTCATTGGCCCAGCGTGTTCTGATGTGGCGACGGCCGTTCTGCCCATTGTGCGCCGCAACAATTGGTTGATGATTTCCCCTGCCAGCTCACTGCCCAGCCTCACCATGAACCAAAGTGAGCCACTATTTTTTCGCACCGTTCCGAATCATCTTCATCAGGCAACGGTAGCGGCTCATTTTGCCTATGAACAGCTAAACGCCCGGCAAGCGGCCGTTTTTCAGGACGGAACCAGCTACAACAGCTTGCTGGCGCAGCAGTTTAATACCACTTTCATAGATCTTGGCGGCGTTATTAGCTATCAGGGCACCTTGTCCGCAGGTCAGTCCGATCTGGGGGGGATGCTGGCGGAACTTTCTGTCAATCCGCCCGACGTTGTTTATCTGGCGCTGTTTGAGCCAGAGGCAAATTTGCTTGTTAATCGCCTGACGGAAATAGACGAGCTAAACAGCGCCAGAATGGTAGGCGGAGATGGTTTGCTAACGAGCACGTTTGCCAGCCGGGTTGGTTCCGCAGCCAATGGCATGTATATTACCGGGCCTTTGTTGAGCAGCGATGCTTATAACGCTTTTTTAGCTCAATGGGCCATCCGTTACGAGACGCCGCCGACTTCACCCGGCGCAGCCTACGCTTATGATGCTGCTCAACTGCTGTTTGCCGCTGTTGAAGATGCGGCCGTTGTTGGACAAGATGGTTCACTGGTCATTGGGCGCGCGGCGCTGCGAGCAAGCGTGGCTGGCAGCCAGGCAGTAGAGGGGCTGACCGGCTCGCTTACTTGCGACGAAAATGGGGAATGCGCCACGCAATCATATGGCGTGTATCTTTTGGATTCGGCCGTACTCAACGACAATGGCTGGCCCCCGCCGCTCGCCTGGGAGTTTAAGTAAGAAAGAGGCGCGAGGCAGTTGGGGGCTGGCGGCTTCGCCAAATAGCTTGCTGCCCAACGGCTCGCCCATATCCACAGGAGCAAAGCAATGAAAATGCGTATTCTTTCCGCCAACGATGTGCGTCGGGCGCTGCCCATGGCTGAAGCCATTGCCGGGATGAAGCAGGCGTTTGCCCAGCTTTCTACCGGCAAGGCGGTGGTTCCACTGCGCGGGCGGGTCGATGTGACTTCGCAGCAGGGTGGCCCGAGCGGGGTAACTTTGGTGATGCCTGCTTACCTGAGCCAAAGCAGTGATCTAGCGGTGAAAGTCGTTTCTGTTTTTCCGCAAAACAGCCAGCGGAACGAACCAACGATTTATGCGGCCGTTCTGGTTCTGGATGCGGAAACGGGCCGTCCGCTGGCGCTAATGGAGGGCGGTACGCTTACGGCCATTCGCACCGGCGCGGGTGCCGGGGCTGCTACCGATCTGCTGGCGAAGAAAGACGCCAGCGTGGTGGCTATTTTGGGCAGCGGCGTGCAGGCACGCACGCAGCTAGAGGCGGTATGCACCGTGCGCCAAATCCGTGAGGTGCGCGTCTATAGCCCCACGCACGAGCACGCCGTCGATTTTGCCCGCGAGATGCGCGGCCAGGGCCCAATCCCGCAGCTCATTCGCATTATGACCAACCCAGAAACGGCCGTGCGCGGTGCACACATTATTTGTGCCGCCACCACCAGCAGCAAGCCTGTCTTCAAAAGCAAGGATCTCTCCCCTGGCGCGCACATCAATGGCGTGGGCTCCTACACACCTGCCATGCAGGAAGTTGATGCCGAAACGGTCAGGCGTGCCCTGGTGGTGGTAGACTCCCGCGAAGCCGCCTGGGAAGAAGCCGGTGACTTGATTGTGCCCCTAAAAGCAGGGCTTATCAGCCAGACTCATATTCACGCCGAAATTGGCGAAATCGTCGCCGGGCTTAAGCCAGGGCGCACCAGCCCCGAACAAATCACCTTCTTTAAATCGGTGGGCGTAGCCGTACAGGATGCTATTTCCGGCCGTATTGCACTGCAAAATGCGCTAGAGCATGGTTTGGGCACTGAGGCAAATTTATGATGAATCGACTTACCTTAATTTTTATTGTATTGTGTTTTATCTTTGCGTTGACAGCATGTTCGTCAGCGGCGGAAACGTCGCCTGAAGTGGTAGACTCACGAGAAACTCCCTTTGAAACTGTAGCCGCAGATCCACGAATTATCGTTGTTGAGGCAGCCCCAGAGGAGAATGGAGAGTGTCATAAAGCTTGCCAGTTAACTCTCGTAAAGGCATATTTTGAGGCACTCGACCAGATATACAGAATGAACTCAACGGAAGAGGACATCGATAATCTTTTTACTTTTTTCCATGATGAAGTCAAATATGAACACATTGAATATGGGGCAAATTTTGATAAGGATGCCTGGAGAGCCGCATTCTCTAACAATCTTAATCGTGGAATGTATACCAAGGAAGAAACAGAAAAAATTGGGATTATCAATGTCATTCATGGCCAGACACATTTGGCAGTAGAATACGCTTATGGGAAAGAGGATGAAAACCTAAATTGGAAACAAGAAGGGGAAGGATTGTTAATAATCTTTGGTTTTGAAGGTGACGAGATAATTCTGGTAAAGGAATATTGGTAAAGATCGCGGCTTTCAGCTTTCACATGCCTAATTTAAGGTAAGCTCAAATAAAAAATGAAGTTGAACTGCGAAGGTAGGCTCAGATTGTTAGAGGTTTTGGAGCATATATGGCTTCACGGTCTCATACGATGTTTGGCAAGACCCCGGCTTGCGGTGGTCAATAATTACCCCTTGTTTTTAGATGATTGTATCGTTATACATTTCTTGGTTAGTGGCAAGGGTAACTTAAGGAGTTGAGGAATTAACGAAAACGAATTACCTAACTTGATCATCGGGCACGTGAGTCACAGTGAGGCCAGAATTTGGGTTCGAGGCTCGCATAAAGGACCAGTTGCCTTTCTTACTTACCAGGTAAGCGGGCAGGCGCCCCAGGCAGCCGAACCATTTTTATTGGAAGAGCGTCACGCCTATACTGGCGTTATCGAGTTAACAGGTCTGGCAGCCTCGCAAACTTACAGTTGTGAGGTGTCGTTCGGCCAGAATTTTGACGATCCACCAGCCAGCCGCCTATATCCTCGTTACAACATTGGTACCTTCAAAACTGCCCCACCAGAAGGGGCAGATGTGGAGCTTAACTTTATCTTTGGCAGCTGCAATCTGCATACGTTAGGCATAGTAAGCAGCCCGGGGCCAGCTTACGCGCGGATTGGGCAATTGGCTAAAGAAAAAGGGGCTGATTTTATGATTCACTGCGGCGATCAGATTTATGCTGATGTGCCCGTTCCAATAACTACGCCTACTATTGAGCGGTACCGTGATGCCTATTTAGATGCCTGGGGCGAAAATGAATCGGCCGCCATACTCTTAACGCAGCTGCCGCACTATATGATCCTTGACGATCACGAAATTATTGATGATTTTTCTAATGACAAGGAGATTCCTATTGGGTCGCTGGATTTCCTGAAAGATGTGGCTATCAAAGCGTATCGTGAGTTTCAGCACATTCATAATCCGCAAGTGTATGGTAACGACGCCTTGTACTATAGCTTCAGCTTTGGTCGCTATCACTTTTTTGTCATGGATATTCGCACTGAACGCTTCACCAAGCTGCCCGGCAACCAAATGATTGGTGATCAGCAGCTTGAACGCTTTTGCCAATGGCTCCAAACTCACCGAGACGCTGTAAAGTTTGTGGTTAGCAGCGGCCCCTTTGTGGGTGAGGTGCGCAACGCAAACGACAAGTGGACGGGTGCGGCCTTCCGCCATCAGAGAGAGCAGATTATCGAGTTTATTGCCCAGCATAATATTCCTAACATCGTTTTTCTGACGGGAGACCGGCACAATGCATACCATGCCACTATGACTATTGAAACGCCTGCCGGTAACTCTTTAACTGTGCATGAACTCATGTCAAGCCCAATCAACCAGTTAAGTAAGCGGGCGCTACATTACTATTACACCAGTCTGGAATCGAAAACGCCGGGCGGCATTGCTTATACATGCAAAATCGATGTGGATACTTATTATGCAACACATTCAAATGTGATGTGTGTTCAGGTCAGTGGATCGACCATTCACATCGAAATATACCGAACAAAAAAGGAAGGCCCCCCCAGACGCACAAAAACATTTAGTCTAGACGCTAAGGGGTAGTCAGTCATTCTCTACTCATAATTACCCTTCTTGCCTTGTCACATGTTTACCAGTCGTTATACTTTCCCGTTATGAAACGCACTTTTGTACTGCTTGCTATTGTCTGGCTGCTGGCGGCCTGTGGAGATGGTGG
>JBHIWP010000313.1:0-7242 GCA_041987425.1 Promineifilaceae bacterium (SeqCode) | reverse complement strand
ACCCACCGCTGTCCCGGCCCGGCCCGCTCGCGGAAAACGCGGCCAACCTGCTTCAGAGCCAGCCGAAACGCCAACCGTGATTACGCCCGTATTTTTAGGCAGCAACCGGCCCCAGCAGCATAACTGGGAGCTTCCCGCCGTTAACGAAATTCTGGAGCCTGGCACGGATCAGGACCCAAGCGGCGCGATGATTCGGGAACAGGTGGAAATTATTGAGCACACGCTGGAGAGCTTTGGCGCGCCTGCCACCGTTGTGGAGATCAACCAGGGGCCGACCATTACCCAATTTGGCGTGGAGCCTAGCTTTTTACAAATGCGTAACGGCAAGCGAACCAAGGTGAAAGTGGGCAAGATCGCCGGTCTGGCTGACGATCTAACGCTGGCGCTGCACGCGCAGTCGATCCGTATTCAGGCGCCAGTGCCCGGCAAAGGATACGTAGGTATCGAGGTGCCCAACCCGGCCAAGGCGCTGGTTTCGCTCCGGGACGTGATGGAAACGCTAGAATTCGGCAAGCTCAAATCCCCCCTGCGCATTGGGCTAGGGCAGGACGTCGCCGGGCAGCCCATTGTGGCCGATCTGGCCGCCATGCCCCACCTGCTCATTGCCGGGGCCACCGGGTCCGGTAAGTCAGTCTGCGTCAATGCCATCATTGCCAGCCTGCTGCTGCTCAACACGCCAGACCAGCTAAGACTGGTGATGGTAGACCCCAAGCGCGTGGAGCTAACGGGCTACAACGGTATTCCTCACCTGGCCGCGCCTGTGGTCGTGGAGATGGACAAGGTGATCGGCGTATTGCAGTGGGCCATGCGCGAGATGGACAATCGCTACAAGATGTTTGCTGAGGCAGGCGCGCGCAACATTGTAGACTACAACAAGAAGATCAAGCGGAACAAATCTCTGGAACCGCTGCCCTATATCGTGATCATTATTGATGAACTGGCCGATCTCATGATGCTTTCGCCAGAGGAAACGGAGCGCGGCGTCACCCGCCTGGCTCAGCTGGCCCGAGCTACCGGCATGCACATGGTCATTGCTACGCAACGGCCGTCTGTCGATGTGGTTACCGGTCTGATCAAGGCCAACTTCCCGGCCCGCGTGGCCTTTGCCGTGGCTTCCAGCACAGACAGCCGCGTCATTTTAGATGCCACCGGCGCAGAGCGGCTGCTGGGGCAGGGCGATATGCTCTACCAAAGCCCAGACGCCGCCGCGCCGATTCGGTCCCAGGGCTGTTTTGTCAGTGATGCCGAACTGAATAAGCTGATTGGCTACTGGCAGGCGGCCCGCCGCTTCAACATAGTTTCCACTGCTGAAAGTGTACGTCCCAAGCCCGTTGAGATTGCTGCACCGCCAGCTGAGCCACCGCTGCAGGTAAAGCAGCCGCCGAAAGAACAAGCGCCGGCCGCCGAAGCGCAAACGGTGAAGGCGCCGGTGGTGAACATGGGTAAATCGGCCGTGGAGACAATTCAGGAAGATGCCCCCACGATTTTCAGCCAAAAAACGGCCGAACCCCAGGCTAAACCAGCCCCAGAACCGGAACGGCCCAATCCACCGGCCCCGGCCAAGGCAGAAACGCAGCGACAGCCTTTGTGGGAGGCGCTGCAAGAGATGGAAAACGAAGAGCCGAAGGTGGAAATCGACGACGATCTGATGCCGGAGGCGATTGAGCTGGTGCGCAAACTGAACAAGGCATCGACCTCGCTGCTCCAACGCCGCTTCCGCATTGGCTATACCCGCGCCGCTCGCCTTATCGACGCCATGGAAGAGATGGACATCATCGGCCCGCCCACCGGCACCAGCAAAGCCCGCGAAGTGCTGCCTGCACCGGGCGAGCAGGTTTCAGACGATAGCGCCACGCAAGAAGAGGGGGAGGAAGACAGCTGAACCTCTCTGTGATTTAGACAGCAATAAATTGGTTTAGAGGAGATTCTATGCGTACTGTAACCCTTTATGATGGCACCCAGCTGCCGGTAATGGGCCTGGGCACCTGGGCGATGGGTGGTCGTAATCGCCCCGATCCGAGCCAGGACGAACGCGCTTTACGGGCCATTCGAGCCGCTCTAGAGATTGGTTACACACACATCGACACGGCCGAAATGTATGCCAACGGCCACACCGAAGAGCTGGTCGGGCAGGCCATACGCGATTTTGACCGCAGCCGCCTCTTTCTTACCACCAAAGTCAGACCGCCAAACCTGAGCTATCAGCGCACCCTCGACTCGATCGATGGGTCGCTGCGCCGCTTGGGCGTAGAGCAAATTGACCTCTTTCTGATTCACTGGCGCGATTCCACGCCTCTGGCCGAAACGTTCAAGGCTCTGAACGAGGCAGTCCGTGCGGGCAAAATTCGCTACCTGGGTGTAAGTAACTTTGATGTGGATGAAATGAAGGAATCTCAAGAACTGAGCGAAACGCCCATCGTGACCAACCAGGTGCCATACAGCCTCACTACCCGCCGCTACGTGCAAAATGGCGTCATTCCCTACTGCCAGGAAAACGACATCGTGGTGACAGCCTATTCACCCGTGGAGGAAGGGCGGTTAAAAGTGCGCAATGCACTGGAAGAGATCGCCGCGGCACACGACGCCACGCCGTACCAGATTGCCCTGGCCTGGCTGGTGCAGCAGCCGTGGGTCATCACTATTCCCATGTCGCACAATCCCGCCCATTTACAGCAAAACTGGGACGCTGCCAATATTACTTTAACCGAGCAGGAGATGGAGCGGCTGGAAGGGGTGGGTTAGGAACGGCCGTTTTCACTGACAGGGCTTTTCAACAGTCCAAAACTGCTTTAATAAAATTGGACGCAGATTAACGCAGACAAACGCTGATTCTTATTTTATCTGCGTCATCAGCGTTAATCCGCGTTCCTTTGTTTGACCACTGAAAGCTCTGTTTTACTGAGTAAGGAATGGACAAAATCCCCAAACGGTCTATCATCAAGGCCAAACAAGCGGCAAAAGTGGAAACGTACGTCAATTGTCCAATTACTGAATTGCTCAAATACATTTCCTCATTCTGCCCTCAACTTAAGGCTAAAAATGGCACATCTACAAGGACAAGAACGCGCACAATATGTGCAGAGCATGTTTGCCCGCATTGCGGGCCGCTACGATTTGATGAACCGGCTGATGACCGGTGGGCAGGACGTTCGCTGGCGTCGTTACGTCATTCAGCAGGCCAGCCTGCCGCATAACGGCCGTCTCCTCGACATCGCCACGGGTACCGGCGATATTGCTCTGGAAGGATTGCACCAGACGCCTGGACTGCAAGCTGTGGGGGGCGATTTTACGGTAGAGATGATGCAGGCAGGTAAGCAAATTCCAGAGCGACAATCAATTCAGTGGGTGGGCTCAGATACGCTGGCGCTGCCCTTCCCCGACGACACCTTCGACGCCGTTACCTCTGGCTTTCTGATGCGCAACGTCATCGACGTGCCGGGGGCGTTTCAGGAGCAGATGCGGGTGACGAAGCCCGGCGGGCGGATCGTCGTATTGGAATCCAGCCCGCCGAAGCGGAATCTGTTACGGCCGTTTATCCTCATCCATCTCAATCACGTAATCCCCCTGCTAGGCAAGCTCATTACCGGCGAATCGGACGCCTACCGCTACCTGCCAGACAGCACCCAGCAATTCAAAGACCCAGACACGCTGGCCGACATCATGCGTGAAACCGGTTTGCAAAATGTCACCTACAGGCTGTTCATGTTTGGCACGGTGGCGATCCATACTGGGCAAAAGCCGGGGTTAGGCGCGTCGTAAGGGGAGGTGGTTAAAGTGGGCCAGTAAAAAGTGATAAGAATCTTGCCCACTTGCACACAGGCACACTTGCAAACTCAATCCAAATGTCTGACCTACCTCTCAAGCTCACCCAAATTTCCCCACACGTCTGGATTTTGCCGCGGCACCCGGATAAAAATCGGGTGCAGGCTACCGTGGGAATAATCACGGCCGCCGACCAGACCATTCTCGTTGATGCAGGCAACAGCCTCGCGCTGGCGCGCCGCATACAGGCGACGCTGGCGGCAATGGCCGCACCGCCTATCGGCCACGTTATCTACACCCACCACCATTGGGACCACACGTTTGGCGCCTGTGTGTATGGCGTCCCGGCAATTGCCCATCGCTTAACCCACCATTTTTTGACCCAAATGCGCCAGGAAAACGTGGGCGAAACCTATCTGCGTACCAAGATCGAGCGGAATCCAAAGCTCATTTTGGAATGGACGGCAGAAGATTGGGCCGAATTTGAAATTGTGCTGCCGGAAATCACCTATGAAGGGCAGGACTGTCTGCATCTTAATGATGTGACGCTGGAACTGGTACACGTGGGCGGTGTTCATGCGGCCGATTCCACGGTGATCAAGGTTGTAGAAGACGGCGTGATGTTCCTGGGTGACTGCTACTATCCGGCTCCCACCTACGAAAATCCGAAAGACCAGCTGTTAGATATGGAGATGCTGGGGAACTTGCTGGATGACAGGTACAGTTTTTACATAGATGGACACAATGCGCCGATGCAGCCGCGCCACGTGCGGCGCATTATGCGCTCGCAGTCGCTGCTGGCCCGCCTGAACGAAACCAGGCCAACGCTTTAATCAACGTGTAAGAAAGATTGCTGCACAATTGGGTATACTTGAGGGCATGAAACGATTTTTATGGCTCGCATTACTTTTTGTGCCGCTGATTGCCTGTGCCCCAACGGCCGAAACGGCCGTTACCCCCCAACCTTCACCTGAAACGGCCGCTCTAGCTACCGAGACGATGCCACCGCCGGTAGTCACTTCCGCTACGGCCGTTGCTGTTGCCACGCAGCCCGTAACAGAATCCCCAACCCCCTCTGCTGAGACGGAACCGACTACGGCCGTAGAAGCAGATGCCGACGAGGGCGACGTGATTAGCGGACGCACGGAAGAGGGGGCCTTTTTTCTGGGCGATCCTAATGCGCCCATCACCCATATCGACTATTCTGACTTCCTTTGAGGCAGCTGCCGTGCCTACGTGCTAGGCACTAAGCCAGACATCATTGCCAATTACGTGGAAACCGGCCGGGTAAAGCTTGTCTTTTGGCCGGTGCTAAATCATGGAGACCCCAGCATCTACTCGACGCTGACGGCCGAATGTGTGGGCCAGCAAGACCCAGCTTTGTTTTGGACCATGCATGAATACCTGTTTGCCAATCAGTCTGATCTGTGGCAGGCGGATCGCGATTACTACGTGAATGCGGCCGTTTCGCTGGGGGCGGACCAGGCTGAGTTCGAAGCCTGCTATGATGGCCCTGATGGCATCGCTACAATTTTGGAGCTAGACAATATTCGTCGCCAGCGCGGCGTTTTTAGCCAGCCACTCTTTGATATTAACGGTGAAATTTTTGTTGGCGCCCAGCCATACGAAAGCTTTGCCGCAGTTTTCGACGCCCAGCCATAGGCCAGGCCGCACCTTTGGGCAACCATTTCCTGCCGCCAACTTAAGAACAAATTAAGTAGTTGCCTTCTCTTGGCTGCTGTATTAGTATTCAGGCTATGTTCACCGGAAATTCAGAAGACACTGCAGTTAAATTGCTGGTTGTAGATGACAATATTTCTATTTTGCGTGCGGTAGAGACGGCTTTGCAGCGGGAGGCATTTGTTGTGCATACGGCCGTATCCGGCGAAGAAGCATTGTCTGCCATCGCGCGCAATGGGCTGCCCCATCTAGCCATTATTGACCTGAACATGCCGGGCATGGATGGTTTTGAACTGTGCGAAGCCATCCACGAATTTTCTGACCTGCCGATTATCATGCTTACTGCCATTGATGACGAAGAAACCGTGGTGTTTGGCCTGGACCGCTATGCCGAGGATTACATCGTAAAGCCTTTTCGGCCTGCAGAGTTGGTAGCGCGCGTGCGGCGGGTGCTGCGCCGCATGGGGGACTTTGCCTACACGCTGGAGCCTGTTATCAAGGTGGACGAAAATTTGCAGGTGGATTTTCCTAACCGCAAGGCGTTTGTGCGGGAACGGCCGGTACAGCTTACTCCTACTGAGGCGAAGCTGCTCTACATTCTCATGCGTAACGCAGGGCGCACGGTGACCAATGGCTTTTTGCTGCGCCGCGTCTGGCCCATGGACGATGCTTTTGAAGATCGGCTGCATACCCACATTTACCGCCTGCGCCGCAAAATTGAAGTTTCTCCTAAAGACCCTCACTACATCATCTCAGACTGGGGCACGGGCTACAGCTTTTTATCCCATCAAGAAGCCTAGAATTTACCTAAAACCAGAGATCAAGATTGGCCAGCACGTCCTCTAGCGAACGATAAAGATAGTGAACGTGGCTGAAATCGGCCATTTTTGTTTGCACGTTAGGAATAGCAATAACGGTCATTCCTGCGCTGGCTGCTGCCTGGCTGCCAGGGCCGGAATCCTCTAATGCCAGGCAATCGTGCGGCGCCACGCCCAGGCGTTCTGCCGCCAGCAGGTAAATATCGGGGTGGGGCTTGCCGTGGGCTACTTCATCTCCGGCGGCAACGGCCCGGCAGCGCGACAGTAGATTTAGCTGCTCTAAAATTTCTAAGGCGTGGGCGCGCGGGCTGGATGTGGCCACGGCCCAGGGAAGGCCCCGGCGGGCAATTTCGTCGTGCAGGGCGTGAAGGCCCGGCATTGCGGGCACGCCGTTGGCCCGGATCTGGCTGTAGATGGCGGCTCGCTTGCTGATGATGGTGGGTACGGGGTCTGGCAGGCTGTACAGCTCTTTGATGACGGGCGTGCTCAGGTCGGCCCGCAGGCCGATGATGCTTTGTACTGTTTCTTCGCTAAGCTGGTGACCATACGGCCGTAAATATTCATCCCAGGCCCGTTGTGAGAGTGGTTCACTGTCCACCATCAATCCATCCATGTCGAACACAATTGCTTTAAGTTGGCGCATTTATTAACTATCTCCGCGTTGACGGTCCATTTCCTGGGGCGCGTGTAAAGCAATAGACTCTTGTATACGCGCCACGCTTTACGGTTCCGACAATCCTTTGCATTCCAAAAAGCCGAATTTTACCGTTTCTGGCATCTCACGTAAAATGGGCCGCAATGGCTACACCAATACAAGTAAACTGGCTGCAGAAAATTAATACGCGCATTGCTATGTCGGCGGTGGGGGCCAGGCTGTTGGCCCACGTCATGCATCATTTAGATGGGATGGCGCTGCGCTTGAGCAACGGCCGCTTCACCGTTGCTACCCTCTTTACGGGCCTGCAAATCCTTAACCTTACTA
>JBHIWP010000312.1:0-7254 GCA_041987425.1 Promineifilaceae bacterium (SeqCode) | reverse complement strand
GGCTACATGTTTAACATGGTCTTGCCGCTGCGCCTGGGGGATGTGGCACGCGCCCTGCTCATCGGCAACGTGCCGCCCATTACTCTAGCCAGAGGGCTTTCTACAATGGTAGTGGAGCGTATTCTGGACATGATGTTCATTGTTGCCTTGCTGCCGTTTACGCTGGCTGAAGTTGTTAGCCTGCCGCATTGGATGCAGGAGGGCGCACGGGCATCTGGCATTGTAGCGGTGGCAGCCATCGGCGTGCTGATTGTGGCCGCAAATCAGCGAAATTTGGCAAATCGGTGGGGAACGGCCGTTCTCAACCGCATCCCCTTTTTAAACACCGAACAGTGGCTTAGGCGCATGAATGAGCTGCTTGAAGGTCTGGGCAGCCTGACGCGGCTTAAAGACATTCTGGTTCTAGTTTTTCTAAGCATCGTTATCTGGATTCCAATTGTGCTGGCTTATCACTGGGGTATTCAGGCTGTCGGCGGCCAGGTATCGCTGCTGGCGGCCAGCTTTGTGGTTTGTGCCGCCGCGCTTAGCATCGCTATTCCCTCTTCGCCAGGGCAAATTGGCGTGTTTCACATTGGCGTAACGGCCGCCATGCTGGCCCTTGGGCAGCCAGAGGGGCCAGCCGCAGGTTTTGCCGTCGTGTATCACGCACTCAACCTCATCAGCATGCTCATTCTGGGGCTGATTGGTTTGAGCAGCATTGGGGCTACCTTTAACAGCGTGGTAGATACAACCCGGCGCTTTATGCGCCGCCGCCAGCTGAGCGAAGCGCCAGGCCAGCGTGTAAACAGTGAAGAAGGGACAGTAAAAAGCGAACAGTAAGAAAGTGAATTTGAAAATTTATGAAGATTGTTGAAGTCTTAACCTACTATCGCCCCTGGGTAAGCGGGCTAACCATTTACGTGGAGCGCCTGAGCAAGGCGCTGGCCCGGCAGGGGCACGACGTTACCGTTTTAACCTCGCAGTATGAGCCGGACCTGCCGCTCTACGACGTTATTGAAGGCGTCAAGGTGGTGCGAATTCCAGTGGCCGCCCGCGTGAGCAAAGGCGTCCTGATGCCCGGCTTTGGACCTATGGCCTGGAAGCTGGCCCAGCAGGCAGATGTTCTGCATTTGCACCTGCCCCAGTTTGATGCACCAGGCGTGGCGCTGCGCGGCCGTATGCTGGGCAAGCCGGTAGTGCTCACCTACCACTGCGATCTGCAACTGCCGCAGGGCAGCTTTAACCGGCTGGTGGACCGCGTGGTGCAGGGAATGAACCAGCTCGCCGGGCAGCTATCAGACGCGGTGGTCACCTATACGCGAGATTACGGCACGCACTCGCCGTTTTTGTCCCAGTTTCTGGACGAGAAGTTGCACATCATTCCCCCACCGGTGGAGCTGCCAGCGTACAGCGCAGCGGATGTTCAGGCGTTTCGCAAAAAGCACAATCTGGGCAATGAGCCAGTGATTGGCATCATTTGTCGCCTGGCCGCAGAAAAAGGGGTAGAAGTGCTGCTAAAAGCGCTGCCTATTGTGCGCGAAAAGTTCCCCAACGTGCGCGTTTTGCAGGCAGGTCAGTACGAAAATATTCTCGGCGAAGAAGCTTATGCAGCACGGTTGGCCCCGCTGTTTGCCAGGTACAAGGATCATTATCATTTGCTAGGCAACATTGAAGGGCCTGAACTAAGCGCCTTTTATAACTGCCTGGATTGCCTATGCGTGCCCAGCCTGAACAGCACAGAAAGCTTTGGCCTGGTGCAAATTGAAGCGATGCAGAACGGCGTTCCGGTGGCGGCATGTGCCCTGCCCGGCGTGCGCCAGCCGGTGACGATGACGGGCATGGGAGAAGTAACGGCCGTTGCCGACCACGATGCCCTGGCCCAGGCCATTATTAAAATTCTTGGCAACAAAAAAGCGTACCAGCGGGACAGCAAACGCATTGGCGACACGTTCTCCCCAGATGAGACGGCCAAAGCATATGTACAGCTTTTTGAGAAGTTACAGCACGGTCGGCTGGTGGGTAAAACCATCGAACCGGCCGCTTACGACCGCCTGCGCGAAATGCGTGATACATACGGCCGTTAACCCAAAAATAAACCTCAGATTTCGCAGATTTTACGAAAACGCCAAAATCTGCGTGAATCTGGGTAATCTGCGGACCAAATCTTAACTGTGAACGAAACCGAATTTGCCCCAACTCCTCAGGACGATCTGCTTTGGCGTCAGCTTAAAACCATTCCGGCCTTCCGGGCAGTTTTGCGTGCGGTGGAGGCTCGCTTCTACTTTGCCGTGGACCTGCCAGAGCCGACGCTAGACGTTGGCTGTGGCGACGGTCACTTTAGCCAAATGGTTTTCAGGCGCAAGATTCAGGCAGGCATTGACCCCTGGTGGAATCCGCTAAAGAAGGCGCAACAGTCGGAGATGTACGATGTGGCCCTACAGGCCATGGGCGACACGCTCCCCTTCCCCGATGGTCATTTTGCCAGCGCCTTTAGCAACTCCGTTTTGGAGCATATTCCCGACATTCAGCCGGTGCTCAACGAAACCAGCCGGGTGTTGCAGATGAACGGCCGTTTTCTCATCACCATGCCCAGCCACAACTTCACCAAATACCTGGGCGGGGCTGCTTTATTTGAGCGGCTGGGGCTGCCCGGCGCGGCGGCTTGGTATCGTGGATTCTTTAACCGAATCTCGCGCCACGCCCACACCGATTCTGCAGAAGTATGGACCGAACGATTGGCCCAGGCAGGCTTTGGCATTGAGCGCTGGCAATATTATTTCAGCAAAAATGCGCTGCGGGCGCTGGAGTTCGGGCACGTGCAGGGCATACCCGCTGCGGTGATGCATGCGCTGACGGGGCACTGGATTGTGGCGCCGTGGGCCAGCAGTTTACAGCGTGTGGAGCGGTGGCTACGGCCGTTTTACAACGAACCGTTCCCCGCCGATGGCACCTACCTGCTCATCGTGGCCCGCAAGCAGGCCAACGGCCCCATTCCCGTACAGCTGCCGCCAGCCCGGCCGTTTACCGTGGCGGAGCTGGAAGCGGCCGTTGCCAACCAGCAACCTGTTCAACCCGAGCCAGAAGTCGCGCCAGCCGCGTTGGAAACAGAAACAATGGGCCCAGACGCTGGCCCGGAACTGGAACCTGAATTCACGCTGCCAGATGAGGAAGCGGAAGCAGTAACCAGCCAACCCAGTACCAACTGGCTCAACATTTTGCTGGGCATCGTTAGCCTGCTGACGGCCATGCTGGGTCAACTGGCCCTGACGGCCGATCCACCCAACCTCGCCAGCGGACGGCGCTGGTTCCTATACAGCGGTGTAGCCCTGCTGCTGCTACTGTGGCGCAGTCAGGCTGCCAGACCGGGCTCCACCCGGCAATGGCAGCTGCCGCGCCTGGGGCAATTTCCCCGGAAACGCTGGTTTTATTTGCTGGGCTTGCTGCTGGCTGTGCTGGCCCAGCGGCTGGTCAACGTGCCGGGCAGCGAGCGGCCGTTCCTGGCACTGATCTTCTGGCTAGGGGGCATCGGCCTCTCTTTTTACGCCTGGAACAATGAGGAACTGGATAGCGCCAGCTTTTTTGTCTCGCGGCGCACCGTGGCCATAACCGCTGCGCTTTTCATCGTTGCCCTGGTGGTGCGACTGGTCAATCTCACAGAGAATCCGTTTATGCTCAACGGCATCGAGGCCAGCTTAGGGCTAAGCAGCGTCCAGATAATTCAGGGCCAGCTGCGCAATCCATTTGGCACCGCCTGGCTCACTAACCCAACTCTGCTACTTTACCTGACGGCCGTTCCCATCCGCATTTTGGGCCCCACCGTGCTGGCCGCGCGCCTGCTTTCGCCCTTTGTAGGGGCAGCGACGGTAGCAGCGACTTATCTCATTGGCAAGCGGCTGTTTGGCAGCCTCACCGGGCTGCTGGCAGCTATTTTGCTGCTTGGCTCCCACTACCATCTGCACTACAGTCGCCTGGGTATGACCAACGTGTGGGATGGGCTGCTGGTGCTGCTGGCGCTGGGGGCTATTGGCATTGTCTGGCGACGGCCGTCCACCGCCCCGCACCAGCGCACGTTTTGGCTGTGGACCGGCCTGCTGGTTGGCTTAAACGCTTACGCCTTCACCAGTTCGCGGGTGCTGCCCCTTATTTTGCTGGCTTGGTTTGCCCTGACGCTGCTGCTGGATTGGCAAACGATGCGCGCACAGGGGCGACATCTGCTGGCGGCTGCGGCAATGGCCCTGGTGGTGGCGCTGCCGCTGCTGCTTTATTACAACAACAATCCCACCATCTTTATGGAACGGGCCAACACCCTCGGCATCTTATCTGAAAAGACCAACTGGATGGTGAATGAAGCCGCGCGAACCGGCATGTCGCAAACGGCCGTTCTAGGGCAGCAGTTTTGGCAGTCGGCCCTTGCTTTTAACGGCATTCCAGACAACAGCCCTGCTTACCGCCCTCTGGTGCCCCTGCTGAGCTTTGGCCCGGCGGTGCTAATGGTGCTGGGCTTTTTGCTGTCGCTTTTCCGGCTGCGGCAAAATCGCTACAGGCTGCTGCTGCTCTGGCCCCTGCTCACTGTCATTGTAGCGGGAATGTTGGTGATCGAGTCGCCGCAGAGCCACCGGCTGGTGATGGCAACGCCTGCGCTGGCGCTGCTGGCGGCCGTTGCCCTGGTAACGCTTGGCAACCTAGTCTGGTCCGCCCTGACGCCAGACGCGGCCGCCCAAACCAAGCCAGACCTGGGGCAGTGGCAGCTTAGCTTCACAAATTGGCGTGAACTAGCGACGCGAGCAAGTTTCGTTTTGCTGGCGCTGGTGGTTCTGTTCGCGCTGAGCGATTTGCTTTTTTATTACGGCCGTTTCCCCAACGATAATCGCTTTGCCGACCAAAATACGGAAGTGGCCTACGAAATGGCCCACTATTTGAACAACCTGGAAGGCCAGTGGACAGCCTATCTGTATGGTCCACCAATTCTGTACATTGATTTTCCCACCCTGCCCTATCTGCTCACTGATTTTCATGCCGGAGCCAATTTGTTCAATGTAGAAACGGCCCAGGCTGAACTGGCTCCAGCACCAACGGCCAACCGCGTCTTTCTATTTTTGCCGCAGCGAGAAGCCGAATTGGCTGAAGTGCAGCGCCAGTTTCCGGGCGGCAGCCGCCAATTTGTCAACGGACAGTACGCTGCGCCACTCTTCATTGCCTACACGGTTACCCAATAGCCATGACAGCCCCGCTTAGCTCACTCAAAATTCTCGACTTTTCTACGCTGCTGCCTGGACCTTACGCCACGATGATGCTGGCGGACCTGGGCGCAGACGTGATTCACATCGAGGCACCCAACCGACCCGATATCGTGCGCCTCTTGCCGCCGTTCTCGCCCGATGGGCAATCGGCCCAACATTCGCTGCTCAATCGCTCCAAGCGCAGCCTGGGCCTGAATCTGAAGACAGCCGAAGCCCCGGAAATCATCCAGCGGCTCATCATCCAACAGGGGTACGACATTATCGTAGAGCAGTTTCGGCCCGGCGTGATGGAGCGTTTGGGCGTGGGCTATGAGCAGCTAAAGGAACGCTGTCCAGAGCTTATTTTTTGCTCGCTCACGGGCTACGGACAAACTGGTCCTTACAAAGATCGCGCCGGGCACGACTTGAACTATCTGGCGCTTTCTGGATTGCTGAGCTATTACGGCCGTAAATCTGATGCCGCACCGCCACCACCGCTGCCCATGCAGGTAGCGGACATTGGTGCAGGCTCCTTGCACCTGGTGATTGGCCTCTTGGCGGCGGTCATTCGGCGCATGACCAATGGCGAGGGCGGCCATGTAGACGTTGCCATGCACGATGGTGCGCTGGCCTGGAACACCGTCGGCGCGGCCAAATGGCTGGTGGGCGGCGAAAATCCCCAGCCGGAGGGCGAGGTGCTAAACGGAGGCGGCTTTTACGATATCTACGAAACGAAAGACGGCCGTTACCTCTCGGTGGGTTCTCTGGAGCCCAAGTTTTGGCGCGGCTTTTGCCAGGCAATTGGACGGGAAGATTTGATTGAAGCAGGCCAAAATTTTGGGATTGCCCACCAACAATCTCTTAAAGCCGAGATTCGTCAGGCAATTTTGGCTAAAACGCTGGCTGAGTGGCAGGCAATTTTTGCCAGGCTGGACGTTTGCGTAGAGCCAGTGCTAACGACGGAAGAGGCCCTCGACCACCCACAGGCCCGGGCGCGCCAAATGGTTGCAGAGGTTCCCATGCAGGACGAAGCACAGCGGCAAATTGGCTCTCCCATAAAGCTATCTGGGCACGAGCCTGTGTACAAATTTAGCGGCAGCCTGCTGGGCCAGCACAGCTTTGAGATATTGGACGAGCTTGGCTACACGAATGAAGAAGTCGAACGGCTGGTGGCGAAAAATGTCGTTGCGGGACAGGCATGAAAAACAAGTGCGTAACATCAGTAAATAAGGAAAAGTTATGATCGATATTTTACAGCTCCCCCTGGGACCGCTACAGACAAATTGCTATCTGGCTATTTGCAAAGAGACGATGGAAACGGCCGTTATCGACCCTTCCTGGAACGGCGTGGGGATTGCTCAGATTGCCAGAGAGCGCGGGGCAACGATTACCCACATTCTGCTCACCCACAGCCACTTCGACCACGTCGGCGGGCTGGCCGAGCTGAAGGAAGAAACCGAGGCGCCCATCTACATTCATCCTGACGCGGTGCCGATGCTGGCTCATGCCACCACGGCCGCTTCCAGATTTAACCTCCCCCTGCCCACGCCACCCGCCGCCGACAAGATGCTGGCTGAAGGCGACGTTATTGAAGTAGGGAAGCTCAAGTTAGAAGTGTTGTTTACCCCCGGTCATGCGCCGGGGCACGTTTGCTTTTACGTGCGCGAAGAAAATGTGCTGTTTGATGGTGACGTGCTGTTCCAGCAAAGCATTGGCCGCACCGATCTGCCCGGCAGCGATCACGCCCTGCTGATGAAGGTGTTACGCGAGAAAATTATGGTGCTACCGGATGAAACGGCCGTTCTTTCCGGCCATGGACCCACCACCACCATTGGACAAGAAAAAAAGTGGAACCCGTTTATCAAATAACGAGCAGTGGGCGATCGGCATCATTAATAATTTCATGCGCCAGATCGTCTAACAGAAAGCGTTCCCAGCCTTTGCCCTGGTGCGCCCCAATCACAACCAGGTCGTAGTCACCACTCTTCGCCTCGGCCAGAATTTCCTTTACAACCAGGCCATGGCGCACCTTTGCCTCCAGGCGCACGTTTAGCTT
>JBHIWP010000311.1:0-7262 GCA_041987425.1 Promineifilaceae bacterium (SeqCode) | reverse complement strand
AAGGTAGCGGTGGGTTCTGGCGTGGCGGGGGGCATGGGGCTTTGTAGCACCCTGGCTGGCGTGGCCGTTTGCCAGCCTTCTGCCTGCTGGGTAGAGGCGGCGCCGCAGGCCGTAAGCGTGGCCGAGAGCAATACGGCCGTTCCGCTCTGCAAAAATTCCCGCCGACTCAGCTTATTCTTCATCCAGTTCACTCTCCATTGTGGCAATCAGACCGTAAACCAGCTTGCCTCGCTCCTCTCTAGTTAGCCACGCTTCTGGATGCAGCATCACATAGTAACGAGGGGGCATCTGGTCGCGGCCCACGATTGCCGCCATGCGCTCAATCTGCTCCTCGGTGCAACAGGTGGCGTCCCAATCAGAAAAGTTCAAAACTTTGCGTCCTCTTTCCACATCGTACTCCAGCAGGCTAGAAACGGGCACGATGTCGGTATACCAGGGCCAGTACGTGTCATTGCTGTGGCAGTCGTAGCAGGCCCGGTTTGCCAGTGCGGCCGTTTGCCCACTGTCCCACTCTGGCACGCTCACCACCGGTGGATTGGTGTGGTTACGTGGCCAAAACTGAAGCAAGCCAAAAGCCATTGCCGAAAAAAGCACAAACCCGCGTAAAAATTGCCAGTCTCGTCGTTTCATGTGGTGAATCTGCTAGCGCAAATCAAAGAGATAGGCGCTCATGTCCCAGGCGTCTTCTTCCGTTACGCCAAGATCAGGCATGGCCGTGCCCGGCTCAACCTCCTGAGGAAAGCGAATCCACTCCACCAGATTGTCTGGCGTGTTGCTAAGGCTGCCAGCGATGTAGCTGCGCGAAGGCCATTCATCGAGCGGTGGCCCCACGTAGGCCTCTGGGCCGGGAATGCCGGGGATGTGGTGGCAGGTATGGCAGCCGTAGTCCTGCACAGCTTGCCAGCCCGCCTGGGGGTTACCCCCTGCCACAAAGTCAGAGGAGGCGCGCAGAGGACGGCCGTTGCAGGCGGCAAGCAGCAGAAGCGCAAAGCCACAAAGCAAGCAAAGTAACGTCTGTTTCACTGTTTTGTTGCTCAACATGGTTGCAGCACCAACGCCGTTGCGCCAACGGCCAGCGTCAACAGCACAAAAACCCCGCTCAGCCAAATAGCCACCTGACCAGAGAAGTGTTGTGTTTGGGCCGGATTTTCTTCACTCTCAGCGTCCGCGACCATTTGCTCGGCATGTTCCTGCTCGGAACGGCCGCGCCAGCCAACGTAAATAATGACGGCCAGGGTGGGCAGCATCAGCACAAGCGTCAGCGCCCGCACGGCACCCAGCAGCAAGCCAAGACCGCAGGCCAGCTCCACCAGCAGATAAACCGCTATAAAGTAGAGCGACCAGGCAATAGGGCTGGCTAAAAAGGTGATTCTCGCATGTGTTGCCGGATTTTGTCTGGTTGATTCCATAGTCGTTAAATTAAATAAGGTATGGCGACACATAGGCCACGCCTATTATCGTCAGCCACACGCCAGCCATAGCCGTCCAGTACAGGGCCGCGTTTTCTATAACCACATATCTGTCTGAATGGTAAATGCCGCGCCAGCTCCAGAATTGAGCAAACAGATTGATACCAATACCGCTAAAGAGCAGCAGCAGCATAAAGCCAGCCAGGGCAAAAAAGACCGAGCCATAGGCGTTGGTTTGCCAGTCAAAGCTCAGCAGGCTGAGATCATAAAACAGCAAAGCCAGCACACCGACTTCCAGCAAAAAGCCTAAAAACAAGCCCAGCTTCAGCTTTCCCTGGTCGTTGTCATCCCGAATCTTGCGCACGGCCCAGCGCAAAATGGGAATGTTGGCCAGCATCAGCAGCGTGCCCAACCCCACCCACATCAAATTGGGCAGAGCAATCCCGTCTTGCGGCCAGACACTGCTCTCTATGCGAATGTAGAAGTAGCTGAAGAGAAAACTGGCCAGGGCAATGGAGATAAGCAGGATCAGCAGCCACATGGCGCTGCGAGAAACAACGCGGCTGCCGTAGGTGCGCACTGGAATGCCATATTTCTCTTCAAAGGCACGTTCTTCTTCGTCGCTAGTGGGCGTTTCAGTAGGCCAGTTCCAGCCAACGATGGCGATGATCAGCACCGTAATGCCCAAAACGGAAAGCGGCCGTAAGCTAAAGATCTCCGAGCCAAAAATAGTGACCAATCCAATTGCGGCTATAAAAGGCCAGATAGAGGGGCCGGAGACGCGGAATATTTCCACGGGGCGAGCGTCCACCGTTGAGGTAATCAGGGCGGCGCGCCACGTGGTCGGCCAGTTAGCCAGGCCATCCAGCAGCTCGCGCGTTTTGGTCTGCCCTTCATTCAGCTCGCGCTGGTCCCACAACGGATGTCGGCTGCGCACAATGGGCAACTTGGAGAAGGCAAAATTTAAGGGTGGCGAATCGGTAGCCCATTCCAGCGAGTCGGCTCCCCAGGGGTTGGGGCCGGCATCTTCGCCGTGACGGTGGCTCCAGAAGAAGTTGTAGATAAAGACTGCCACGCCCGCGCCTAAAATCAGGGCTCCCACCGTAGAAATCAGATTGTAAATATCCCAGCCAAAATTCGCCGGATAGGTGTAAACACGTCGGGGCATACCCAGCAGCCCGGCAATGTGCTGCGGAAAGAAGGCAATGTGAAAGCCGCAGAACATCAGCCAGAAGTTCCATTTGCCCAATTTTTCATTCAGCAGCTTGCCAGTAAACTTTGGCATCCAGTAGTAAAGGGTGGCAAAAATGGGGAAGACGACGCCGCCAATGAGCACGTAGTGTAGATGGGCCACCACAAAGTAGGAGTCGTGGGCCTGCCAGTCGAACGGCACCGAGCCAACCATCACCCCGGTAATGCCACCCAGAATAAATGTCACCAGAAAGCCTATTACGAACAGGAAAGGCGTTTTCCACACGGGACGGCCGCTCAAAATCGTCGCTAAATAGGCAAAAATCTGAATGCCGGTGGGAATGGCAATAAAAATGCTGGCTGCCGAGAAGATGCCCAGCCCGATTTCAGGGATGCCTACCGTAAACATGTGGTGTACCCACAGGGCAAAGCTGACAAAGCCTGTGGAAACCATTGCCATGACAATGTAGGGATAGCCCACCATGCGCCTGCGCGAAAATACGGGCACGATCATGGCCAACATGCCGGTAGCGGGCAGAAATTGAATATAAACTTCGGGGTGACCAAATATCCAGAAGATATGCTGCCAGAGCACGGGGCTGCCGCCCATCTCTGGGTTGAAGAATTGGGTGCCAATTTTGCGGTCTAGCTCCAGCAGCAGGCTGCCAACGATGAGCGGCGTAAAGGCAAAGAGGATAGATACGGCCGTTACCAGCATAGCCCAGGCGTACAGCGGCATCCGTCCCAACGACATACCCGGCGCGCGCATGCGTAAAATGGCAATAATAATCTCCACACCGGCAGCAATAGCCGCCACTTCGGCCACCCCCAGTGCCAGCAGCCAATAATCCAGGGCAATACCGGGCGAGAAGCGCAGGCCGCTCAGCGGCGCATAGGCAAACCAGCCCGTATCTGGCACGGCATTGAGCAAGTAGCTGGAGAAAAAGAGCAGCCCACCCAGCACAAAAGTAAAGTAGCTAAACACGCCCAGACGCGGAAAGGGCATCTCGCGCGTGCCCAGAAGCAGCGGCAGCATCACGATGGCAATGCCTTCAATCATGGGCACGGCAAAGAGGTACATCATGGTAGAGCCGTGCATGGTAAACAGCTCGTTGTACCGATCCGGGCCGATGAGCGTGTTTTCTGGCACAATGAGCTGAAGGCGCATCAGCAGGGCCAGCGCCCCGGCAATGAGAAAGAAGATGAAAGCCGTGCCCATAATACGGCCGCCTACCGCGTCGTTCTGAATGGCTTTGATGGCCCCCACCAGTCCTGGCGGCGGATCGGCCCAGACCTTTTCCAGTGCCGTTTTGGTTTCCTGGTCAGGATGGTTGGCATGAGGCGTCTGAATATTCTCTGGAACGATTTCTGCCGATTCGTATTCCCGTTCGCTTGAAGAAGGTGAAGTCGTCGTCATATTATCTCTAAAGCTCTCTATTCAAGTGACTCTAAGTAAGCCAGCAGCGCCTGTAGCTCTGGGCCAGAAATATCCGCCGAAGGCATGAGGTTGCCCGGCTTTACGCCATGCGGATCAACCACCCAGCCTGCCAGCGCACCTTCACTATTGCGCACCGCGCCAGCGCCCAGCGTCAATCGGCTGGCGAAATGTGTCAGGTCTGGGCCAAAATCGCCGGTGGCGTCGGTGCCTTGTATGGCGTGGCAACGGCCGCAATCGGCCTCTATGAAAACGTCCAAGCCCTGCTGGGCCAGTTCAGTTGCCGGGGCAGCGGCAGGCTGCTGCTGCTGCGCCAGCCACTGGTCAAACTGCTCCTGCGGTTCGGCCACCACCACAAAAAGCATCTTGGCGTGCTGCGTGCCGCAAAATTCGGCACAAAGCCCCCAAAACTCGCCCGGTTCATCTGCTTGCAGCCAAAAATTATTGACGCGGCCTGGAATCATGTCGCTCTTGCCGTGCAGCTCTGGTACCCAAAAACTGTGGATCACATCATCCGAAGTGAGCTTGAGCGTAACGGGCTGGCCAACGGGAACGTGAATCTCGTTGGCGGTCGTTATCTGCTGATCTGGGTAGCGCACTTCCCACCACCACTGATGCCCAATGACTTCAACCGTGAGCGTCCCCTGGTTTTTTTCCGCCCCCAAGGCGCTTAGGGTGCCCAGGGTAAAGCCATAAATGACAATCAGAATGATGAGGGGAATGATTAACCCGCCCACGACAACCAGACGACGGCCGTTTAAAGAAAAGGGCAGCCGGATGCCGGGGCGAATGAGACCAAGCAGCAGCAGGCCCATGACCACCAAGTAAACGGCCGTGCCCACGCCAAACATGATCCACCATAGCCTGCTAATCTGAGCCGCAGCCGCACCTTTGGGGGCAAAAGTAGAGGGGGCAGCGTCACAGCCCGCCAGCCCCACAAAAAGCACAGCAAGCAACAGGTAGGAAATATATGAAAAGTTGCGCGAAATTATTGGATTCACAAACATTCCCTCACGATTGTTGAGCAGTTTAGCAAACCTGGCGACCAGGCAAAATGAACTTGGGTATATACCCAGGCATAGATTGAGGTACAGATTGTGTCATCCCCTAAGTTTGCTCAGGTGCTCAGGTTTCTTCATCGAAGAGCAGTTCTGCTTTTATTTCGTCTTCGTCTTCCAGATTGCCGCCCAAGGCGCCAGCCAATACGCCCAGAATAGCCATAAAGGCAGCATGTCGGGCCAGCAGCTGGTAGGTTAGAGAGGGTTCTTGAATCCAGCCCGTCAGCACGTCTGCGGGAAGCAAACGGCCCATGAAGAAACTGATGCCAAAGAGCAACAGCCATAAGGTGATCATGCCCAGTAGGAGCGTGCCAAAAATGACAATGCGCGTACGAATTAGCTGTTCTCGCCAGCCAACCATTCGGGAAATCTGGCCCAGGTTCTGCCCGGCAAAAATAAAGGCTGCGGCCACAGCCAGTGAAGCAATGGCGCCCATAATCAGCAAAGGTAGGGGAAGATGCACGCCGACTTCCCAAGATTCAGCCCCCAGCAGGAGAAGCATAAGCGAAACGGCCGCAGCGGCCGTCAGACGACCTGCTTTTAAAGGCAGCTTCCAGGGCGCGTAACCAATGACGTCGATGAGAATGCTCTTGGGATCTGCCCAAAAGGCCCGCCAGTAGAAAGCCACGCGGTTCCACTCTTTAGATTGTTCTTCCAAACGCTTGTCGGCCACTTCATCCAGCCGGTCAGCGGCAATGTGCTGCTGAAAGTCGGGAAAGGGGCTTAAATGAAGGCGGCGCAAATCTTCCGGCGGCTGCATCGGGCCAGCATCACAATGTTCCAGGCCCCACAGGTGGCCCAGCAGGTGCAAAGCCAAAGCCACGAGGCGGTCGCAAAATTGAGCTGACTTTTCATCTAAATCGGCCGAGGAGAGAACGGCCGTTTCCAAGGCAGAAGAGGGAATACCAACCGTGTGAACCCGCTTGCGAGGCTGCAAAGCGTTGGGCACGACCACCAGCGCATAGTCCCAACGGTGGCTAAACTTTTCCTGCATGCCAAACGTCAGCAAGGGCAGCGGGTCGATGGCGCCGCGGGGTGCATAGCGGTTGCGGTTTACAAAGTCCACCTGCCAGCGAAACTGGGGAAATTGATCCTGGAGAACTTTTCGCAAGCGCGTGCAGGTTTGTTCGTAAGCATCTGCGGTATCAAAGTCGCGCAGATCCGTCGCCAACACCATGCCAATGTGCACCAGGGGCGACTCCATCTCTCCTCCTTTTATTGGTTCTCGTAATACTGTTTTTTATGCAGCTTTCTTATCTAGCCTGAGGAAAAAGTAATCAACGGCCGTTAAGACCCCCACCGTCCAGGCCAGCCCCAGGCCGTAGCCAGCAATGACGTCTGTGAGATAATGGGCCGTAAAGTAAAGTCGCACATAGGCCGTCGCGAGCAGCAGAATCAGCACCACGACGGCTAGCAAAATACGCCAGGCTGGCCGCTTTATCTGTAGGTAAAACAGGTATAGGATGGTGCCCACAAAGGCAGAAAACAGCATCACGTGGCCGCTGGGGAAGCTGGGTAAAATAATGTCGGCGACGGTGCGCACCTCCACAGGGCGGGGGCGGCCAATACCAAATACGACCGACAGCCAGAGCAGCTCCACACCCGTCATGGCAGCAAACATAAACCAGAAGCGCCGGAACTGTCGCCGCACGACCCAATAAATCATTAGCAGGATGGAAACGGCCGTAATGCCCTGGCTCCCCGCTTTACCGAAGGCCCGGGCCAGGGAAGTCATCTCTGGGGACGCGCTTTCCCGAAGCTGTAAAAAATAGCGATTCACTGGCTCATCCCAAACAAAAAATAAGCTCTCTGTTTTGACGCTGTACCACATGATAAAGAAGACAAAGAGACCAAAGGCAATTAAGCCTAAAACTACCCCTTTGTGCTTCAGGATGGGCGATGTTTTTTCTTTGCTTGATGGTATGACAAGTGGGGTATCCAATATTAAAGCTCCTTTCTAGGGAATCGGTTCACCGTCTTCATCTAACTCTATTTTTAAGGGGGTAAACAGGCGCAGTACCAGAAACGTGAGGCCAGAAATAAGTATTGCCATGTGCAAACTGCCAAAGGCAACGGCCGCACCCACTGCCCCCGTTGCCCAGATGCTGGCGGCCGTTGCGGTGCCTTTTACAGCGTGGTCGTTTTTCAAAATGGCGCCGCCACCCACAA
>JBHIWP010000310.1:0-7297 GCA_041987425.1 Promineifilaceae bacterium (SeqCode) | reverse complement strand
AATGGCCCGGCCACAATCCGGGATTCGTTTTACACTGGCAAATTAACAACGGCCGTTTTCATGGTTATTCTGGCAGCGGCTATTAGCTGGTTCACCTTTGCCGAGATCCAGTTAGCCTATGCAGAAGCAATAGAAGAAGGTGAAGCGCTGGCAATTTGGGCCCAAATGGTGACCATCAGCGCGGGCTTTGTTCTACTGCTACTCTCCTGGCTGATCTGGCGGACGGCCGCCCAGCGCGACTCCAATCTGCAAACCGGCCTCCGCTTTCTGGCCGGGATTCTGCTGATGATAGCGGGCTGGGTACTCATTAGCGAGCTTCCCACCGTCATTGCCGAGGGAGACAGCGACTGGTGGATTGGCCTCCGTACCACCATCTTTTATGTGGTGGGGGCGCTGCCCGCCGAGCTTTTTCTGGGTCTTGTTTTAGCCACCATGCTTTTTCAAGACATCAAAGCGAAAGGGCTGCTGCGGATGATTTACTTTTTGCCCTACATCACACCGGCCGTGGGCGCTGCGGCCGTATTTAAAGTTCTCTTTTCTGGCAATCCATCGGGCACCATCAACACCCTGCTCGCTTCTATTGGTTTGGAGCCGCTTGGCTGGCTAAACGAGCCAAACGGCGTTACCCAACTCATTGGCGAGGCGCTAAATGTTAACGTTCCTGAGTGGGCTGCTGGTCCCAGCCTGGCGCTTGTGGTGGCCATCATCTTCGGGATCTGGAAGTATACAGGTTACAACGTTGTCTTTTTCCTGGCCGGATTGGGCAATATATCCCGCGAGTATTATGAAGCAGCCTCAATGGATGGAGCCGGGCGCTGGGCTCAGTTCCGCCACATCACGCTTCCTTTGTTATCACCCATCACTTATTTCTTAACTATTTTTGGCGTTATTGGCGCTTTCAAAGCGTTCAACACTATTTTTGTGCTGCGCAGCCGCGCGGCGTTGGGCACAATGGATACTGCCAGCCTTGTTATTTTCGATGCTTTTAACCGAGACACACGCATCGGCTATGCGGCCGCTTTGGGAATCATGTTGCTGCTCGTTATCTTAAGCGCAACGGCCGTGCTAGACCGTCTCGCCAAAGGAAAAGTGTTCTATGGCTAACGAAACAGTCGTAACTACCAAACAGCCAGCCACTCCTGTTACGCCGGGGTTCAACTGGGCCAAACTATTCACTTATGTGATCCTGGGAATTGGTGCCGCCATTGCCATCGTTCCCTTTTTGGCCACTATCAGCATTTCTTTGATGAACCTCACCGAAGCAACCAGCCAGACATTCATTCCCAGCACTCCCCAATGGGGCAACTATGTCGAAGCCTGGCAAGAAGCCGATTTTTCAGAATTCTTCTTCAATAGTCTGATCATTGCCCTCATCACAGTCGCTGGTGAAGTTGTGTTTGGTGTATTGGCCGCCTATGCCTTTGCCCGCATGGAATTCCCAGGCAAAAATCTGCTGTTCGGCCTGTTCCTGGCCACGCTTACACTGCCCCAGGCCATCACCTGGGTACCGAACTTTCTAACAGTTTCCTGGCTGGGCAAGGTCACACCGTTCCAATGGATCGATAATTGGCCAGCCCTGACGGTGCCCTTCATGGCCAGCGCCTTCGGCATCTTTTTGCTGCGCCAGTTCTTCCAGCAAATTCCCGATGAGCTGTGGGACTCGGCCCAAATTGACGGTGCTAGTCATCTACGCTATCTGTTGCAGGTGGTGGTGCCGCTGTCCAAGGCGCCCATCCTTATTTTGGCCTTATTTGGTTTTCTGGGCAGCTGGGACAGCCTGGCCTGGCCTATTTTGGTGACGCGCTCATTAGAATGGCGTCCAATTTCCTATGGGCTACAAAGTTTTCTGCAAGAAGCTGGCAGTTTTGTCCATTTACAAATGGCAGGCGCTATCATTACCATCTTGCCCATATTAATCATTTACTTCTTCACCCAACGGCAGTTCATCGAAGCTATGACCCGTTCTGGGCTAAAAGGTTAAGCATTTTCGAATGCACTACCTCGTTACAGCGTTGTGCGTTACTCTAGGCGCAGCTAAGCGTCTCTTTAATCCATAAATAGCAATTAGGTTTCTAATATATACTTTTTAGTCTACGCAAATTGCTGCTGAAGTATCAAAATCACTAAGGAGGTGATGCCGTCAATAGCGACTATATGATTTCTAACGCCTAAAATCGTCAATAGTTACAGATAAAAATTAAGCCGTCTGTAATTACTTTTTAGAACCAAAATTTAGTTTCGAGGAGAAGACAAATGTCCAAAAAATATGTTAAATGGTTCATGCTGTTGGCCCTAATTGTGCCAATGTTCGTGGTTGCCTGTGGTGGCACCCCCGAAGAAGCGGTGCAGGATGCGATTGATGCGGCCGAAGAAGCCGCACCAGGCATCACAGAAACGGCCGAAGCTGTAGCCCAAGATGCGGCCGACGCTGCCGAAGAAGCTGCACCAGGTATTACCGAAACAGCTGAGGCTGTGGCCGAAGAGGTGGCTGAAGAGGTCGAAGAGGCTGCCGAAGAAGTAACGGAAGAGGTTGAAGAAGCAATGGAGCCTTGTGGGCCCACAAGCGACGGATCGTTTGCTGGTGTCGACCCCCGCGGCCAAACTGTCGTGTGGTGGCACAACCACAGTGGCTCACGCGAAGAGCAGCTCATTGAGATCGTCAATGATTTTAATGCGACGAATGAGTGTGGCATTACCATTGAAGCGCTCAACCAGGGCGGTTACGATGACATTCGCGACGCTGTAAATGCCAGCGTTGCTTCTGGCGAAGTTCCTGCCGCGCTGGTTGTTGGTTATCAAAACGATCAGGCCTTTTACCAGCTCAACGACACGCTTGTTGACCTGAACGAATACCTGAACGATCCACATTGGGGCTTGAGCGAAGAAGAGCAGCAAGCATTCTACCAGAGCTTCTTTAACCAAAGCATTCACGTTGCCTTTGAAGACCAGCGTTTGGGCTTCCCGCCCAACCGCTCCATCGAGCTGCTGCACTATAACAAAACCTACCTGGAAGAGCTTGGTTTCGATGGACCGCCCACAACGCCTGAAGAGTTTGTAGAGATGTCTTGTGCTGCTGCGGCCGCCAGTGAAAGCGGCGTAGGTGGCTACGTTTTGCGTGATGACGCGTCGGGAATGGCCGCCTGGACCTATGCCTTTGGCGGCGACATTCTCAACGAAGACGGAACCGCCTATGTTTACAACGGTGAGGCCACAGTTGCCGCTATGCAGATGATGCAAGAACTGGCCAACCCTGGCGAAGATGGCCTGGTTTGCGCCTACTTCTTCGATGGTTTCCCCAACCCTGAGGTTGCCAGCCGCAACGCGCTGTTTGCTCAAGGTTCCAGCTCGGGTATTCCCTTCTATGAAGGTGACTTTGCCACGGTGGCCGAAGAAGCCGGTACGGAACCTGACGAGTATGCTGTTGCCGCCATTCCCCATACCACTTCTGATCCAGTTGTGAATATCTATGGTGGTGATGTCATGATTGTTCGGACAACCCCAGAACAGCAGCTGGCCGCCTGGGAGTTTGTAAAATGGTTCACCACGCCTGAGGTTCAGGCGCGCTGGGTCGAAGCTAGCAACTACTTCCCCACCAATTCTGGAGCGGTTGACTATCTGGGTGATTACAATGCGGAAAACCAAGTGTGGGCCACTGCTCTAGACCTGTTGCAGTATGGAAAGTTTGAGCCGCAATTAATCTCTTACCAATCGGTACGTGATGCAGCGCAAGAAGCTTACAACGCCATCATTCAGGGTGCTGACGTTCAGTCAACGCTGGATGACCTGACTGAACGGGCCAATGAATTACAGGAAGAGCTTCTGGAAGAGATTGGTAACTAATCGATAAATGTTTGCAAGGTGGGAAACGGCCGTTTCCCACCTTGCCTGCATATGAATAAAAGGGCAGGGTGTTGTTTCATTCTGCCCTTTATTAATCCACCAATCTCTACTCATTTGTCACTGATTCGCCCCATGATATAATTTCAGGGCATTACCGTCATTTAGCCTGAGGGTTCAATACCTTATCTAACCTTTTGGGCATTCCCTTGTGTTTTTAGAAGGAGGAAACGATGAAAACACGCTCCATGTTTAGGCTTCTCGCCCTCGTAATGGCTGTTCTCTTTTTAGTTGCAGCCTGTACCCCCACGACCGAAACTGTTGAAGTCACCCGAGTTATAACAGAAGAGGTTGAAGTTCCTGTAGAAACCGAAGTTGAAGTTGAAGTTCCTGTTGAGGTCACCCGTGTCGTCACGGAAACCGTTGTTGAAGAAGTGATGGCTGAAGAAGCACCGCTTGGCTCAGAAGAACGCCCCATCAAGGTTCTGTTTGTGCCGTCAGTGGATGTGGACCAGATCATCTCTGGTGGTGAAATTTTGGCCCAGGCGCTGACCGAAGCGACTGGTCTGAACTTTGAGGTGAGCGTACCTACCAGCTATGCGGCTACCATCGAAGAAATGTGCGCTTCCCCCGATGACACCATTGGCTTTATCCCCGCGCAAGGCTATGTTTTGGCCAATAATCGCTGCGGTGTGACTGTTGGTGGTGCGGCCGTTCGCTTTGGCCTCTCCTGGTATGCCGCTCAATATGTAGTACCAATGGACAGCCCGGCTGAATCATTGGAAGACCTGGCAGGCGCCACCTGGTGTATCCCCGACTTTGGTTCCACCTCTGGTTACCTCTACCCCAGCGCCGAATTTGCTGCTTTGGGCATTGAGCCTGGTGAAATTACGGAAGCCGGTGGTCATAATGGCTCTATGCTCGGTGTAAACAATGGCGATTGCGATTTTGGTACCGCCTTTTTCAGCCCGCCGCTGCTGCCAAACTATAATCGTGAATGGACGTATGGCGTAGATGATCCAGAAATCTGGCGCGTAGCTGACGAGAGCCCGGTGCGCACGGAAGAAGGGCGGACCTTTGTCGCCGGTGGCCCAGACGAAGGCGGTTACCGCATTTTGGATGCTCGCTCCTCCGTTACGGATACGGCACCGGATATCTTCGAAAACACCCGGATTCTGGCTATTACGGAGCGGATTCCTAATGATACCGTTTCCTTTGGCCCAGAGTTCCCCCTGAACACGGCCAACAACATCATTGATGCTTTGATTGAGTTCACAGCTTCCGACGCCTGTGCTCAATCCATCTGCTCTGAAGAGTTCTACAACTGGACCGGACTAGAAGCCGTCACCGACAGCTTCTATGATCCAGTACGCGCCGCTATGGATTCTCTGGGCATTACCGAAGAGGATATTCTCGGCGAGTAAACAAAGCATAAGCTTCTAAATGAAGCCGGGCGGGCAGCGTTGTTCGTCCGGCTTCTTTGTTTATTTGTGCCCCTTGTGCCAGACCCTAAAGGTTTCTCCTTATGGGTTTACGGTTCATTGAAATTAAACCCTTAGGGTCTTACTCATGTTAAAAATCCAAAATCTTACTAAAGTTTATGAAGACGGCACGGTTGCCCTGAAAGACGTGAGTTTTGAAGTGCCAGACGGTGAATTCGTGGCCGTCATTGGCCTCAGCGGCTCTGGCAAAAGCACCTTGCTACGCTGCATCAACCGCCTTATTGAACCGACATCCGGGGAAATTTGGTGGAACGGCATCGAGCTTTCTGAAGTTTCGGGCGAAGAGCTGCGCCGGGCGCGCCGCCAGATTGGCATGATTTTTCAGCACTTCAACCTGGTTAATCGGTCGTCCGTATTGACCAACGTGCTTAGCGGGCGCCTGGGATATGTCAATCCTATTGCCAGCATTTTGGGTCGCTTTCCCCAGGAAGATATAAAGCGAGCCCATGCCAGCCTGGCACGGGTGGGCATCGGGGATAAGGCAAATAATCGAGCCGATGAGCTGAGCGGTGGGCAGCGGCAGCGCGTGGGCATTGCCCGCGCTCTGATGCAGGAACCGAAGATGATTCTGGCTGATGAGCCTGTTGCCAGCCTGGATCCGGCCCTGGCCCACAGCATAATGCGCCATTTGCTGCAAATTAATCGAGAGGACAAGATAACGGTGTTGTGCAGTTTGCACTTTCTGGATTTAGTGCAGCAATACAGCACGCGAGCTATTGCCCTGAACCAGGGTCAACTGGTCTTCGATGGTACGCCCAGCGAAATTAACGACGAGAAGTTTATTGAAATTTACGGCCGTGAGGCCGAACGAATCGGTTAACGGTAATCAGTAAGCAGTGGTCAGTAAACCGATTACTGATTACCAATTACTGAATACTGACCATCGACCACCGATTACCATCCTAAAGAGCGTTGTATGAAAAATGAGAACTCAGGCCGTTCCCCCAGGTGGTGGAAAACGGCCGTTATCATCCTCGCAATTTTTTTACTCTATGCCTATGGCCTCCAGGTTACGCGCGTCAACCTGGAAGAACCCCTGGAACCACAGCGCCAGGAAAATCTGGTCAGCCTCATTCGCAGCTTTGCCCGGCCAGACTTTTTTGCCTATGAAACGGAGACGCGGCGTACGGCCGTTTCACTGCGGATGCCCTGCCCCGAACAGATAAGAGGCTCTCAAGTTTCCATTGAAGGGCGCGAGCTGCTGATGGTGCCCAACTGCGCTACCACCACACAGGACCCAATTACGATTACTGGCAGCGGTTTTCTGCCCAATGCTGAGGGACTTGTTGCCTGGACGCCCATTGGCACCACCTCCACCCGGCGCGTGGCCGAGTTCAAAGTAAACGAAGATGGGCAGATGGAAACCACATTCACCATGCCAGACATTCGCGCCAGCGAGGAGCCACAAACGCTCGAGGTGGTGGAAGTAGTTGATCGACACATCGTGGGGCTAAGCGATACAACCTATGAAGCGTTAGACAAGATCGTAGAAACGGTGCTGATGGCGCTTGTAGCCTCCACAGTAGGTACGCTAATCTCCATTCCCCTTTCCTTTGTTGCGGCCCGCAATTTAATGCAAAATGTAAAAGCGCCCATAATTGGCATTATGTCTGGCGTCATTTTGCTACCCGTTTTGGGCGGGCTGGCATTTTGGCTGGGGCGGTTGCTCACAGCTCCGCTGCTCAGTGCAGACAGCACCCTTTTAGCGTCGCTACAAACCGGTTTAGAGCCGCTGGGATTTGTGGGGAACTTTATTTTTGTTCTCCTTGAGCTGACGATTCTGCTGCTGCCCCTCACTTTTGTGTTTGTGGGTGCGCTGATGGCAAATTTGGTAGGTGGGCGCCTGGGCGAACGGGCTATCATGCGCTTGCCGGAAAGCACGGTACGCATTCTGAACTTTGTGGCGACTCTGCTGGGAACGGCCGTGCTCTTTGTCCTTGTGGCCCTGGGTGTGACCT
>JBHIWP010000309.1:0-7320 GCA_041987425.1 Promineifilaceae bacterium (SeqCode) | reverse complement strand
ACGGATGTTGAAGGGAACCTGCAAGGGATGCTGGATTGAGAGCAAGCGTTGAAATTGGGTAACTGGGTAACTGGGTAATTGCACAATTACTCAATTACCCAATTACTCTCTCTTGTCGCTATCGAAGGTCAGTTTTGCAAAATTGACCCACTTTTTTTGAAGGAAAGTTTATGACCGAAACAAAACCAACCACGTTCATTATTTTTGGCGCGTCTGGGGATTTAACCCGGCGCAAGTTGATTCCTGCTTTATTCAATTCTTACCGCAAGGATCGACTGCCGGAGCAGTTCAACATTGTGGGCTTTGCCCGACGGCCGTGGGATGATGCCGAACTGCGCCAAAACCTGCAGGAAGGCATGCAGGAGCTGGCCCCCGAAGCGTATGACGCTGACAAATGGAAACCGTTTGCCGAGAAGATTAGCTATGTTCAAGGCGATCTGAGCACCGCAGAAGATTATGAATCACTCGGCAAGCACCTGCAGAAAATTGAAAAGGGCCCCGGCAATCGGCTTTACTACATGGCTACCTCTCCCAGCTTTTTTGTGCCGATTGTGGAGAATCTTGGCGCTGCCGATATGGTTGAAGAAGAAAACGGCTGGCGACGGGCGGTGGTAGAAAAGCCATTTGGTCATGACCTGGAATCGGCAAAGTCGCTGAATGAGGCCATTCAGGCGGTTTTTGCCGAAGACCAGATTTACCGAATCGACCATTATTTGGGCAAGGAAACGGCACAAAATATTTTGTACTTTCGCTTTGCCAACACCATCTTTGAGCCGGTGTGGAACCGCAATTACGTAGACAATGTGCAGATCACCGTGACAGAGAGCGTGGACGTTGGGCGACGGGCTGGATATTATGACGAAGCGGGCGTGGTGCGCGATATGTTCCAGAACCATCTGATGCAGCTCTTGTCGCTGGTAGCCATGGAACCACCCGCTTCATTTCAGGCCAATGCGGTACGCAACGAGAAGGCGAAACTGTTTCATGCCATACGGCCGTTAGACCTGGACCAGACCGTTCGGGGCCAATACGAAGGCTATTTGCAGGCCGAAGACGTGGCAGAGGACTCACAAACGCCCACTTACGCCGCGATGACACTGTTCATCGACAACTGGCGCTGGCAAGGGGTGCCATTCTACTTACGTTCCGGCAAGGCGCTTAAGGCCAAAAACACGGAAATAATTGTGGAATTCAAGCAGCCACCTCACCTCATGTTTGAGGGCATCAAGGATGAAGATTTTTCGGCCAATATCCTCTCGATGTGCATTCAGCCGGATGAGGGCATTCATCTAAAGTTTGAAGCCAAAGTCCCGGATTCGCGCAAAACGCACCCAGTGGATATGGAATTTCATTATCGCTCGGCATTTAAAGAAAACAGCTTGCCAGATGCGTATGAGCGGCTGCTGCTGGATGCCGTTCGTGGCGACGCCTCGCTGTTTACGCGGGCCGACGGTATTGAGGCGGCCTGGGCGCTGATGGACCCTGTCATCAACTGCTGGGAAGCGGGTGATGATGCACCACCGATGATTACCTACCCGCACGGCAGCTGGGGGCCATCCGAAGCAGACGAGCTTTTGGCCCGCACGGGGCGCGTTTGGCGGCACGCGTGCAGCCACCCGGAAGAAGGTTGAGCGACGTTTGCTAAGACAAGCCATCAGCCCTATAGGCGGAAACGGCCGTTCCCTCGTCTCGCAGCAAAATATTGGCTGGCTGCCCCAACACCCACATCACAACGATGAAATCGCCAATGGCCCCGGCTGCATTCACCGTTAGCCCCAGCACCAGGTGAGAGGTGGTAACAACGCTTACCCAGGGCAGGGCAACCAGACCGGCCAGCGTCAGCAGCAGCACGGGAGCCAGCCCAATCAGCACAAACTGGTTGCGCGTAAAGTACCAATCTGGCGCGGCGGCGTAGGCATAGAGCAGATTGAACCCAATTTGCGGTCGTTCCCGGCTAAATAGCCAGAAGAAAAGCGCGTGGCACAGCTCGTGCAGCACCACCACCAGGGCAATGGTGAGCAAAACGGTGGAAATGCGCATGGCCCTAAAAAAGATTTGCAGCTGCAGCAGGAACAGCTGCGGCATGAGCCAGGCGGCAATGCCCCAAAACAGCCAGCCAAAGACAAACAGCAACAGCACACCCATCACGTTCATGCCAATGAGCAGCTTACGATTAGTTAAATCGAGTGAATGAAACAGAGCAAAATTGTGGGGAAGCGTTTTCGTTGCCTGGAGACGGCCGTTCATAAGCTGGCATTATACATCACGAATCACTTACTATTGGCAAAAATGTCTTGTGAATCACGTTCCACAGGTGCACCGTCACCGGCACGGTAACGCTGTCACTCACCCCGCTGGAAGAAGTATCGATCTTCAGAGAGCCAGCATAGCTGCCCGTTGGCTGGCCATCGAGAGCGTACTGAAGCGACACGGCCGTTTCTTCGTCCGGCTCTAGTGAACCAGTGAGTGGCGTGCTGGTATTCAGCGACAGCGCTGAATTGGTTTGCAGCGTCATTGTGTAGGCCAGAGGGGCCGTGCCGCTGTTTTTCAGGGTCACCATGACGGTTTCAGCGATGGGCTGTTGGGCGGGCGTGTAGACGGCCGTTACCGCCCCCGGCACCGTAGCCAGCTCACCCGCACCTGCCCCAGCAACCTTGGGCATGGCAGCCAGCGCAGCTTCTGCCGGGCGGTTCACCACGGCGTAGAAGCGCATTTGCTCGCAGGGATCGGTAATCCAGGGAGCCACATTAAAATTGAGGTTGAAGATAAACATCCCACCCATCCAGGGGTAGTGGGTGGTGGCATATTCATAGGCGCCCACCAGGTTGTCCGCCTGCTTTTGCTCGCTCACGATTTGCCAGGCACGGCCAGACCATCCCCCCGTATTTAGACAAGCGTCTGGCGGTCTGGTAATCCAGCCAAATTCGGTGGCAAAAATCTGCTTCTCGCCCAGTCCGTTTGCCTGCAAAATGTCGTAAATCTTCTCTACGCCGCGAAAGCAAAAGCCATTAACGCAGTTTTGGGTAGGGTCGCCAGAAGCCACGTCTGGTTCAGCGTCAAAGTCGGCGCTGTAGCCATAGGGGTGGTAGCCAAAAATGTCGAAGCAGGGGCCGCCATTTATGTTTTGCATGGCGTCCAGCATTTCCTGCATGAAGACGCGCTCGTCCTGGAAGAGCCCGTTGTGCCCGGCATGGCCGTTCCACGAGCCAGAGACGCGCCCGGTGGGGGCCAGTCCGGCAGATACCACCAGGGCCGCAGGATCTACGGCTTTGATACGGCCGTATGCTTCACACAGCAGCGCCGCATAGTCGGCGGCGTCGGGCGGCACATTTATGCTGCCGTAACCCCAGCCATATGTGGCGTCCAGATTGGGTTCGTTGCCAATTTCGTACGCGTCTACGTACCCTTTTTGCCCCTGCGCCAGACTCTGGACGCTGTTGCCAAAGCCGCTAATATTGCCCATGTGGCTGGCGTTGGCCTCCACCCGCAGCAGCACCTTCAGGGGCAGGCGGCTGCCGGGTCCGTTGAACACCTTGATCCAGTTAAAGCCCATATCGTTCAGCCTGGTAATGTCCCACTCAGCAACGTTGGCGCCATAGGCGAAGGGGTAAACGGCCGTTCCCGCCTCGGCGGCGTTGGCTTCGGCCGCTTTTAAGTTTTGCACCAGGCCAACGATCAAACTAAAAGACAGAATCAGCCAAATCCACAGTTGATTCTGTCTGAGGATACTATTTTTGTATTTACTTTCCATCATGCCTAAGATGATAGGCATTGGCGATAAATATGCCGTGAGAATGGAGTTAATACAGGGGAATGTCTAAGCGTAGCCTAAGGTTGTTGGACGAGCTGCCAATCTGTGCTTGCTTTGCTCCACCTGTTAATCTGCTTCCTCAATGCGAATGTGCGTATTGATCTTGGTGCCAGCACGATAAAACATCTGGCTGGCGGAGCAGTAGATGTTTTGCGACAGCTCGATGGCCTGGGAGACTTTTGCTTCGTCAACCGACTCGCCCACCACCACAAACGTGATGTCCACCTCGGTATACACTTTGGGGTGCTCTTCAGCTCTCACACCGGTGATTTCTACGGTAAAATCGTGCACCTTTTGCCGCATCTTTTGCAAAATGCTGATCACGTCCATGGCAATGCAGCCTGCCACGCCAGCCAGCAAAAATTCCATAGGACTGCCAGCGGACGGCTCAGCATTGCTTTTTAGATCAAACTCATAACCCGACCCTAACCTGCCGCGAAACTTTAAATCATTGCCTGTCCAAACCATGCTAGCTGTTCTTTTGTTGCTCATTTTTTCTACCTCTATTCACAATCAAGCTATGTGAGCCGGTGCTTCAGGATGCGGAACCAGCCCCGAAGCTGAATACCTGCCAACACAACGGCCGTAACCATCCAGGGATACTTTTGACGATAAAACTTGCGGTAAAAAATCTTCATCGCCCGCACAGACTCCTCGGCCACCTTCACCCGCGTTTCCTTCGGAGGCCGGGCAATGTCAGCAGACTCCTTGCGCAGGCCAGAGCTGGCTCCTTTGTAATGCAGCACCTGCACATGAGGATAATAAATAATCTGGTAGCCTGCCTCCCGGATTCGGTAGCAAAAGTCAATATCTTCACCATAGAAGAAGTAGGTTTCGTCCCACCCGCCCAACTCCCGGCACAACGCCATTGGCATGAGCATGTACGATCCGGCAATGACGTCTACCGGATGGGTTTCAGCCATATTTTTATAGCTTTGAAAGTAACCATTAAAGCGAGGATCATTGCGAAACAGGCGGTTCAGCCCAGAGAAATGACATATAGCGTTCCACGGCGTGGGGAACCCACGGTGGTTGTCCGGGTCGCGCTCACCGGTGGGGTAGACGAGGCGTACGGTTAGCGCCCCTACCTGGGGATGCTGGTCCAGGTACGCCAGGGGCTTTACCAGGGCATCCGACTCAAGGCGCGTGTCGGAGTTTAGGAAAAGAATGGTACGGCCGTTTGCCGCCTCAACCCCCAAATTATTCGCCGCTGAAAATCCGCGATTTACCTCACTCGCCACCAGCTGCACCGCCGGATACTTTTGCCTCACCATCGCCTGGCTGCCGTCGCTAGAAGCATTGTCTACCACAATGATCTCCGCCCCTGCGACAGGCTGCTCTGCCGCCAGCAGTGAAGCCAGGCAGTCGTCCAGTAGCTGGCAGGTGTTGTAGTTCACAATGACAACGGACAAATCGGGGTCAGAAAGGGGAGTGGGCATGGCTAATTCAAAGCCAATTACCTAATTACTCAATTACTAATTACGGTAATTGGGCAATTGGGTAATTGAGTAATTATAAATGACGTAAATATTGCTCCGGGTTGTTCAAAAATGAGCGTGTAATGGTGACATGCTCCAGTGTTTGGTAGTCTACCGCCTGTGCTGGGCTGTAATCGAAGCTAAGCAGAGTGGCATCGGGAAAGGCCATGAGTAAAGGTGAATGAGTGGCGATGATGAACTGGCAGTTTTGTGACACCATTTCCTTCATCATAGAAAGTAACGTGAGCTGGCGCATTGGGGAGAGCGGCGTTTCTGGCTCGTCCAGCAGATAAAGGCTGTTGGGCTGGAAGCGGGATTGGAACAGCTCTAAAAAGCTTTCGCCATGAGAGTAGGTGTTGAGGTGTCGGCCGTACTGCGAGCGCAGCGCATTCAGTTCCGTCATGTACGGCATTTTGGCCAGACCCTTGGCCTTTTCTGAGCGGCCAAGGTACGTTTTGTCTACCTGCTGAATTTCAGCCAGCAGCTCTGCCTCCATCTGGCTAAGCCGCTTGATGTAGCCAAAAAAATCTTCGGCGCGTAAAAAGAAGCCGCTGCGCGTTTTGATGGACCAGACCAGCCGCAGCCGGTCAGCCAGCCGCCGCACGGAGGCCAGCGTCTTGTCCCGGGCAATTTCTTCGCTGCCAACGGTATAGGCAGATACGGCCGTTGCCAGCGCCTCTATCAAAGTAGATTTACCAGAACCATTTTCACCGACCAGAAACGTCACTGGAGCCGTCAGCTCAATGCCTGCTTCCTGCTGCAAAGCCGGTATGTTAAACGGATACTGCTGTCGCTCAGCATCGTCCAGTGAATCTAAATTAAGCCGAATCGTGCGCAAATGTGGCATGGCGCTATTGTCCCACAAATCCAGGTTGCTATCCAATTCGAGCGGATCTTTTAAACGGAGGTATTTTTCATACGAAGGAACGAAGAGAGGAAGAAACAAAGAACCGATATTCTTCGTCCCTTCCTATCTTCGTTTCTTTGTAATAAATTCTTGCAATTTCAGCTCAGGGGAAGCAGAATCCTGACCAGTTCGCCTTCGGGCGGGTAGCCGTAGGCGGCGGAGAGCAGCTCAATGGGGTGTACGGAGGCGTGCCCGGTAGCGGCCGTAATCTGCCAGCGGCACGTCTCGCTATCGCACACGTTTATGGGGCCATTAATTTCCTGAATGAACTCGAATAACGGCCGTCCCACATCCATCGCAATCTGATACTTTTCTGCCTTGTAGCCGTATGTGCCCGCCACGCCGCAGCAGGTGGCCTGGCTTTCCACAATTTCCAGCTCTGGAATCAGTTCCATGATCTCCATACTGGGGCTGCCGATGCGGTGCGCCTTAAACTGGCACGGCTGATGGTACGCCAGCCGAAGGGGAATCGGGCGCAGCCCCTCTGTTTTCAACTCGCCTGCGTCCAGCAGCAGCGTCAGAAACTCGCTTAGGTCATACGTATTGGCCGCCAGCAGTTGAGCCTCCTCCGTAAAGAAATCGAGCAGTTCCGGCGCCTCTTCCTTCAGCGTAAGCGTGCAGCTGGTAGACGTGCCCACAATCACGTACCCTTGCTGCACATAGCCAATCAGCTTTTTAATATTACTGTCGTGATAAGTACGTGCCGCCTCAAACTCACCGTTAGAGAGCAGCGGCAGGCCGCAGCAATTTTGTTCCGGCACCAGCACTTCAAATCCGTTGGCCTCCAGCACCTGAACGGCCGCTTTGCCCACACGCGGCTCAAAATATTCCGTCGAACAGCCCCTGAAATATACAATCTTGCGCGTGGCGTTGGCCGGAGCAGCACGCCCTTTTAGCCAAGCACTAAACTTCTCACGCGAAAAAATTGGCAGCGGCGCTTTAGGCGCAATGCCTAACAGCTTGCTGGCAAGAAAGCGGCCAATACCCCCGTTCAATAAGAAGTTTGCCAATGGCGCTACGGGCTGCCCCAATTTACCCAGCAGCGCTGGCGGGCATTCTCGCCGCCTTCTGGGGCGTGTTGCTGGGCTTCCCGGTGCTACGGCTGCGCGGCGATTATCTAGCCA
>JBHIWP010000308.1:0-7327 GCA_041987425.1 Promineifilaceae bacterium (SeqCode) | reverse complement strand
GACGTACCAATTACCTCAGCCACGTCTCTTACAGAAGTGTCGCTTTTATTGCGCGGCCCGGTGGGCACGCAGGCCAGGCTGGTTGTGCAGCGAGGGGATGAACAGCTGGTGCTTACTCCCACGCGGCAAGAACGTATTGCCGTCGAATGGCGCCTTTTGGAAAACAATATTGGGTACATTGCGCAGCACACCTTTACCACCAATGCTCCTGCTAAATTTGAAGAGGCCCTTACGGCCGTGCTGGCCGCAAATCCTCGTGCTGTTATATGGGATCTTAGAAACAATGGCGGTGGATCTTTGCAGGCAACGCAGGAAATATTGAGCTTTTTTATTCCCGAAGGTCTCTTGTTTCGGGCGATTTTAAAGGATGGGCAAGAAGAATTATTTAATGCGAGTGGAGAGATTTTAGCCGCTGACGTACCGCTCATAATTTTGGTAAATGAAAACACCATTTCTGCGGCCGAAATTGCTGCGGCCGTTATTGAAGAAAAGGGTAGAGGATTTACCATAGGCTCGCAAACCTTCGGCAAAGGAACGATTCAAAACGTTGCGCCGATTGGTAACGACTATTTATTTGAATACACTATAGGTGCCTGGGTTACTGCCAATCAGGTTGCCTATGAGGGAACCGGTTTACTCCCCCATATCCTGGCACCAGATGATCCCCTCACGTCCATCGACGAAACGCTGGAAGCGGCAATAGCCCAAATCGAGTGACTTTTCTCTTAGGCAGATCGCAATTATTTTTGGAAGACAACAGGGTTAAGATTAGTCACGTTAGTGAGAGCAGCAAGCCTATAGGCTATAGCTATTTACTGTTCTCTATAAACGCAGATAAGACAAAGACTTTTGTGATCACTAAGTTCATTCAGGAACCAAAGTCCCCTATCAATATTTAATAAAAAACACTATAGTAGTCGTAGAAGGCGTTCGACTTACCTAACTCACTCTTCTGAACGTTTACTGTTTTGAACAAAATAAAGTTTGTTCAGAAGCATAGGAAGGAAAGGAAGGGACGCAAGTATAGGTATATTCATTTATAGAATAGATTGGTCTACCAAACAAACTTAAGGAGTACGCAACTGGCTATAATGTTTATAGCTGTGTGAAAGAATATGTTGGTTTTTCAATCTCAAAGAACTGCAATGATGCAACGTTTGTTTCAGTTTCCGCGCCATATTTTTTATTTGGTTTTTATAAGCCTAGTTGGCGTGGGTCTGTTAAGTTGGGCAGTTTCCCAATTTTTTACGTTTCAGGAGAAACTAGGGTTTCTTTTATTTGTGCTTCTTGGTTCCCTGGCTCAGATTGCTGCCACGACAGCGACCATCAAATCAAAAACGGCCGTTACCTACGCTATTAGCCCTGCCGTGAGCCTGGCTACGGTTCCTTTTTACGGGCCAGCAGCGGCCATTCTAGTCGAAACTATCACTTCTATAAGCTTATGGCTGATCAAGCCAGCTGATGCGGTTATCTGGAAAAAGAGCTTGCCTCAACTCGCTTTTAATTCAGCCATGAGCCAGATCTCCATCTTCGTCGGAAGCTGCATCTATCTTTTAACTGCGGACCAGTTTGGGCCGATCCTCCCCTGGCTTTTTGCAGCAGTCGTTAATGACCAGCTCAATCTTTTGCTGCTGACGGTCATGATTCGGCTCCAATACGGCAAAGAGTTTCGAATCTTTACAATTTGGAAGGAAAATGCCTGGGCTATTCCCATAGGTATTTTAATATCAAGTGTAGGTGGCGGTTTTCTGGCCTTTTCTTTCCAGCATCTCGGCCTGATAGGTATTTCTATTTTCTTTCTACCCTTGCTGCTCTCTGCTTATGCGTTTCGACTATACGTGAGCCAAATGCAAGCGCACATGGACAACCTTGAAGAGATTGTCGCTGAACGCACCGAGACGTTGAAAAAGCTGATGAAAGAAAAGGATGCATTTCTGGCTGTTTTGACCCACGATATGAAATCGCCCATTACAACAATCCATCTTTATGCCAATATGATCAAAGAGCATCCGCAGATTCTTGAAAAAAGGCCACACATGATCGATAGGGTTCTGTACAGTCAAGAAGCATTGGCAGATATTGTTGACAACATTTTGGACCTGGAAAAGCTGCAGGCCGATGGGCAAGTACCTATGTATAAAGAAACATTTGAATACATTCCGGTTGCCCAAAAAGTAATAGATATGCTCCAGATTCAGGCTGAAGCGAAGAAGATTGAGCTGGCATTAAGCGGATTTGATAATCCCGTTTTTGTTCATGCCGATCGTCGCCATATGGAACGTATATTAAACAACCTTATTTCTAATGCTATCAAGTACACGCCGGCAAAGGGAAAAGTTGTTGTGAGTTTAAATGTACAGCCACAAACCAATGTCTTACATTTGCAGGTGCAGGATACTGGCTATGGCATTCCCGCAGAAGAGTTGATGAATGTGTTCGAGCGTTTCCACCGTGTTTCTTCGCACAAGAAGCTGGCCGCGGGTACAGGTTTAGGGCTCACCATTACAAAAGCATTGGTTGAGGCTCATGGGGGTAGGGTAGAGGTATCCAGCGAATTGGAAAAAGGAAGCGTGTTTACAGCGCGTCTGCCCATACTTCATGCCCATCAACCGGACAAACATGATGAGGCCGGGCAAGGTAAGCATCATTTAAAAAGGGGTAGGGCCATAATAGATAAGATGGCAACAACCTTTTTTTCCTATTGAGTTTCACGCCTTTTTCACAAATACTTATACTATGTGGGAGCATACCCTTAATTCTAGGGAGTATAAGTACACTTCTCACAATATTTGCTTCATCAATCAACGTAGTAGTACGTAAACAGTAGCTTTTTTAGAAACTGGGCCAAAATTGAAGTGCTGTTTACGCAAATGGGGAGTCATTCAAATGAAGTATAAAATTTCACTTACCGTTTTGCTGGTTTTGTTAGCCGCATTCCTGGCCGTTCCATTTATATCTGGCGGCACAAGCACGGTTTCTGTTTTAGTTCAGGCAGACAGTGTAGAAACGGCCGTTTCCATTGTAGAAGCTTACGGTGGCGAGCTCAATGAACAATTAGCCATTATCAACGCCGTGTCCGCTTCCTTTCCGCAACACGTGCTGGATGCCGTTGCAGCTGATTCCAGAACAGTTGCCCTGCACGATGACGACGATGCCAGGATTGCTGGCTTTGCCTCGGACAGAGATGATGACGACGACGATGATGATGACGATGACGATGATGACAACGAAAATAATCGTCTCAATGCAACCTTCCCTGACGCAATGGGCGTTGATGAGGTTTGGCAGGAACGCATAGGTGGCCGTAATGTGGGGGTTGCCGTTGTAGATACCGGGATCGCCCGCGACAATTGGAACAAACGCCGTGTAGTGGCGCGTTACGACGCATTGGATCGAGGTACGCGAGCTTTTGACCCACACGGCCACGGAACCATGATGGCCAGCCTGATTGGCAACAACACCCGTGATGCCGATGGCTATATGGGTATTGCCCCCGGCGTTCAGTTCATTGATGTGCGCGTTATGGATGCCGAAGGGAAAGGAACCTATACGGACATTATTGAAGGGCTCGACTGGATCCTGCAAAACAAGGATAGATATAATATCCGCGTGGTGAATCTGTCTTTGCTGGGCGGCATTAGCAGCCCGTATTGGGCAGATCCCATTAATCAGGCAGTGGAGAGATTGTGGGATGCAGGCATTGTTGTAGTGGCCGCCGCCGGTAATGAAGGGCCAGACCCGATGACCATTGCTGCGCCTGGCAACGATCCATTCGTTATTACCGTTGGCTCCTTTACCGACAACTATACGCCTGATGACATGAGCGATGATTACATTACGCCATTCAGCGGCGCTGGCCCCACAGAAGTGGGTTTTGTAAAGCCAGACGTGGTAGCGCCTGGGGCACATATGCTCACCACAGCGCCAAATAATTCTGCCTGGGCCAGAGCCAACCGTGATGCTCGCGTTAGAGGGAGCTATTACGAAATTGCGGGAACGTCCTCTTCAACGGCCGTTACCAGTGGTGTGATCGCCCTGATGCTGCAAGAAAACCCGAATATGACGCCCAACCAGGTAAAATACGCCCTGATGGCCTCGGCCCAGCCCGCTGCCTATGAAGACGGTGCGCTCACCTGGAGCATTTTCCAACAGGGTGCTGGGCGCATTTGGGCACCTGCGGCCGTTCTTAGCCCTGCCGAAGGCGAAGCCAACGCCGGTATGATTCCTGGTGAGCCATACGTTGGCCCGGCAGTTTACCGCGACGGTGAATTCATTCTGGTAGATGAAAATGGTGAGCCGCTGGCCGGTACCGAAGGTTACTCTTGGGTTGGTGGCTATTCCTGGGTTGGCGGTTACTCGTGGGTTGGCGGCTATTCCTGGGTGGGTGGTTACTCCTGGGTGGGTGGCTACTCCTGGGTAGGCAACACCGACTGGAATGAATGGACCGAAGCCGACGTCTGGCAGAGTGGTTACTCCTGGGTAGGCGGCTACTCCTGGGTTGGCGGTTACTCCTGGGTGGGTGGCTACTCTTGGGTCGGCGGCTACTCCTGGGTTGGCGGCTACTCCTGGGTGGGTCTCACTCCCTACGAACAATAAACGGAAAAGGGCGACTCGCGAGCCGCCCTACCAAAGTAATATAAGCAAGGCGGCTGCTAAAGAAGCAGTCGCCTTTTTTATTTGCCAACATCCCGACGCGAAACAGCTTTTACCGAAAACCGATTACGGCACTTCTGCTTACCGTCCTAGCTCCCATCGCGGATGACGCGGCAGGATTCGATATCAAATGTTGCCTGGCCAATGTTAAGGTTGGATTTGTCATGAAAGCTGGCGGCAAACTGCATAAAGCGGTAGACATCGGCAAAGTTGGTCGCCAGCCCGACGGAAACGCGAATGGCCCCCGCGCTTTTGTTGCCGCGGTGTTGAATGATTTGCATGAAGCGGGGCAGCGTCATATCTTCCGATTCAGCCAGCCCGGCAAGCATGTCTTCACGCGTGAGTCCTTCGGCGATCTCGCCTGCACCCGGGTTACAGAAGCAGCCGGTGCGCAGGGAAATGCCCTGCTCGTTGGCCATCTCTTCAATGCGGCGATAGTCAAGCAAACGGCCGTCTGGATCGTAAAAGTTTAGCGTGATGGTGCCTCCACGCATGTGGCTGTTAGTTGGGCCGTAAATGCGAATCATGGGACGGCCGTTGCTGTGTGTCAGTGCCAACAACTGTTCTATTAGCCAGCCCGTCAGGCAGCGGACCCGCTCCCCAATCGTGTTTATTCCAGCTTTTTGCAAATGTTCCAGCCCAATTTTAACAGCCGGAATGTTTAGGTAGTTGACCGTGCCGTCTTCAAAGGCGGCTTCATTAGGGGCAAGGTAGTGTCCGCGTGCCTGTACGCTGGCAAAATTCACTGTGCCCCCGGCAAACCAGGGGCGGCGCAGCTTGTTCAGCACCGACTTGCGAATGAGCAGCGCGGCCAGGCCAGTAGGGTAGCCAAACATCTTATAAAACGATAGGCTAACAAACTCGGGTTTCACCTGGCTCAGGTCCAGGCGGCTGGTGGGCACAAAAGCCGCCGCATCCAGGCAAACATCCCACCCCTGGCGCTGGGCGCGGGTCACCAGTGCCAGAGGATGCTTCACCCCAGAAAAGTTTGATTGGGCCGGAAAGGCAAACAGGTTATGCTGCGCTGAGTCCGCAGCGGCCAGCAGCTCATCCAGCACAACCTCATCAATGCGCAAGTCTGGCGTAGTGAGGGGAACGTAATTGAACTCTGCCCCCTTGTTGCGCGCAAATTCGCGGATGCCGTTGACAGAGTTATGGTTATCGAAGGTAAGCAGGTACTGTCCGCCAGAGGCAAACGGATACGCTTCGCCCACCAGCTTGAGGGCATTACTGGCGTTCATGGTAAAGATTGCGATGTATTCCTCAGGGGAGGCGTTAAAGTAGTCCAGCACGTAGTGACGCGTTCCCTCTACCATTTCTGTCATCGCCAGAGAAGTGGGGTTGGCAGAGTGGGGATTGCCTAACACCTGCGTTTTGAGAATATCCATATGGGCATTGAGCTGACTTTCCGCATAGAGGCCGCCGCCAGTATAGTCCAGGTAGATCTGGTTGCTGGCATCAAGACGGCCGTATTCTACCTGCCGCCACTCATCCAAAAGCTTTGTCTGGGCGTAGGATGGAAATGCGTGCAAGAAGGCTTTGTGGGCCCGCTGTTTGGCTTTAGGGTCATAGGTTTTAGGTTCAGTTTGAGTGAGTTGGGACATTAAAAACTCCTGGAAATCATCCGCAGATTACAAAAGCTGGCGTAAATTGCGCTTCCAGCTTTTATTCTGCTATGCCTGTGCTATGAATCATTTTAACGTGAAGGTTGAGGAATTCATAGTTACAATCCCCCGACAATTGTCATCTTTCACAATCGTAGCCGCGCTTTCTTGGTGCGTAAAGCGAAATGAGGGTCTCGGCTACAGTTTTTAGGAGGTAGCATAGATGTTGCAAGATCATCCGGCATTGCAGTTGTTTTCTAGTTTGTTGGTGGCCGCTCCTACGGGGCGAGAGGCGGCGTTGGCGGCCATTGTGCGCCAAAAGCTGGCCGAATGGGATATCGCCCATGAGCAGGATGGCATGGGCAATGTGCTTGTGCGGCTGGACGGCCGTTCTCCCCAGGCCCCTCTCATTATGTACGCCGCCCACATGGACGAAATTGGCCTGGTTGTGACCAAAATCAACCCAGATGGCAGCCTTCAGGTGAATAAAACGGGCGGGCTGATGCCCTGGAAGCTGGGTGAAGGGCCTGTTGAGATTCTGGGCGACCAAGAGTCGATTGTTGGGGTATTGTCGATGGGCTCTACGCACACGGCCGACGCTGCCAGGCAGGCCGTTACCTGGGATGATGTCTGCGTGCTCACGGGACTCTCGCCGGAGCAGCTAGGGGCGGCAGGCGTGCGGCCAGGTTCCACTGGCGTGCCCACCCGCGAGCGGCGCGGCCCGGTGCTATTTGGCGATCCAGAGGATCCAATGGTGGCGGCCTGGACTTTTGACGATCGAATGGGGGTGGTTGCCTTGCTGCGCCTGTTAGAGCATCTGAAGCGGGAGGGGATACGGCCGTATCATCCCACCATCATTGCCTTTACCGTGAGTGAGGAGGTGGGCGGGCATGGGGCCAAATCGTTAGCCGCTCGCGAGCAGCCAGAAATATTTATTAGCGTCGACGGCGCACCGATTCCCCCAGGCACGCCGCTGGAGCTGGACGGCCGTCCAGCCATTTGGAGCAAGGATCGGCTGGGGCATTACGATCAGCCTTTGCTACAAGCGTTGTGCCGGGCTGCGCTGGCTG
>JBHIWP010000307.1:0-7366 GCA_041987425.1 Promineifilaceae bacterium (SeqCode) | reverse complement strand
GTGCCAGAGCAAAATGAACAGGGAGTGTGGGGATGGCCACCGCCTTCCAAGTATACCCCCTATCTTCTGAACGCATCATTTTCCCTGGTGAATAAGAACTGCCGTTGGATGCTGCATAGATTTGTTTGTCGGCTGAGTAGGTGGGTGAAAATTCTAGGTGAACAACGCCACCGGTGGTGTTTATCGGAGGCGTTGTCCAGGTGACACCAGCATCGTTAGAGATGTGGACACCGGTGGCGGATCCCATTAGTACATGATTTGGGTCAACTGGAGAAGTAGCAATGGTTTTTATATAGGTTTCCTGAATTTCTCGCCAAGTAAAGCCTTGGTTGTGAGAAACGGCCGTATCATATGCTTGCATTGAATCTGAACCATGCACGAAAACCGTCTCATTTAGTCCTACGGCGATGTTACTTGAAATGGGCATCAAGGTGCTTTCAAAGTGACCGGTTGGGGCAAATGGCGAAGGCGAGGTGGCGCTGATTGCTAAGGGTTCATTAGGGTGTTTATTTAGCCTATTACTAGAGCCCAAAAAGACAGCTGCAGAAACTTCTTCAGGGTTTGCTCTGCTAAGGGTTTCTGGAAACTGAGGTGGGCTGCTCGAGATTTCCGCCAGGTTGGGGACTGTTGGTCCCAATGTTGGTTGGACGTCCTGCTTCTGATTCGTTGCATAAATCTGAGAAGTCATTTGCAGGAAGATAAAAATAAACAGGAATGAAATGACAATTGTTTTACTCGAAGCGTTTTTTGAATCCCTCATTTGTAAGGCTCACTTTTGTTAATTGCGTAGTTGGCAGAGATGCCAGAATTATACATTAGAGGGCATCAAAAAACAGGTGCTCTTGCCATAAGAAATGACTATCCTTGTTTGCGAACGGTTTAGCGTTGTAGATAGCCTGGAAGACGGTTTTTTGCAGGTGCCAGTTGTAAAAAGTAACCAAAGGAGATGGAAAGTAGCAGCGGATTGATAATGAAGTTTATTTTATAGAAACGGCCGTTTTCTTATGGCGCAATCACACTGAAAAGCAGAATGGCTAGCCAGGCAATAAAGCCAACATTATAGATTAAAATCAAAGCACGATACTGCCATAAAAGGATGGTTGCCTGCTTGCTCTTACAAATTCAGCCAGGTTTCTTCACAAGCCATTGAAACATTTTCCAGTTGGTGGCAATTCCACTGCGAACATAAGAATGAGTGCCGGTACGGTTGAGGTAGGCTCCCAATGGTTGCCCGTCTTTGTTCCATTCGTCAGGGAAGTCTTTGATTTCTACTTTGACCAATTGAAAAAAGGAAACGAAAGACCAAATCAAAATGGCCCAGAGCAGCAAAAGCGTGAAGATGAAAAGAGCCGCTAGCATTGCCTAATTATTCTGCTAGTTGGTGCAGCACGGCATCGAGTTCAGGGGGAAGTTCGGCCTGGAAGGTGAGTTCTTCGTTGTCAGACGGCCGTTTCAGCCGCAACACCGCCGCATGCAAAAAATGGCGCCCCAACCGGATGCTGGGCTTGCGACGGCCGTATACTTTGTCTCCCACAATGGGAAAACCAGCGTAGGCTAGATGAACGCGAATCTGGTGGGTGCGCCCGGTGAACAGCTCGCAGCGCAGCAGCGTGTAGTCGTCGTAACTGGTAACGGTGGTGTACTGCGTTTGGGCCTCACGGCTGCGGGCGGAGCTGCCGTAGGGAATTACGGCCATCTTTTTGCGCTGGCGCGGATCGCGGCCAATGGGCGCGTCGATGAGTGCCGTGGGCGGCTGCACCTGGCCGTCTACCAGCGCCAGATATTGCTTGCCAACCGTGCGCACCTTAAACTGGGCCTGCAAATGGCGCAAGGCTGGCTCATTCTTGGCAATGACGATCAGGCCGGACGTTTCTTTGTCCAGCCGGTGCACAATGCCGGGCCGCTTCTCACCGCCGATGCCCGGTAGGTCGGGGCAGTGGGCCAGCACGGCGTTGACCAGCGTGCCGCTGCTGTGCCCCGCAGCCGGATGCACCACCATGCCTGCTGGCTTGTTGATAACGAGCATGTCGTCATCTTCATAGAGAATGTCCAGGGGGATTGGCTCGGCAATCAGCTCTGTTTCTTCCGGCTCGGGCAGGGTGACGGTCACTTCTTCGCCCCCTTCCAGGCGCAGGTTGGCCTTGGCGGCACGGCCGTTTACCAAAATCTGCTCTTCCTTCAACAGTCGCTGTATTTGCGTGCGCGAAAGCTCCGGCAGGTGCTCTGTCAGCACTTTGTCCAGCCGCTGGCCGGGGGCATCCAGGTGCAGGGTTTGGCTGCGGCTACTCATGGCTGGGATCGGTGTGATGAGGAACGGCCGTTTCGCGTGGCATCGCCTGGGCGCTTTCTTTTTGCTGCCGGGCTTTTAGCTCGCGCGATTCACGCCAGACCAAAACACCTAAAATCACGGCGCCAGACACCACGGCCAGATCGGCCAGATTAAAGATGTACCAGGGGCCAATGTCGATAAAGTCCGTGACGTGGCCAATGCGGAAGCGGTCGATCATGTTGCCCAGCGCCCCGCCCATTTGCAGCCCCAGCGCCAGCCGCAGCAGCCGCTGTTTGCCCGGCAAAACGTGGTTGTAATAGATGATGCCCAGGCTCACGACAATCGCCAGGTAACGGAAAATATCGCCGCCTCCGGCAAACAGGCCAAAGGTGGCGCCCGTGTTGTAAATGTGAAAGATGCGAAATACAGATTCCAGGCTGGGAATAGGCGCATACACCTCAAACAAAGCCAGATTGCTCTCAACGAGGTATTTTGTAAATTGATCTATGCCAATGACCGGCAAGGCAACCAGAAAAAGGATGAGTCGTTCAGAGAGTGCGGCACGCGGCGGTTTTTGTTCGGCAACGGCCGTTTCCGGTTCGGCCGTTTGTGTCAATTCAGGTTCATTCATAGCTGAATTTTACCAATCCCCCATCAAGTTTGCGAGTTGGCCCTTTTTTCCGCAATGAGTACGGTAACGGCGCTGCGCTCAAGCTGAATCTGCTCTATGTGTAACCGAAAGCCTGCTGCGGCAAATCGCTGGCGAAATGGTGTCCAAAGCTCTCCAGGCCAGTTATGGGCCTCATCAGCGCTGAACGCTCCGCTGCGCTGGCCAGTGATGCGGAACAGCCAGTCGATCAGCCCGTGCAGCAGGCCTTGCCCGGTGAGATGGCCCTCAGGCACAACCACCAGACGGCCGTCTGCCCGCAAAACGCGATAAATCTCAGCCAAACTATTCGGGTCCACAATGTAATCGGTGGGAAAAGTGGAGAGGACAGTGTGAAAAACGGCCGTTTGCAGAGGCAAATCTTGCACTTTGGCCTGTATCAAGTTGGCACTAAGCTGTTTTCTGGCCAGCCTGCGCCGGGCCTGCCGCCCCATCTGCGGCGACAAATCCACACCTGTCACCGTGTGCCCAAGCGCCTGCAACGCCACCAGCAAATGGCCCGGCCCGTGCCCGATCTCCAAGACCGCTGGCCCCTGCACAAACGGCAGAGCCGCCCGCTGCCAGCGACCCCATTCGCCCAGAGAAACCAGCCAGCTAACCAGATCATAAGTCCAGGCCAGCTCGTAATACAGCAGGCGAAAGCCAAAATGAATAAATGTACTCCAAATCCTCTTAATCACAATTCTTTCATTTAAGATTAGAGATTGGACGCTATCAGTTTCTGATCTCTAATCTTGATCTTTAGCAACTTGAGTGGAGAACAAAAGCGCTTAGAAATAGTTTCGCCAATAGTTGCTTTTGTTCTCTTTAGCGTAAACCACCCATCGTCTCTGCGGTGCTTAAAATACTTTTTGTGGTTTACGCACATGCCAGAAGCGGCGTCCGATTGTATACTTGATTTCGTCATTGCCGAAACAAGGAAAGGATTTATTTATGGAGATTAAACGAATCGCTGTCAATACTGGCGGCGGCGATGCACCTGGCCTGAACGCGGTGATCCGCGCAATTGTGCTGGCGGCCTTGCAGCGTGGCTGGGAATGCGTTGGCATCCGTGATGGCTACAACGGACTGCTGATGCCCGAGAAATATCCGCAAGGCGGCCTCATGCTCCTGAATCATGAGGTTGTTCGTGGTATTACGCACCTGGGTGGCACAATTTTAGGCACCACTAACCGGGGCAATCCCCTGGCCTACCCGGTTTTGGGCGAAGACGGCCAATATCATACCGTAGATCGCTCCGATGAACTGCTGGACGCATTCGCCGAACATAAGCTGGACGCACTTATCGCCATTGGAGGGGACGGCTCGCTGAGCATCGCCGGGGCGCTGGCTGACAAAGGTTTGCGCGTGGTGGGCGTGCCCAAAACGATTGACAATGATTTAGATAAGACCGTGGCGACGTTTGGCTTTAATACGGCCGTCTACTTTGCCACCGAATGTATTGACCGCCTGCACACAACGGCCGCTTCTCATCAGCGCATCATGGTGGTGGAAGTGATGGGTCGCTATGCTGGCTGGATTGCCTTAAATGCTGGCGTGGCGGGCTCTGCCGACGTTATTCTGCTGCCGGAAATTCCCTACGATATTAACAAAGTGGTAGAAAAGATTCAGGAGCGAGAGGCGCGCGGCCGCAGCTTTTCTATTGTGGTGGTTGCGGAGGGAGCGCGGCCCATCGGGGGCGAAGTATCCGTCATTGGCAAGGCTGTAGGGCAGGCGGAGCGGCTGGGGGGCGTTGGGCACAAAGTAGGTGCGGCGCTGGAGGCGCTCACCGGCAAAGAGACGCGGGTCGTGGTGCTGGGCCATTTGCTGCGCGGCGGCAAGCCCACGGCCTATGACCGGCTGCTGTCGCTGCGCTTTGGCGCTGCGGCCGTACGCGCCCTGGCCGCGGGCGAAACGGGCGTCATGGTGGCGCTAGATCCACCCACGGTAAACCATGTGCCTTTGTCTGAGGTCTCTGGCCGCATAAAACAGGTGCCGCTCGACTGCGATACGATCCTCACGGGTCGCGATTTAGGCACTTCGTTTGGAGATTGACGCACAACGTTTATGGCTTTAACACAACAACGCCGTGCCATCCGCCATCTTTTGGATGAAACAAATCCAGCCGATGCGATGGCCGCTTACTTTGCCTTTTATCACGCCAATAATCGCACTATTTTACGGCCGTATCCTTACACCGCCCCCCAGGCTAAAGGCTACGTGGCTCTGTCGCGCACTGGGATGGATCTCTTTCGGCCATTTGTTACGCTGCGCCTGCCTATCCACGATATGCAAATGAGCACAGATGTGATCTATGAGGCCATTGATGCGGGAACGGCCGTTATCCTCAATGCCCCAACTCGCTACGCCCCCTTGTTGCACGCGCTGTTTGAGATTCAAACCGAAGAACACCTGAGCCTGTACCGGCTGCGGCCGTCCAGCTTCGAGCCGACTATCAACGTGCTGGTAACGCGTGACAAAGCGCCAAACGGCCTGCCCCGCTTTCTTATTCGCGACCGGGAAAATGATGTTATAGGCGCATCGGCTACGCTCAACTGGCAGTCACCCACCTATGCCGAGATTGGGGTAACGACTCATCCGGGCTATCGGCGGCGCGGCTGGGGGCGTAGTGTGGTCTCGGCAATGGCCAATCATCTGCTGGAAAACGGCCGTACTCCCCTCTATGTAGTGGCCCAAAATAATGAGGCTTCTATCCAGCTGGCAGAGAGCGTTGGCTTCAGCGATAGTGGCGTGCGCGAAATTATGATCCAGGCAGCGCTCAAGCCTCGCCCCTGACAAAGCTTTTCCCAAAAATTTCACGAGCTTTCACGCGAATTTCATAGACACAGTCCCTCTTCAATGTTAATTTTTGTATCAGCATGAGCGGTACAGGAATTAAAGAAAGCGATGTATTGGTAATTTTTTGTTTCAGCAAAGCACCTTAAACCCTTACCGCTGGGGTTTAGGTGCTTTTTGCAATGTTGAGCTCAACGCGGAGGTAACGGAATGAGTAAACAAACAGGTATGGTTAAATGGTTTAGTCGTTTGAAAGGGTACGGGTTTATTAACCCAGACGATGGTGGGCAGGAAGTGTTTGTACACTACTCCGCGATTGAAGGGGATGGTTACCGGAACCTTTACGAGGGAGATCGCGTCGATTTTGAGCTGGTCGATAAAGGGCGCGGCCCACAGGCTCAAAGCGTGACTGCCAAGCGCAGCTTTGGCCCCTCTGAATAACAGTCCCACGATTCAAATCATAAATTTTTCCCCCTGGATCCGGTCTGGTTTCAGGGGGATTTTTTGTCGCTGATGCCTTAACGAATTTAGGGAAATGGGTCTTACAGACTATTTACCGGTGCCGCATCCTTTCATACAATGGTGTTATGGCAACGAACCCGCTTACTCACGAACCTAAAATACTTGTTGTTGATGACGAACAGTCGTTGGTAAACCTGTGCTTGCTTATTTTGGAGCAGGCAGGCTACAAAGTGCGCGGCGCGCTTAGCGGCAAGCAGGCGCTGCAAATGGTGGGGGACGAAATGCCAGACCTGATTCTGCTGGACGTGATGATGCCCGGCATGGACGGTATTGAAGTATGCCGCCGTATTCGTGAACTGCGGCCCGAGCAACGGCCGTATATCCTCATGTACACCGCCGATGACCGGCAATACACCAAAACCCAGAGCATCAACGCAGGCGCCACAGATTTTATCTCTAAAGACACCCCCATCTTCGATTTACCCGGCAAAATTCAAAACTACCTTAGATCTAGAGCTTAGTTAAGAAGGTTTTTGCCAGCTGGCTGTTTTCCTTCATTCGCTTCACCAAGAAATCCACCACAAATGGAAAATGCATAAACGTACGCTGCATCAGATAGGAATTGCGCATGCTTTCCCACATATGCTCGTGGCACAACTCCTCATACACTTGCATTTTCTTACGAGACACGTCGTTGGCTTGCAGCGCTTCATCGGCTACCTGCGTCGCCAGCTCCGCAGAGACCAGGGCGTTGTGAATGCCCCCGCCCGTTAGCGGATTAATGAAACCGGCGGCATCCCCGGTCAGGATAGCGCCATCAAAAACGTGGCGCAGCTTCTTTTGCGAGCCAAAATTGAGCTGCCAGGTGGCCACATCTCGCAGCTGTCCACCGTTTAGCAGCCGCTTTTTAATGGCTGGCATCGCCAAAAAGTCTTGCAACATCTTTTCTAGACTATATTTGCGCTTGCGGAAGTGATCCAGCCGCATTCCCAGGCCAATGTTGGCCCTGTTGTTGCCAATGGGAAAGATCCAGGCGTAACCAGGCAAAATATCTTTGTATAAGTAAAACTCAACTTCTTTGGGGATCTCTTCGATATCTTCAATATAGGCTCGCAGCGCCACAGCCCGGTGACCATCGATATGCTGTTCATCTTTTGGGCGAAGGTGACGAGCCACAACGGAGGTCACCCCGT
>JBHIWP010000306.1:0-7458 GCA_041987425.1 Promineifilaceae bacterium (SeqCode) | reverse complement strand
GCGCTGGACGAATTTGACGAAACTTTAACCGTAGAGCTGAACAACGAAAGCAACGTCACTCTGGCAGACAGCAGCGGCGAACTCACCATCACCGATGATGACGCCGCCCCAGAACTTAGCATTGCCAACGCCAGCGTGACGGAGGGCAACAGCGGCACCACCAGCATGAACTTTTTAGTATCCTTGTCCGCCCCCAGCGGCAAGACCGTCACCGTGAACTACATGACGGCCGCAGGCAGCGCCACGGCGGGCACCGACTATGTGATTGCCAGTGGAACAGCAACTTTTAGCCCTGGCGACACGGAAGAAACCGTCTCGATCACGATAAACGGCGACACGATAGATGAAATCAACGAGACTTTCCTGGTTAATCTGAGCGGTGAAACTAATGCCACGGTGACAGACAATCAGGCTACCGGCACGATTAACGACGATGATCCGCTGCCCAGCGCCAGCATCAGCGACGTCACGGTAACTGAGGGCGACAGCGGCACGGTAACGGCCGTTTTCACCGTCACGATCTCTGCTGCCAGCGAGAAAACGATCACCATCAACTACAGCAGCGCCAATGGTTCCGCCACGGCAGGTGAAGATTATACGGCCGTAGCCAACACCCTCACCTTTAACCCTGGCGGCTCGCTCAGCCAGACCATTAGCGTGACCGTTCAGGGAGACGGAGACACCGAACCTGATGAACAGTTCTTCGTCAATCTTACCGGCACCAACGGCAACGTTACCCTGACCGATAGCCAGGGCGTGGGCACCATCCTCAACGATGATGGCACCTTCATTTACCTGCCATTTGTTATTAAGCCCTAACCTCTAAAGTCCCTCGCCAGGCACACGGGTTTCCGGAACTTGCTCCGGAAACCTGTGTGCAATTTTCCCACCACAAATTCGTAACTCACTTTGTAACCGGCCCCTGCTAACTTTGTGCAGGTGGTCCCCACCTACACCTATCTTCCATTCCATTCAGGAGCGTCGCTGCCCATGTTCAAACCCACGACAAAACAAAAAGGATTTGCCTTCACAGTGGCCCTTTCTCCTGTGGTCATTATCTTCTCTTTGTTATTTGGGCTTATGCGCCAGCCGACGGCCGTTCACGCCGCCGACTTCACGGTCAATATCTACAGCGATACAAGCGACGGCAGCTGTGGCGATGGCACCTGCTCCCTGCGTGACGCCATTGCCCTGGCCGCAGCGGCAGACACCATCTACTTGCCAGCGGGCAGCTATACGCTCTCCTCTACACTGGGCCAGATTAACCTTGCAAAAACGCTCAGCTTTATCGGCCAGGGTGCAGCGCCTGGCGACACCGTCATCGACGGTGGCAATGCCATCCGTTTATTTAGCATTAGCTCTGGTACAGTGACGTTTAATAATCTGACCTTACAGAATGGGCAACCGTCCAGCGGCAACGGCGGGGCCATTCTAACCTCGGGTGCGGGGAGCATCATACTGGACAATGCCATCGTAAAAGACAGCGAAACGCTGGGTAATGGCGGAGCCATTTACCTGGCTGGCGGCACGCTGAACGTTATCAACGGCAGCCAGATTGTGAGCAATACGGCCGTTGCCAGCGTTAACGGCAGCGGCGGCGGCATCTATGCCAACCAGGGCACGGTCAATCTCACCGACAGCCTCATTGCCCACAACAGCGCCCAGTTTGGTGGCGGTATCCGGCTGAACCAGAGCTCGGCGCAGCTAATCATTAACGACGGTGAGATTATCAACAATAGCGGCATTGCCCCAGGCAGTTCAAATCCGTTTTCTGGTGGGGGAATTAACTCGGGCACCGGCACTGTTATCATGAACAGCGGTCTCATTAGCGGCAACACGGCCTACCGGGGTGGCGGTGCACTGGTCAGCGCCGGAACGTTCACCTTAAACGGGGGCACAATTAGCAACAATGAATCCAACTACGGCGGCGGATTCTACATCGTCGCCGCCAATGCCCTACTCACCATCAACGACGGTGAAGTTAGCAGTAACCGCTCGGTGGCCGACATTTTTGGCGGCGGGGGTCTATATATTTTCCAGGGAAAGGCGGTACAGAACGGCGGGGTGATAAGTGGGAATACGGCCGTTAACTTCGGCGGCGGCCTGGAAGTGCGCATGGGTAGTTTCCAAATGAACGGCGGCAGCCTCTCCGGGAACAGCGCCGGGAACTGGGGTGGCGCTATCTACAATGATCAGGGTACGCTGACAATCACCCACGGCACGCTAACCGGCAACAGCAGCGTCCTGGGCGGCGGCGCCATTGCCACGGGCGCCAGCAGTAGCAACACGGTCAGCAGCAGCGTCATTTACGGCAACAGCACCATCACTCAAACCGGCGGCGGCATTTTGAACACCGGCACGCTCACCCTCACCAACGTTACGCTGAGCGACAACGAAGCCAGCAGCGGCGGCGGCCTGCAAAACCAGGGGACAGCCACGCTGACCAACGTGACGATCTATGAAAATACGGCCGTAGCCAGCGGCGGCGGGGTAAACGCTAGCGACGGCACGCTCACCGTCGTCAACAGCATCCTTGCGGGCAACAGCGCCGCCAGCGGCCCAGACTGCGCCGGTACGATGGTCTCCCAGGGCTACAACCTCATTCAAAATGGCAGCTGCACGGTTAACGGCAGCACTACAGGCCACGTCAGTGGCGATCCGCAGCTAGGTGCACTGGCGCTTAACGGCGGCAGCACGCTCAACCACGCTTTGGCTAGCGGCAGCCCGGCGCTGGACGCTGGCACCAACGCCAGCTGCGCAACGGCGGATCAGCGGGGCGTGGCCCGGCCCATCGACGGCAACGGCGACAGCACCGCCACCTGTGACATGGGCGCTTTTGAATTTGGGACCTCTCTTACAATCAGCGACGTCACCATTACGGAAGGCAACAGCGGCACCCAAACTGCCAGCTTTGTCGTGACGCTTACGCCGGACAGCCCGGCTCCGGTCACGGTGAACTATGCCACGGCCGCAGGAACGGCCGTTTCTCCTGAGGACTATGTGTCCAACAGCGGACAGCTCACCTTCACTCCGGGCGACACGGAAGAAATCATCGAAATTACCATCAATGGCGATAGCAAAGATGAAATCGACGAAACCTTTCTGGTGAATCTAAGCGGAGCCAGCGGCGCGTCCATTGCCGACGGGCAGGCCGTGGGCACAATCACCGACGACGACGCTGCACCCAGCCTCAGCATCGCCGATACCAGCGTCACCGAGGGCGATGGCGGCACAACAACGGCCGTTTTCACCGTAACCCTTTCCGCCGTAAGCGGCAAGACGGTGAGCGTGAATTATGCTACTCAGAGTGATACGGCTGTTTCCCCCGGCGATTTTGTTAGCAACAGCGGTACTGTTGTCATTAGCCCCGGCGATACGCAAAAAAGTATCAACGTGACCGTCAATGGCGACACAACCGACGAAAATAACGAAACATTCCTGGTCAATCTCAGCGATGCCATCAACGCAACGCTCAACGACGCCCAGGCCAATGGTGCCATAATCAACGATGACAGTCCCCCCAACATGAGCATCAACGACGTGGTTGTGGCAGAAGGAAACAGCGGCACAAACAACGCTACGTTTACCGTCTCGCTAGACCAGGCAAGTGGCAAGACGATTACGGTAAATTACGCCACGCTGGCTGGCAGCGCCGTTGCGGGAACCGATTACACAATAGCCAGCGGCACGCTTACCTTTACCCCCGGCGAAATGGAAGAGAACATATCTGTTCTCATATCTGGCGATTTACTTGATGAAGACGACGAAGTTTTCTATGTCATTTTGAGTGGTGTAACCAATGCAGTCGTGAGCGATGACCAGGGCCAGGCTACAATTAGTGATGACGATGCACCGCCAACTTTGACTATCGCTGATGTTACGGTGAGCGAAGGGGACAGCGGCACGAGCACGGCCGTTTTCACCGTGAACTTATCCCATCCCAGCAGCAAAATCATCTCCGTGAACGTCACTTCAGCCAATGGCAGCGCAACGGCAAACGAGGACTATACGGCCGTTGCCCAAACCCTCACCTTTAACCCCGGCGGGCCGCTTAGCCAAACGGTTAGCGTAACAATAATTGGGGACACAGAAGACGAAAGCAGCGAAACGTTCCAGCTACTCCTTAGCAATCCGAGCAATGCCACCCTGGCCACCAGCTTCGCTACGGGAACCATCAGCAATGATGACAGCACCACTTTTGCCGTCTACATTCCCTTTGTTATTTCGCCTTAAGAGATTTCGCTGCGCGGTGCACCTTACCGGAATAGAACGCCGGATGGCTCATGCCATCGTGCCCGATTTTACCCGCAACGGCTCCAGCGCCTGCCAGTCTATTTCCATGCCCAGGCCAGGAGCATTAGAAAGGGTAATCTGGCCCGGCGCGGTAGGTTCGATGGGCTGGGGCAGGATGAAGTCGCGGCGGGTAGGCGTCCAGGTGGGTGGATCGAAAGGGAATTCGACAAAAGGCGGGCTGGCAACGGCCGCTGTGACGTGTAAATTTGCCAGCAGCACCAGCCCATCCCCCCAGGTGTGCGGCGAATAGATGCCGCCTGCCGCCTGCACCTCCGCCGCAAGTTGCCTTGCCCGCAAGACGCCCGTACTCCACACTACGTCTGGCTGGTAAACGTCCAGGGAACCATGACGCAGATATTCGCGCAGTTCGCTTACCTCCCGGTTGCCCTCACCACCGGCAATGCGCACTTTGGCCCGCTGCCGCAGCTTGGCCAGCCCACGATAGTCGTGGCGGGGCAGCGGCTCTTCCAGCCAGTAAACGTCTAGCTCTGCCAGGGCATCGGCCATCCACAGCGCCGTTTTAAAGTCCCAGGGAACGGCCGTATCCCACGGCATTTGCCACCCCTGGTTGGCATCCACCAGAATCTGCATCTCGGACCCTACCGCCTGGCGCACGGCGCGCACAATGGCCATGTCATTGCGCGGATTGGCGGCATGGAAGCGCAGCTTCAGCGCCGGGTAGCCCTGGTTGCGCAGCTGCACGGCCGTTTCCACTCGTTCGGCCGCAGGCAGGCGCACCCCGGTGGAGGCATAGAGTGGAACAATATTGCTGCGGCCACCCAGGAGCTTCCACAGCGGCAAGCCCACAATCTTGCCCATTAGATCCCACAGCGCAACCTCTAACGGCCAGAGACGGCCGTAGTGAAACTGCAGGTTGTCTAAAATCTGCACGTGCCGCTCAATGGCAAACGGATCTTGCCCGAGAAACAGGTGCTCGTGCCCGGCGAACCCCAGCATCGCGTCGCCGGAGCCAACCCCTTCAAAATCACCAGCGCGTACGCGTACCAGCGTATTGGTAAAAGTGGTGCGCGGCTTGGGGTCCCACGAGGCGTGAAACGGCGGGTCGAGCGGCAGCCGATAATGGCGAACTTCAATCTCTTCAATTTTATACGTCATGTAGGTTAACCAGCTTGTTATGCAAGGATAAATAAGAGCTATTAACAGCAGATTACGCAGATTGAGCAGATAAAATCATTTCAATCTGCACAATCCTTGATTTTCTTCCTTCCACATTCCACATCAGGCGCTTCTAGCATGTCCATCAAGTATTGATTAACTGACCATATTCGTCGGCTACATCCAGGCGCAAATCGTCAGCGCCTGCTCCATCAAAGGGAATTTCCAGATCGTCCTGAATATTGTCCAGGCTGACCAGCACAATGGTATAAAGCACGGCCACAATGTAACCAGCAGTGGGATGATCGGGATAGGCAATCGAAGCAAAGTATGGGCCAAACAGCAGCGGAAACAGGTTCAAGAAGAGGCGGCTGTAGGCTCGCAGCGCCAGGGGTGTGCGGTAGTTGGCAATATTGTTCATCCGCTCAAAATCAAGGATGATTTGCCGCAGGTACTGGTTAGCGCGGGAGATCTCGTTGGCTGGAACGCCCACCCGGCGGAGCAGTTCATGGGAGCGGGAAAAATCGGAGAAAATCGCATAAACTTGCTGCTTTGAGCTTGCCGGATCGTGGCCGTTGGCAGAGAAGTGGTGGGCAACGGCCGTTAACAGACGATGCAATAATTCCCCTGCCCGCTCGGCATGTCCAGTTCCATCCTCAGGCCATTCACGGTGGGCAAACACAAGCGCCACGCCGTGAGCCTTCAGGCTGGCGAAGGCCCGCAGCGCATCTTCACGCCGCTTGTAAGCGCTGTTAATGGAAAAAACCAGCGGAAATACAACGGCGATCCCAATCAACGTCGTGGGCAGATCAACCAAAAACCCAACCTGACGGCACAAAAAAACCACGATCAGTGCCAGCAAGGTCACAACCAGAGTATGAGAATCTAAAATTTTACTGAATTGCTTGATGGTTTCCATGGTATGAGTATACTCGCGCCATGCAAACATCTCAACGCTTAACCCAATTCCGCGAATCCGTCATCCGCGACATGACCCGCCTGGCTCTCAAACACAATGCAATCAATCTAAGCCAGGGGTTTCCTGACTTTGACACGCCAGAGCCCGTGAAGGAAGCGGCCGTTCGCGCCATTGAAAGCGGCATGAATCAGTATGCCATCACCTGGGGCTACGCGCCTCTGCGCGAAAAGCTGGCCGAACTGTACACGGAGCGCCTGGGCTGGGACGTGCATCCCGACAAGCACGTTACCGTCACCTGTGGCGTCAGCGAGAGAATTATTACATCGGTCCAGTCGATTTTGAACCCTGGCGACGAAATTATCATTCTGGAACCGGCGCACGATAATTTTCGACCGGCAGCTTTCATAGCCAATGCAACGCCGGTTTCGGTGGCTCTAGACGCTCCAGATTATAGGCTGGATGCGGCAAAACTGCGCGCGGCCGTTTCGCCCAAGACCAAAGCGATGCTGCTCAACACGCCGCATAACCCTACCGGCCGCGTCTTCGACAGCGAAGAGATTGCCGGGGTGATTGAGGTAGTGCTGGAAAACGATCTGGTGCTGATTACCGACGAGATTTACGACCGCATTTTGTACGACGGCCGTATTCACAAATCCCCCGGCAGCCTGGAGCCGCTCAAAGATCGCACCATCACCATCAGCGGCATGGGCAAAACATTTGCCATGACGGGCTGGCGGCTGGGCTACGTGATTGCCCCAGAACGCTTTGCCAACGGCATACGTACCCTGCACGACTTCACCACGATCTGCGCCCCAACCCCGCTGCAGGCCGCCGCTGCGGCTGCGCTGGCGATGCCGGAAAGCTACTTCGAAGAAAGCGCCCGCGCTTACCACCAGCGCCGTTCATTGATGATGGAGATCTTGACAGACGTTGGTCTCCAGGCCAGCACGCCACAGGGGGCCTACTACATCATGGCAGACTACGGCCAGCTGCCCATTCCCCAGGCCAGCCTGTCTCCCACCGAATTTGCCTACTTTATGGCCTCAGATGTGGGCGTAGCCGTGGTGCCGGGGGACAGCTTCTACTCCCTGGATGGCTACGGCCGTTCCTCTATCCGCTTTGCCTACCCC
>JBHIWP010000305.1:0-7471 GCA_041987425.1 Promineifilaceae bacterium (SeqCode) | reverse complement strand
AGCGTGGTTGGGTACTGTTGATTATCTGGCAGCCTGGGAGCAGCAACGGGTGCTGGTGGCTGGCCGCATCGCCGATTCTGCTCTGCCGGGAAAGCTGCTGCTGCTGGAACACCCACCCACCTATACGTTGGGCCGCAACGGCCGTCTGGAAAATCTCCTTCTGGATGAGGCCGCCCTCAAGGCCCGCAACATTGCCTTTTACCAGGTAGATCGGGGTGGAGATATCACTTATCACGGTCCGGGCCAGCTGGTTGGCTATCCCATTCTCTCGCTCAAGCAAATATATAATCAGCCCGGCCTGGGTGTGGTGCGGCGCTACGTCACAGATTTAGAAGAGGTGCTCATCCAGACGCTGGCCCAGTTTGGCATTGCGGCCTGCCGCTTTGCTGGCAATCGTGGTGTGTGGGTGGAAACGGCCGTTGGCTTACAAAAAATTGCCGCCATCGGCGTGCGCATTCAGCAAGGCGGCGTCACCAGCCACGGCTTTGCCCTCAACGTCAATCCCGATCTTGCCTATTTTGACAACATCATTCCTTGCGGCATTCAGGGTTACGGCGTGGTGAGCATGGCCCGGCTTTTGCAACGGCCGTTGAGAGTTGTTGACGTATTGCCATACATCATATCCGCATTTTCTGATGTGTTTCAGGTTCAAACCAAATCAGATGCTGTCCTTGTTTGAAGGTGACAACATTCTGTCCAAAAATCAGCACATTTCGCAGATTGGCGCAAATGCGCACGGATTTTAATCTGCATTTATCAGCGTTAATCTGCGTCCTTTTTTCGAAGGAGAAATATGGCTCGTATACCGTTAGATACTATTAAGGAGACGCCCAGGCCGGAAAGACGGCCGTCCTGGATCAAGGTCCGCAATATCCACGATGTCAACGACAACTATCGCTTTCTCAAAGGGCTGATGCGCAGCAAGTCGCTGCACACCGTTTGCGAAGAGGCCCGCTGCCCAAACATTGGTGAATGCTGGGGGGCTGGCACCGCCACCTTCCTGATCATGGGTGATATCTGTACGCGCAGCTGCCATTTTTGTGACGTGAAAACGGGACGGCCGTTAGCTATGGATTGGGCCGAGCCAGAACGGGTAGCCCAGGCCGTCCAGGCTATGAATCTCAAGCACGTGGTCATCACCTCCGTCAACCGTGATGAGCGGCCCGATGGCGGCGCACCTATCTTTGCCGCCTGCATCAACCGCATCCGCGAAGTGCAGCCCGGCTGCTCTATTGAGGTGCTCATTCCTGACTTCAAAGGCAGCCGCGAGGCGCTGCAAATTGTCATGGACGCCCGGCCGGAAATTTTGAACCACAACGTAGAAACCGTGGCGCGCCTCTTCCGCGCTATCCAGCCGCAGGACAAATACGAATGGGCGCAGGCGACCCTGACCAACGCTAAGCAGATGGCCCCGCATCTGCTCACTAAAAGCGGCATCATGGTGGGCCTGGGTGAAACCTGGGATGAGCTGCTAGCTACGATGCAAGATTTATACAGCTGGGGCGTGGATATTTTGACCATCGGCCAATATTTGCAGCCCACGCGCAAGCATTGGCCCATTGCGCGCTACTACACGCCCGAAGAGTTCGTTCAGCTCAAGCAGATTGGCACGGAGATGGGCTTCCGCTGGGTAGAAAGCGGCCCGCTGGTGCGCAGCAGCTACCGCGCGGGTAAGCAGGTCGAGGTGTTGCTGGGGGAGCGGTGAGCGGTATTCAGTAATCAGTATTCGGTATGGATTCTTCGATGAGCATTGACGTACTGACATGGGAGTGAGTTTATGGCCGATCCGGTGGCGTACGCAGTTGCCGGGCGCGTCTGAAAATGGCCGGTTGACAAAGCCCGGGTAGTTATAGTAACTTACGGTGGTCTACTTATTAACCCTCATGTTTAGCCAAAGGAGTATGCATATGCAAAAAGTCGATATCTTGCGCGCGCTGAAAGATTCAGCCTACCGTAACAGCTTGTCAGAAGCCGAAAAGGCTCAGCTGCCCGACATTGCAAACCTCGGCGTTGTCGCCGACACCGAATTGGAAAATGTGGTGGGTGGTGCCCTTGGGGATCGCATCTTGTGGACCATTACCGATACGTCTTGCAAGACCCACTGTTCTTGCCCTCCCAAGGCACTTTTTGCTATTCGTCTCTCTACCAACGCAGCCGCGGCACCCTGCACATAAGTTAGAATTTTTGGACGCGCAAGGGATAGGTATTAAAATGCCTATCCCTTGTTTTGTTTATGGCCATTTTTTGAGGGCACCTTGCGAAAACTGCGGTGGTTTCCGTAACACGAAGGCAATTGGATTGGCATGTTTGTAGACATCATCTCATGGGGGAGCTGGTTTAATGCCCTCACCCTGCCAGAGCGGATTGAGCTTTTTCAAAAACACCCCCACCTGTTTACAGCAGATTTTGTTAATGTACCGTTAGGTGAAGAAAGATTAAGTCTGTGGCGGAAGCAACGGCCGTTCACCGACAATGCAATCTGGGCGCAGCGCCTGGAAATAGATAACCTTTCTCCACCCGACTTTCTAAAAATAACCTCACTCCTACCTATCCCTTTAGAAAAAATTGAACCACTTCCATCGTGGCTGCACTTTATCCAGCAGGCGTGTGCCGCCGACCTGCCTCCACTTGACTACGCAGCATTGCCCATTACAGAAGCGGGCGATCCCCGGCTGCTGCGCGTTTTTTCGCCGCTTATAGAATGGGCTGTGGCTCAGCTATCTCCCATGATGGCTGAGCTAAATGAAACGCCTGCCGCTGCTGGTGGGGTGGATTACGGCCGTTTGTCCCAAAATTGCGTCAGTAATCTGTGCCAAAAGCTGCTCGGCGTGGCCGAATATACGCTGGAATTGGAATACCACGTGGCCGATTTGCAAGGCAGCCTGAGCAGCGTGGCCGACCAGCAAAAAACGAGCACATTTATCGAGCAGCTGTGCACGGTAGAGGTCAAGCGGGCCTTTTGGCAGGAGTATCCGGTGCTCATTCGGCTCATTGTGCAGCGCTTGCAGGAGTGGCTCGCGGGCAGCCAGCGCTTTTTGTGCCGTTTCTTGCAGGATCGCGAGCAGATTGATCGTGCCTTTGCTTTGGCAGGAGACGAGCTGATTGGCTTTGAGGATGGCTATGGGGATCAGCATCAGGGCGAATCCGTAGCTTGTCTGTTTTTTGCCTCGGGCCGCAAGCTCATATACAAACCGCGCCCGGTTGATGTAGACGTGCACTACGAGGCGCTGATTGCCCGGTTTAACCAGCACCCCGGGCGGCCCGCCTTGGCCTTGCAAAGTTGCCAAACGCTGCAGCGGGATGGCTATGGCTGGGTTGCCTACGTGTCCCAGCAAAGCTGCAAGACGGAAGCCGAATTGGCGCGCTTTTTTCAACGGCAAGGGTATCTCGTTGGCTTAACTTACCTGCTCAACGCCACCGACATGCACTATGAAAACGTGATCGCCAGTGGTGAATTTCCCTTGATTGTGGATTTGGAAACGCTGTTATTTCCCAACCTGTCTACTGAAGAGGAAACGGCCGCAGACTTTATCCACACCATCTTAAACATTGGCTACGTGCCCAACTGGAAGGAGCATCAAAACCGCAGCGAGCTGGTCTATGCTGACCACAGCGGCCTAGCGGGCATGGGCGACACCGGCAGCGCCAATGTGCCCACTTTGGCCGGGCAGTCCGTGTCTGTTTTTGAGTATGTGGAAGCCATTTGCGAGGGGTTTGCAGAGATGTACAGGTGGGGTCTGGAGGCGCGAGCCTTGCTGACTGAGTGGGTCGACCACTGTGCCAACGATTCGATCCGCGTGATTCTCCGCGCCACTCAGGATTACAGTTCGCTTTTGCAGGCCAGCTTTCACCCGGACTGGCTGCGCGATGCCCTGGACCGGGATCGCCTGCTGGACAGGCTGTGGGTGCCTTATCATTTCTGGCCGGAACTGACGGCCGTTTATGCGCTGGAGCGTCAGCAGTTGGTCGCGGGGGATATTCCCATTTTTTATACGGCCGTTCAGTCTCAAAAGCTGTGGTATGGTGAAACGGCCGTGGACAACATCGTGCGCCATTCTGCTCTGTTTCAAGCCCAAAACCGCCTGAACGTGTTGTCTGAGGCTGACCTGCACAGGCAAACCTGGTTGCTGCGCAATGCCATCAATGCCAACAGTTTTGTGCGTGAGGAACGGCCGTTTAGCACCTATCAACTGCCTCCAGCCACGGCTCCTGCCGCCCCAGAACAGCTGCTACAGTGGTCCCAGCGCCTCGCTGACCAGCTAGCCGCGCTCTGCTTTGAAACCGCGCACGAGGCCACCTGGTTCAATCCCGTCATTCTAAACTTCTACCAGCGCTACTGGAAAATTGGCCCGATTAACTTTGATTTGTACGATGGCCTCTCTGGTCCCGCCCTCTTTTTTGCCTATCTAAGCGCCATAACGGGGCAGCCAGCCTATGGCTCGCTGGCCCAAAAAGTGCTCACTCGTGCCCGGAAAAATCTGGCCTACCACCAGCAGGTCAAACCTGTTCGGCAGATTGGCGGCTTTGTTGGCTTAGGCGGCTACATCTACACGTTGGCCCATTTGGGGGCGCTGTGGCAGCAGCCTGCGCTGTGGCAGGAGGCGGAAGCTCTTTTACCCACCATCAATCATTTAATTGCGGCAGACGAACAGTTTGGCGTGATCGACGGCAGCGGTGGCTGTATTTTGGCGCTGAGAAGCCTGTATAAGTGCGCCCCCTCGGCAGCCATATTGGACACCATGAATCGCTGTGGCGAGCATTTACGCGATAATGCTGAAAGGATGCCTGCTGGCTGCGCCTGGCTAATTCGTGGCGACGCCGAACAGGAAAAACCGCTCACTGGCTTCTCGCACGGCACCTCGGGCATTGCCTATGCTCTGGCCGTTCTGGCTCAGCTAACGGGCCATGCTGCCTACGATGCGCTAGCCAACGAGGCGCTTCGTTACGACAATTCCCACTATTCCGCCGAGCAGCAAAACTGGATTGACGTAAGAAGCGAATATGCAGACTATGCCAGCCGGGTTGGCGAAGATCAGCCAGCGGCCTGGTGTCACGGCACGCCGGGGATTGGTCTGGCGCGCGTGGGCATTGCCAGCGTGCGTGCACCTTCAACGGACCTGCTAAATGACATTGATGTTGCGGTGAGAAGGACGCAGGAAGATGGCTTTGGCACCAACCACACGCTGTGTCATGGCGACTTGGGGAATTTGGAACTGCTGCTGAGCGCCAGCCAGACGCTGCCCGGTGGGCCATATACGCGGCAAACTTACCAGATTGCCGCGCAAATTTTAGCCAGTTTAGATGAGTACGGCTGCATCGATGCGTCTCCGCTGACCATTGAGACGATAGGCATGATGACGGGAATTACCGGGGCGGGCTATGAACTGCTGCGGCTGGCGTATCCAGACAAGGTGCCGTCTGTTCTGCTGCTGGAGCCGCCGCAGGTATTGTAAGCGTTCTGGCACATGGCAAACGCGGGTTCGTTTTTGCAAATCAAAACGATGGCAATTGAATCGACTCTCTTATGATGATTGATACTGGGCCCAGTGGGACTGGAACATCTTTAAAGCTAAATCATATAAAATCATGTCTTCTGCGTTGTTGCCAATGATGGTATACAGTAAATCTTCAGGTATTTCGGCAACTTTGAGCTTGCCTGCGGCCGGGGTGACGTTGATGTTTTGGTACGGCGCAATGGCATCCCAACCAAGCGTGTGAGCCAGCAGCTGCAAGGAGGCGCCAAACTTTTCGGTGAGGCCCACAAACTCACAGCCAGCTAACCTTGTTTGGGCCAGTTCGAGCCTGTTTGGAGGCGTGGTGGGAACGGCCGTTTGAATATCCAGCGGCGTTGAAATATCAAACTCACAGCTTAGATAGTGGCAAACATAGTCGTGGGTAGCTTCGTAAAATGGGCTGCCGGGGTCACAATCGGCAAACTCAGCAAAGGATAGCTGCTTCACCTGGGCATGCAGCGGATGGCCCGAAAACCCGCGATAATAGTTGTAAAGTGATAAAATTCGGGTTACCGGATGGCGCAAAAAGATGAGCCGAACGGGCGGCTCCGGCAAGATTTTGCCCACGTCGTAGTAAAAATGGCCGGCAAACACCTTTGTATCCCGCAAGGACGCTGGCGAAGCGTGAGAAATGCTGTAGTCTGGCTGAGCCGGATCATGCCAAAAGCGGCGCTGGTTCACCTGCCCCGGGTATTGGCTGGCTAGCAGTGCCGTCAGTGTAGCGCCTGCCGTTTTAGGAATATGGATGAACAATATTGGGCGATCTGAGCTGGCTTCTAGTTGTGTGAGTGGATATCTTTCTCCTTGAGCTGCATCCATAATTTTCTATTTTAACGTGACTGCCCATTTTGGCGCATAAATTGAGGTAGTAACTTATGGCGAAACGCGTTCCGGTAATTCATCAAATGTCGCAGACCGAATGTGGTGCGGCCTGTTTAACCATGCTGCTCAATTATTACGGCATGAACATTCGCCTGCCCGCCTGTGATGAGATAGTTGGCAGCGGGCGCGGCGGCGTGAGTGCGCGCCAGCTTAAAACGGCCGCTGAGTCGTTGGGTCTGGAGGTGGAGGCGCTGTCTGTGCATGATGTGGACCAGCTGCAATTTTTACCGCTGCCCGCCATTATCCACTGGAACTTCAACCATTACGTAGTGCTAGAAAAATATTCACCGGCCAGCATACAGATTGTTGATCCGGCCGTTGGCCGCCTGACGCTCGCCAAAGAAGCCTTTATGAAGGCGTTCACCGGCATTTTTCTGGCAATGAAGCCCGGTCCTGGATTTCGGGCTGAGCAGTTCAAACGCGATCAGAATTGGAAATATTACTTTGACACTTTCTTTCGCTTTGAGGGTGTTCAACCGCTGGCGATGCAGCTCCTGGCCGCCTCTGCATTGCTGACCGTGGTGGGGCTAGGGCTGCCGTTTTTGACTCAGGTGCTTATAGACAGGGTGCTGGCATTGCAGCTAGAAAACGTGCTGGGCCTGATTGGCCTTGCCATTCTGTTCATAGTGCTCATGCAGGGCATTTTGGGCTATGTTCGCTCGGCGCTGGTGGTGGCCCTGCGCACCCGTCTGGATGAGCGGCTGATGCGCCAATTTGTAAGCCACTTGCTGGCCCTGGAGTTTCGTTTTTTTGAGCAGCGGGGAACGGGCGATCTGCTGGCTCGCATCAACAGCAATATGGCCGTTCGTGACCTGTTGAGTAATCAGTTGATAACGGCCGTATTAGACCTCTTTCTCCTGGTTTTGTACCTGGCAATCCTCTTCCTGCGCCTGCCGCTCTTGGGCGCTATCGTGGTTGGCTTTGGCCTGGTGCAGGTGGCAGCTTTTGCCTGGTTGGGCAGGCGCATTCACGAGCTGAATCAGTTAGAGCTTGAAGTACAGGCGCAGACCCAGTCGTCGTTGGTGCAAACATTGCGCAGCATCGAGTTGATTAAGGCAACGGGTAACGAAGCGCAT
>JBHIWP010000304.1:0-7530 GCA_041987425.1 Promineifilaceae bacterium (SeqCode) | reverse complement strand
CGCGTGGCGCTAACGGCCGTTGGCGTCATCATCGGCACGGCGGCGGTGGTACTGCTGGTGTCATTGGGCAACGGCTTGCAGCAGAACGCGGCCAGCCAGCTGGGCGGTATTGGCGATCTGACCAAGATTCAGGTGTGGCCCAACTACGGCGAGCCAGACCCGGAAACGGGTGAACCGGGCAATATCACGGTAATCACCGACCAGACCATCGCCGATATTCAAGCACTGCCGGGGGTAACGGCCGTTATTCCCCAAGAATATTTCCAGGGCTGGGGCTTTATTACTGTCGACCGTCTGGAGGGTGGCGGCAACCTGGTCGGGATCGGCACGGATGATCTGAGCAACCTGGGCGTAAAACCGCAGGTAGGCACCCTGAAGCTGGAGCGAGGCACAATCATCATTGGATCGGCCGTGCCGCAAAACCTGTATAATCCACGCCCCCGCCCTGGCGAATCCATCGAGCCCCCGTCCGCCGAGGATCTGCTGGATAAGCAAGTTTCTCTGGTGCTGGTGAAATGGAACAGCGACGGCACCGAAACCCGCAAAACAGTACGCCTGCGCATTGCCGGGGTAATAGCCGAGGCCCGCGACGAACCAGATTGGTCCATGTACATTTCGCTGCCGGAGATGGCAGGCTACAACACCTGGGTCCAGGGTAAACCCACCGACCGGGACGAAGTTGGCTATCCCGGGCTGGTGGTACGTGCCGCGTCCCTCGAAAACGTCATTGACATCACCGACCAGATTGTGGCGCTAGGCTACCAGGCCTACACGCCCCAATCATTTGTGCAGGGCATCAGCGGTTTTTACACCATTCTGCAGGTGATATTTGGCGGGGTGGGCGCCATTGCGCTGCTGGTAGCGGCCATTGGCATTGCCAACACGATGGCCATGGCCATTTTAGAGCGCACGCGCGAAATTGGCCTGATGAAGGCCGTTGGCGCAACCAATCGCCACGTTTTGGCCGTATTTCTAGGCGAATCGGCCGGGATTGGCTTTTTGGGTGGTCTGGGCGGCGTGCTGCTGGGCTGGGGTCTGGGACAGGTGGTGAACGTGCTGGCGCTGGCTTATCTGGCCGGGCAGTCGGTGGAAACCGGCGCACCGCCGCCGACGGTCGCCGTGGCTACGCCTACGTGGCTACCCGTGTTTGCCCTTGTCTTTGCCACCATCGTGGGGCTCATCTCTGGTTTATATCCGGCACTGGGCGCAGCGACGCTGTCGCCGATCAGGGCTTTGAAATATGAGTAATTGGGTGATCCATGCGTCACTCCCGTGAGACGGGAGTCCAGACGTGTGGATTCCCACTTTCGTGGGGATGTCAGTTACCCGATTATTTTCTTAAACTACAAGCCAATTACTCAATTACTCTCTACTTTCTCCACAATATTCAGGCAGCGGTCAGGTAAATGAGCTCATCACCGGGCTGGTGGCACAGTGCGCGCACCGTGTCGGCAATAGTTTGCAGAGGAGACGGCCGTTCCTCATCGGGCAGCAGTGTGTGAACGCGAATGCCGTACTGAGCGTATTCGCGGGCGCATTCGCGGGCAAAACCCACAACACCCGCTTTGCTGGCGCAGTACGCCGCCCGGCTCTCCAGGGGCAAATTTACGCCTGCCGTCGAAGCAATGTTGATAATCACGCCGCCGCGTTCCTGGTTCTCATCGGCCATCACCCGGCCACAGAGCTGGCTCATAAAAAATGTGCCCTTCAGGTTCACTTCCAGGCAGCGGTTCCACTCCCACTCGTCGAGCTTCAGAATTGTGGAACGAGGCATGATGGCCGCGTTGTTGATTAAAATGTCTAGCTGGCCCCATTCGGCACGCGTGCTCTCAATAAGGTGTACGCACTGGAACTTGTTGGCCACATCGGCGGCAATGGCAATCGCTGCGCCGCCCTGCTCTCGAATGGCTGCGGCCGTTCGCTCTGCGCGATCTGGATTGATGTCATTGACCGCAATTCGGACACCGGCAGCAGCCAGGGTCTGGGAAATGGCAGCGCCTATACCCTGGCCAGCTCCGGTTACAATTCCTACGCGAAAGTTATTTCCATTTTCCATGGGCTGAGTATACGTCAATATTTATTTGGCGAAACATCAATCGTCCGTGTCGTCTGTCACCTCGGTAATGGGCCAACCCCAATCGTTGGTGGTGGCAATGCGCCACAGCCGCTGCACTGCCTGGCTCATCATTGGCTGAAAGCGAGCGGCCAGCCCCACCAGGCTGTCTGGTGACTGCTGCAATTGCGCCTGCAGGCTGCGCTGTAAGGCGCTGGCTGCCTGGGCCGCAGCGGTCATCCCCTGCGCGTAGATGGGATTCAGGGCGATGGCCGCATCTCCACAAACCAGGAAGCCATCCAGATACTCCGGCAGCTTGTCGTAGCGACGCACCTGGTTTTCCGTGCGCTGAAAACCAACGGGCCGAGAAAGCGGCCGAGCATTTTTGATCGCTTCGTAAAAGCTGGGCGTCGGCAGGCTGCGGGCATAGGCTAGAAAGCCAGCTTCATCATGGGGCGGCACGTCTCCGGCCACGCCAATGAGGGTTACGCACCAACGGCCGTTTTCCATGGGCGTGATGATGCCACCCCGGGTGCCGTGCGGTGGTTCAGGACTGACGTAAAGCGTTTTCCATTGGCCGTGATGGCTTGCCGGGCGCTCATACAGGGATGAGGTGTAGGCTACAAACGGATTGATGCGCCACTCCTCGGGCGGCGCGAAACCCAGCTCAGTCAGCCACTGCGGCCCTTTAGAGGCGCGACCGCTGGCGTCGATCACCAGGTTCGCCGCCAGCTCGTTTTCCGTGTAGGCGGCCCCACGCCGGGGACGCAGCGTCAGGCCAGTCACCTGCCTGCCTGCCGCATCCGTCAGCAGGCCCACCACGTTGCCGCCGGTGATCAAGGAGACATTAGGCAGAGCCAGGACGCGCTGGCGAATGGTGTTTTCAAGCAGCGGTCGACTGCTGGCTATATTGGTAGCGCGATGCTGGGGGATTTGCCAGCCGCCGTTCTTGAAATAAGCAATATCTCTTTGCGCGTCGATTGTCACTGCGCCGTTAGCCTGCATTTCATCGAGCAAGCCAGGGAAGAGCTGTTCCAACAATGCCTGACCGCGCGGCATGAGCGTATGGGTGTGGCGCCCCTGCGGCACGCCGTGGCGAAACTCGTGCGGGGCCTCCAGCATATCCCGTTCAATGATCGTAACCTGGTTGAAGTAGTCACTTAACACGCGAACGGCCGTTAAGCCAGCGATACCGCTGCCGATGACCACAGCATGATCGTAGGGAAACGAAACCGGCAAAGCGTGCTTAAATTTATGGGTTTGGGCGGATGTCACCATGACATTTACCTCCTAAAATCTGGGCGCGTATAGCAAAATTATGCGTGCGCCTCTAACATCCAGCGGGGCATTCTGGTTTTGACGCCGCCCGCTTCGTCAAGAATGGGTTTAAGACGGGTATCACCTACCGGAAATCCGGTATAGTGGGCCATCAACCGATCGTGACATTCGTCATTTGTTTCTGAAGCGAAAAAACAGAATAAGCAAATATAGAAATCTTGCTCGGTATTCATTTGATTTCTCCATTCCGGCTGTGCTGAAGCCGGATTTGCACATCTCGCTCGCCAAACCTGCGCGTTTGCCGCAAGGGCAGGCCAGATCGCTCAAAGATGCGCATCATGCTGCCATTGGCCGGGTGCAGAATCGCGTTAAACACTTTGATCTGCCGGGCTACGGCCGTTTGCCGCAGCGCCTCAAATAGATGGGTGCCAATGCCCTGCCCCTGATACCAATCTTCCACCACAAGAGCAGGTTCGGCCGTGAGGGGATGATCCACATCCTCAACCACGTAGTAAGCCAGGCCAATTGCTCTTTCTCGCTGGCGGCTGATGACCGTGGCCACCAGCGCAGCGCCCTGGCCTGCTGCCAGGTTGACAATGAAAGCAATATCGTCCACGGTAGGCCGGTAAGGTCGCAGAAAACGTTTGAATAGCGTTTCATCTGAAAGACGGCCGTGTAACTCCACCAATAGCTCCAGGTCAGCAGGGGTGACGGGGCGAATCGTGACGCTTGTTTTGCCAGCCAGGCCATTGCCCAGAAGCATCGTGAACGTTTGGCGCGGTGCAAATTTGGTCGCTTCGGCATGTGCGGTTTGTATGACTGTCGACATACTGTTTACCTCCGGAAAAAAATTGAACACTGGCTGCTTCATGTTGTTAGGCCTGGTGGAACAGTGTTCGTTTATCTGCCTTATAGTTTGCGCCATAAGCGCTGTGGTGTAATCTAACTATCGTTAGGGGATGTGGATTGATTTGGTGAGTGCCGCTTCGCTATCCGTTGATTTGCAGTTTACACAGCGACCGTTTCTTAACCGCTTGAAAAGCCGTTTCAACGCCCGCCCGCGCTAAAACTAAGCCAACGAGAAATGGGCGGCTCAATGCCGCCCGGTAAGCTGAATGTCTGCCAGAACTGTCAGAAATCGTTTTGGGGAATCTATAAGGAGGGAGTTAGTTGCCGGAAACGGCCGTTAACAATGGATTGGGGTCGCGGGCGTCATCCTGGCGCATCATCGCCAGCAAGGGGAACAGCAGCAGGTTAATAAAGGCCAGACCCACAAAAATCCAGCGAAAATCTACGGTGTCTATCAGGCTGGTGGATGCCGATTGCCCCAAGCCCACCCCGATATTAGAAACAGCCATAAAGATAGCAAATTGGCCCGCACCCATGCGCCGGTCGGCTTTAGCCATAGCCAACGTTATGTAAATCAGCTCCGAGGCAGAAAGACATACGCCCCACAGCACGAACATCAGCATGATGTTATTTTCGTTGGCGACCAGGGCCATGAGCAGCAAAATGGCAAAAACGGCCGCGGCCGTCCACACGCCCTGCTGCCAGATGGAAACAGTGGGCCGCCGAATGAGGTAGGTGGCTGCTGCGCCGCCCACCACCATGCCAATGCCCCCTAATGCGGCGACGTCCCCTACCTGCACCAGCGACTGCCCCAACCCCTCGTAGGCAAAAAGGGCCACAATGGCGTTGGCCCCGTAGATAGCCACTGAGTAGACAATGGCATACAGGCTAAAGCGGAAAATATCGGGACGCCACAGGAGGCGCAGCGCCTCCCAGCTAAAGGCTTGAGACTGGCTGCGCTCGGCCGGTTCATGGGTAAAACGCAGCAAGATTTGCGGCGTGAGCGTGAGCAAGGCAATGGCCACAAAAATCACCGTCCAGCTAAACATGGCAATGATACGGCCGTAAATCGACGCCAAAATCACCACGCCTAGCGCCCGCCCCACAACCATCACGCCCTGAATCTGTCCCTGCTCTTCGGGCGGCGTCACGTCAATAGCGTAGCCGTCGGCTGCCGTGTCATACAAAGCCAGCCCCAGGGCAATAAAAAGCGCCGTCAGCACAAACAGGGGATACATCTCTACCGGCGGCACAAACGCGGCGGCAATTCCGCCGAAGGAAATCAGCAACAGGCCCAGACCAATGTACGGCCGTCGATGCCCCGTGCCCAAAACGGGCAGCCGCAGCCTGAATTTATCGCTCAACACACCAATGCCGATTTTAAGGATGAATGGCACCACCAGCAGCCCGTTAAGCAGCGAAAGCTGCCAGGCGGCCGCATCAAAAGCGCGCAGATACAAATTGTTGAAGATGAGAACGTAGGCGGCAATAGCCCCCTGAGTAAAGTAGAGAAAACCAAACAGCAAGAAACGGCCGTTACGCGAATCGGTTAAGGAAGGAAAAGAACGTTGGGGCATGGCCGAAGCTCCTTAAATAGTGAGAAAAGTTCAACTAACTGCAAACAGCATAAAGCCCACAGTACGCAGGACGGTTGCTAAAGTAGCTCTGCACTAAAAATTCGATCCAGCCGAAAGGTGCGCTGGTCCTTGGCCTGATGACAGTATGCCACCAGATACGAAACGCCGCGGTGCTGGCTGGGGTAGAGCGGCGTAATTTCCCGATTGGATTCACCGCTCTGGCCCAGGTAAAGAATACGCAGGTTACGGCCGTTTACCAGGGCTGCATTGAGAGCTGGCGGTAAATTTAAGCGGGCCGGTGGCGGCGCATAGACAGGCACGCCTTGCGCGAGAAACAAATCGCTTACCGTTTCCAGCTTGCGCTGCTGCAAGGTGCGCACCATACGCTTGAAGACTTCGGCCGTCATATAGACATCACCCATCGCGCGATGAGCCTGCCCCATGCGTATGCCCAAATGACGGGCAATGTGGCTCAAATTATTACGCCCAAAATGAAAGTAGCGCCTTGCCAACTGCAAGGTGCACAGCCAGGGATTGGTCAATGTAACCGGCACTCCCTCTGTTTTTAAGCCATGAATAACCAGCTCCTGCCCCAGAAAACCGGCGTCAAACTCAGCGTTGTGGGCTACGAGCACAGCACCGTCTAGCAGCGCCAGCAAGTCATTCACTATCTCACCAAAGGTTGGCTGCCCCACCAGATCGGCGTCGGTAATGCCGTTGACGCTGCTGGCTTTGGCATCCATTTTACGCCCCGGATGCAGCAAGGTGCTCATTCGCCCCACCTCGCGCCAGTTTTCAAGGCGAATGGCTCCAATTTCCACCACGCGGTGCCCTAATCCCGGATACAGACCTGTTGTTTCTGTGTCCAAAATAACAAGAGGGACGTCAGACGGCCGTTTCTCCAACCCATGCACTTCCATCCGCCAATTGTATGCGACACCTTCACGCATGACGAAGTCCAGCCATTTTTGCCAATTACTCCTGAAAATTTGCTCATTTTTCTGCAAATAAATTTTGCCAACTGGAAAAACTCATGCTATACTTTGCCTACATTTGACGAGCACGACGCGGAAAGTGGGCACTCCCCACTTTTTTTGTTTCTGGGCTCAAACAGGAGATCACAGTAAGAGAGTTTCTCTTCTCCCATAGCAGGAGGATTTTTCGAGAAACAGTTAACTGAACATAAGGTTTTTGCTCTATGAAAAGCGAATTTATCCTAGCCTTTAATGAAATTTGCGAACAGCGCGGTTTGCCCAAGGACGAAGTCTTTGAGGCGCTCAAAACGGCGCTTGTGTCCGCTTACCGGCGCGATACCAACATCAGCGCCCAGCAAAAAGTGTCGGTCGATATTGATCCCCGCACGGGCGAACCCACCATCTACACTGAAAAAGAAGTGGTGGATTCAATTTTTGACAACCGCACCGAGGTGCTGCTGGAGCAGGCCAAGCGCGAAGGGCACACAGAAGCCCAGTACGGCGATCTGGTAATGGTAGATAGCACCACCGCTAGCTTCGGCCGTATTGCCGCCCAAACTGCCAAGCAAGTGCTGCTGCAGCGCGTGCGCGAAGCAGAGCGAGAGCAGCTGTACGAAGACTTTTCTGGCCGTGAAGGCGAGCTGGTCAACGGCACGGTGCAAAGCGTCAGTGGGCAGCATCTTACCATTGGGTTGGGGCGCACGGAGGCGATCTTGCCGAAGAGCCAGCAGGTGCCCGGCGAGCGTTACCGCGCCCACGACAAAATTCGCGTCTACGTTTTGGAAGTGCGCCGCACCAA